>JBNMIE010000009.1:0-43743 GCA_050873125.1 Prevotella sp.
CACCAACCCCGGCACCAGCAAGGCCACGTTCTCCCAATCCCATCCCTACTTCCCACAGTCCTGCTCCTCATGCAGCTTCTACAAGCCCGGCTTCAAGAGCCGCCTCCGCACCCTCTTCACCAACAGAACCAAAGACTGCTACAACTGCCCATATATCAATGGCTGCATACATTCAACGGAAGAGAAGAAGAAAATCGACAAGGAGAGGGCTAAAGAACTGAAAACAGAAGCGGCCTTCTTGCGTGAAGAAGTGTTGAAAAACAAAGAGTTTTCTCACGACGTAACCATTTCGCAAAAGAAAATAAAGGAGTGGCTTAATCAACCCCACAAGTTCTATCGTGAAAAGAATGAGCTGCTGTTAGACTTGCCTGAAGTCTTTAAAAAGGCTGTATACAAAGGTGAGACTATCGACCCGAAAGTAAGACCGGGTGTGGGAAAAAGCCACATTTTTGAAATTGAGTTGTGTGGTGAACCGAGCTATATCATCATACATGAGATGACATGGCACGAATATCAAATTCACAGCATTTCTGACCACATCAAAATGTAAAAAAAAGGCTCCCCAAACCCTCTCCCTTCGGGACTACAACCCGACGCGGTATTTGGAAAGCCTTATAATCGTTGTCGCAAAGGTAAACATAATAATTCAATAAACAAACAATATGAACAAAAAATTTCTCACAATCCTCAAAAATCCCCTGTGCGGCGGCGTTTCTACGCCACCGCCCCCTCAAATCCCCAACAAACCAACCCCCATAACCATATCATCATGGACGACAAAAATTTCATCCGGCACCTCGAAACGCACCAGAAAGAGCTGACCCAGCTCATCCACCGACGCCTCCCCATCCTCATCGGGCGCATGGCGAAAGACCATTTCCAGAACAACTTCCGCCTCCACGGTTTCCTCAACAACGGACTCACACCCTGGACACCGACACACCGGCAGCAGTCCGGCGACAGCAGCACGGCATCGCAATACGCACCATTGCTCTCCAGTCGCAACCACCTCTTCGCATCCATCAAATAATGATGACAATTAGGTGACAGATAGGTGGCAAATGCAGGAAGGATTTGCCACCCGTAACACTCTGTGAAACAAATGAATACACAAACGGTGACAGATGTTGCAAATAAATCGGTCAAACATTTCTCGTAAGGAGAATAGGTGGCTAAAACAAAAAGGGCCGGGTAGCTTCACAGCAACCCGACCCCATACTACAGAGTAAATTATAGGTATGAAATTTATATTTTTCCTATGATTCCGAGCTTCGTGGTGGTGATGAAGTTCACCACGTTGCGCACAGCATTGCCGTCCGGCACTTGCTCCTTGATCTGGATAGCAGCATCGAAGACGCTGGTCTGACCATGGAACACAAGACGGTAGGCATTGGCGAGGTGGCCAAGCACCTTTTCGCTGATACCATGGCTCTTGAGGAGCTCTTTGTTTAGACCTGCATAGCGCACAGGATTGTCTGTGGCTACGATGAATGGAGGCACATCCTTGCTCACACGGCAGCCACTGGTGATCATCGCAGCGGTGCCGACACGCACCAGGGCGTTGACAATGACACCGGAAGAGAAGATGATGCCACTATGAATCTCACAGTCACCGGCAATCTTTGTACCATAACCGAAGACACAATAGTCGTGGACATCGGTGTCGTGGCTGATGTGCACACCTTCCATGAGGAAGTTGCGGTTTCCGATATGGGTCTTGCCTGTGGCATAAGTGGCACGGTTGATAACCACATTCTCACGAATGATGTTCTCGTCACCAATCTCAAGAGTGGTGATCTCGCCCTTGTAGTTGAAGTCTTGTGGCTCGGCGCCAAGGACTGTATTCTGATACACCTTGTTGCCACGGCCAAGACGGGTGCCGTTCATGATGCTGACATAAGGATAGATGACACAGTCGTCACCAATCACTACGTCACCTTCGATGTAGGCAAAAGGATAGATGGTAACATTGTTGCCAACCTTCGCCTTTGGGTCTACGTATGCTTGTGGACTTATATTGTTCATAATCTTATTACTTTAAAGGATGAATTAATCGCGGCCTCCACCGAGTGCATAGTAAAGGTTGACCACAGCCTGCATCTTGTAGAAGTCGTCAGCCACCTTGGAGAGCTCTGCGTTGAGCAGACTCTGCTGGGCGGTGATCACCTCAAGATAGGTGGAGCTTCCCTCATTGAAGAGCATCTTGGTGTATTCCACATTCTTCTTCAAACTCTCTACTTGCTTAGCCTCAAGCTGGCTCTTTTCCTCGGACGAGTTGTAGAGCACCAGGGCATTGCTCACCTCGCTACCGGCTGAGAGCACGGCATTCTGCCAGGTGTTGTAGGCCTGCTCTTGCTGAGCCTTGGCCACCTTGAGACCTGCGATGAGCTGTCCGTGCTGGAAGATAGGCTGCACGAGGCTACCCACAGCACTGAGCAACCACTTGCCAGGGTTCACAATGCCTGCACCTGAACTGTTGGTATAGGCGCCTGAACCGGAGATGGTGATGCTTGGATAGAAGCGTGAGCGGGCGGTGTTGACATCGTAGAAGCACTGGGCGAGACTCATCTCGGCATAGTGAACATCCGGACGGGTGTTGAGCAGCTGGATGCCTACGCCAGTGGCAAACTGGGCGGGCAACTGCTGACCGTCGAAGGTGCCGCGGGCAATCTGCTGGGCAGGCTGTCCGATGAGCAGAGAGAGAGAATTCTCAGTCTCACGAATCTGGCGCTTCAAGTCAGTGGCCTGTGCAAGAACAGAGTAGTAGTTGCTCTCTGCACTCTGCACGCTGGTCTCCTTGGTGCGACCCAATTCCTTCTGAATCTTCATGATGTTCCAAGTGTCCTTCACCAAGTCGGCCATATTGTTGACCACCTCGAGCTGCTTGTCGAGCATGAGGAGGGTGTAATACATATTGGCGATGTTGGAGATGAGCTTAGTCTTCACCACCAGCTGATAGTCCTTGGTGGCGAGGAGAGACATCTGGGCACTGCGCTTCTGGTTGAGCAGGTTGCCGAACAGGTCAAGACTCCAACTGGCTGTGATAGGCAGTGAATAGGTCTTGACTGCCTTGTTGCCATCCCATGAAGAGATGGTACCCTGTGGAGAGAAGGTGAACGACGGCACAAAAGCGAGTTTGGCTGCTTGGAGCTGTGCCTCTACCATCTGCACGTTGAGGGCGGCATTGAGCATATTGGTGTTGCACTCCAGACCTTTTTGGATGAGGGACTGGAGTTGTGGGTCGGTGAACACACTGCGCCAAGGAAGATTGCCGAAGCTGGCGGTATCTGCCACAGCGAGCGTATCAGACACAGAGGCTGAATCGCGCACAAGGCCTGTGGTGTTCACGTCGGGACGCTCATATTTGGTGTAGATTCCGCAGCTGCTCACCAGAGCAGCTGCGAATGCTAACGGAATGATATTTACGAATTTCATCTTAATCGTCTTTTTACAAGTTTGGATTTACATTGTCACCACCGAGTTTCTCCTCACCCGTGCGGAAATTGGCAGCAAGCGGGTTGGTGTATTGCTTCAACTCAGTAGCCACATCAGCGTTGTCGTCCTCAAACTCGATAGGTTTGATCTTCTCCTGCAAGGTCTGGAAGATGTAGAACAGAGCAGGCACAATCATAATCTGACAGAGCATACCGATGAGCATACCACCGATGGCGGCAGCGCCAAGGGTCATGTTACCGTTGTAGCCTACACCCCAAGGCATCAGCATTGGAAGCAGACCGATAATCATGGCCAATGAGGTCATCAAGATAGGACGCAGACGGGCGGTGGCACCCAGCACGGCAGACCAAGAGATGGCCATACCGGTCTGGCGGCGCTCAAGGGCGAACTGCACGATAAGGATGGCGTTCTTGGCCAACAGACCCATCAACATGATCAACGCAATCTGCATGTAGATATCGTTGTTCTTGCCAAACAGGTTGGTGAACAGGAAGGCACCAGCCAAACCGAACGGAATGGAGAGGATTACAGCCAACGGCAAGATATAAGACTCATACTGGGCTGACAAAATCAAGTATACGAATGTCAGACAGAGGATGAAGATGAGTGCCGTAGAGTTGCTTGACTCCTGCTCAGTACGGGTCAAACCTGAGAACTCGTAGGTGTAACCTGTAGGAAGTGCGGTCTTGGCCACCTCGGACATTGCCTTGAGGGCATCACCGGTAGAGTAGCCGTCGGCAGCGGAAGCGTTCACGTTGATGGAGGTGAAGAGGTTGAATCGGTCAATCTCCTGTGGACCATACACACGGCTCAAGCTGACATATTCCTGGATAGGAGCCATCTCGCCTGTTGAGGTGCGCACATAGATGTTGCTCAAGCTCTTCAAGTCGGCACGGTCTTTAGGATCTGACTGGATATACACACGGTAGAGTTTACCGTAGGCATTGAAGTTGCTGGCATACATACCTCCATAGTATCCCTGCATGGTGGTGAGCACGGTAGAGGGGTCGATACCACTCTGCTTACACTTAGCCACATCCACGTCAATCTTGTATTGTGGATACTTTGAATTGTAAGAGGTCATGGCGTTGGAAATCTCCGGACGCTTGTTGAGCTCAGCGATGAACTTCTGTGTCACCTCATAGAACTTGTTCACATCGCCACCAGTACGGTCCTGCATAGAGAATGTCAAACCGTTGGTAGCCGAGAAACCTTGCACCATAGGTGGCTGGAAGGCAAGAATCTGTGCGCCCTTGATGGCTGCTGTCTGCTTGTAGATCATGCCGAGCACCATGGTAGAACCAAGGTTGTGCACACCGATATATTTCAATGGCCCTTCTTCCTTCTGGCGGTCTTCAAACGATTTCAACTTGATAATGAATGTACCCTGGTTGGAACCTTGACCAGCGATGAAGTTGTAACCTGTGACACGCATACGGCTCTGGATAGCAGGGTTGGATGCGAGCATGCGATCTACCTGGTCCATCACCTCATTGGTCTTCTTCATAGAGGTGCCCGGAGGTGTGGAAACGGTACAGAACACGGTACCTGTATCCTCGTCTGGCACAAGACCGGTCTTGGTGTTGGCCATCAAGATAGCCATACCTGCGATGCCGACCAACACTGCTGCGATAGCGATGATTGGACGCTCCACAATGTGACGAACACCGTGGCCATACTTGGTCTGTACCTTGCCATAAGCGGCATTGAAAGCGGTATGGAAGCGGTCGATGAACGACATCTTGCGCTCAGAGCCATCCTCGTTCTTCGGCTTCAGCAACACAGCACACAGGGCTGGTGACAGTGTCAAGGCGTTGAGGGCGGAAATGACGATGGAGATAGCCATCGTGATACCGAACTCACGATAGAAGGTACCGGAAGTACCACCCATGAACGACACAGGAACGAACACTGCGGACATCACAAGGGTGATGGACACGATGGCACCGGAGATCTCGTTCATGGCGTCGATAGAAGCCTGACGGGCTGACTTGTAGCCCAAGTCCAACTTGGCATGGACAGCCTCGACCACCACAATGGCATCATCGACCACAATGGCGATGGCCAACACGAGGGCGGCAAGGGTCAGCAAGTTGAGCGAGAAGCCGAACACATAGAGGAAGAAGAATGTACCAATCAATGACACAGGAACGGCAATCAACGGAATGAGGGTCGAACGAGTGTCCTGAAGAAAGATGTACACCACGATGAACACGAGGATGAATGCCTCGACGAGGGTCTTGACGAGGTCTTCGATAGAAGCGAAGAGGAACTCGGTCACATCCTGCATCACGTCAAAGTGGAGGCCTGGAGGCATGGAAGCCTCTTGCTCTTTCAAGAGTTTCTTGATATTGGTAGCAATCTCAGTAGCGTTGGAACCTGCGGTCTGGGTCACCATCATGGTCACAGATGGCTTGCCGTTGTTCTTTGACTCCACAGTATAGGACAGAGCACCCATCTCCACACGGGCAACATCTTTCACACGGATGGTCTGTCCGTCCTGTGTGCTCTTGATAATCATGTTGCCGAACTCCTCAGGAGTCTTCAGACGTCCCTTGTAGCGGAAAGTGTACTGGTATTGGTTGTCGCTCTGCTCACCTACAGAACCTGGGGCTGCCTCGATGTTTTGCTGGGCAAGGACACCGGTGAGGTCTGAAGGAATCAAACCATAGTTTTTCATCTTCACCGGGTCAATCCACAGACGCATCGTGTAGTCCTTCTGTGAGAAGCTCTGACACTCACCCACACCGTTCACACGCTTGATGGCAGGAATCACATTGATGTTGGCATAGTTGGCAAGGAACTCGTCGTCGTAGCGGTCGTCATCAGCGGTAAGACCGAAGAGAATCACAGTAGAAGACTGACGTTTCATCACCGTCACACCAGCCTTGGTAACCTCGGCAGGCAGCAAGGCAGAAGCCTGAGACACACGGTTCTGAACGTTCACCTGACACATATCAGGGTCCATACCTTGTTTAAAGTACACCGTGATGGAAGCGGAACCATCGTTGGTGGCTGAGGAGGTCATATAGGTCATACCCTCCACACCGTTGATCTGCTCCTCAAGCGGGGCAAGCACGGAATTGAGCACTGTCTCAGAGTTGGCACCCGTATAAGAGGCACGCACCATGATGGTAGGCGGAGCGATATTCGGGTACTGCTCGATTGGCAATGATATAAGTCCGATGACACCGAGGATGACAATCAAGATGGATATCACCGTCGAGAGTACCGGACGCTTGATAAAGTTATCTAATTTCATTGATTAATCTCTTTTGTTGTACTGGTGTTGATTACTTACCGAAGTCTTTCTTGAGCTTCTGCAAATCGCCCTGGTCTGCGCCCATAGCCTCGGTCTTCTTCAGCTTCTCCTGATACTGAGCCTCTGAGATAGGCTTGATCTGCATGCCGTCAGAGAGAGAGGATACGCCGTTGACAACGAAGCGGTCACCGACCTTCATACCACTGGTGATGATATAGTTCTTACCGTCATCCTTGGAGTCTACAGTCACAGGAGTATATTTCACCTTGTTGTCGTTGCCTACAAGATAGACAAAGTACTTGTCCTGAACCTGTACCACAGCGTCCTGAGGAATGATGATGGCGGAATTGCTGTTGTGAGGAACAACGATAGAGCCTGAACCACCGCTCTTAAGCAGATGCTGAGGATTTGGGAAGTCAGCGCGCATGGAAACAGAACCTGTAGTTTGGTCGATCACACCGCTAACGGTAGCCACGTGGCCAGGCTGGTCATAGATGGTTCCATCGGCAAGCTGAAGCTGAACAGCAGGATAGTCCTTGATAGCGGCATGTACGCCACCTGCGGTCTTGGTCATCTCGAGCAAGTCTTTCTCAGTCATAGAGAAATACACCTGCATGGTGCTGATGTTGGAAACTGTGGTCAGAGGCTCCTGACTTGAAGCGCTGACAAGGGCACCCACACGGTAGGGAAGGTTGCCAATGACACCTGTTGCAGGGCTGGTCACATAGCAGAAGTCAAGGTTTTGCTTGGCTGATACGTAGTTGGCCTCGGCCTGAGCAAGTGCTGCAGCGGCTGCCTCCATAGAGTTCTTGGCAGACTGGAGCTCGTAAGAACCGATGACATTGTTCTTGAAGAGTTTCAAGTTGTTGTTGTAGGTCAAGCGGGCTGTGTTGAGCTGAGCCTTGGCTGAATTCACGGCTGCTCTTGCCTGACGTACGGCTGCTGCGTAGGTCACGTTGTCGATGACGAAGAGAAGCTGGCCGGCTTTCACGGTCTGTCCTTCCTTCACACAAAGCTTGGTGATGAAACCGGAGACTTTCGGACGAATCTCCACATCCTGAACACCCTTGATTGTGGCAGGGTATGTGCTCTCGATGTTGGCACTCTGTGCCTCCACTGTTCTCACAGCATACTCATTGTCACCAAAGTCAGGCTTGCCTGACGACTTCTTGCCTCCACATGAGACAAGCATTGCGGCGAGGGCCGCAAACAGTAAAAACTTGTTCTTTGTCATACCTATTAAATAATGTATAGTTTCTAATATTATTCTTTTCTATTGCAAATCTGCTGCTTCACAGAAATAAATTTCATACCTCCCCTGTAGCTTGTTAAAAGAGATAAGAGAGTAAGTCTGCGAAAACTTAAGCGTCTCGTTTAGTTTTCACGCTGCAAAGTTATATATTAAATGTGGAACACTCCAATCAAGTCCTCCACATTTAACACTATTTACCCAACCGGGAACATTCTTTTATTAACTTTTTACTTTTCCAACAGTCCCATGGCCTTTGCCTTGGTCATCAAGAGCTGCATGAGCGGCTCACGCTCATTGGGTACACGATTGTCGAGCACGGCGTCCTTAAGGGTCTGTTTGAGCGTGCCCACCTCACGGCAAGGTGGAAGGTGGAACATCTCCATAATCTCGTTGCCGTCGATGCAAGGTTGGAGCAACCGCTTATAGTCCTTTACCTTCAAGTCTGCCAGTTTCTGGCGTACGGTATGGAAATTGTCGAGGAAGCGTTGCTTGCGCACCTCGTTCTTGCTGGTAATGTCTGCCTCGCAAAGGGTCATCAAGTCGTCGATGTCGTCACCGGCGTCGTTCATCAGTCGGCGCACCGCACTGTCCGTCACTTCCTCATCGGCAATGACGATAGGACGCATGTGCAAGTCCACCATTTTCTGCACATATTTCATCTTGGCATCCATCGGCAGTTTCATTCTCCGGAAGATGCCGGGAATCATCTTGGCACCCAGATAGTTGTGGTTATGGAAGGTCCAACCTGTCACCGGATCCCAACGTTTGCTGCGGGGCTTGCCCACATCGTGGAAGAGGGCTGCCCAACGGAGCCACAGGTTGTCGGATTGACGCGCCACGTTGTCAAGCACCTCAAGGGTGTGGTAGAAGTTGTTCTTGTGTGCCCGGCCGTTGCGTGTTTCCACGACATCAAGGGCGGTGAGCTCCGGTATAATAAGAGGTAGAAGTCCGCAACGATACAGATCCACAAATCCTCGACTGGGCTGTGGGGTCTTCATAATCTTGTTCAGTTCGTCGACGATGCGCTCTCCACTGATGATCTTGATGCGGTCGGCATTGCGGCTGAGGGCGTCAAAGGTTTCGTCCTCTATTTGGAAATTGAGTTGGGTGGCGAAACGGACACAGCGCATCATGCGCAGTGGGTCGTCGCTGAAAGTGATGTCGGGATCGAGGGGCGTGCAAATAATCTTGTCTTCCATATCCCCCAACCCATTGAAAGGATCGACAAGTTCGCCAAAGCGTTCCTTGTTCAGGCATATGGCCATGGCATTGATGGTGAAGTCGCGGCGGTTCTGGTCGTCCTCGAGGGTACCATCCTCCACGATAGGTTTGCGGGAATCGTGGCTATAACTTTCTTTTCGAGCCCCCACAAACTCCACTTCCAAATCCTTGAATTTCACCTGTGCCGTACCGAAATTGCGGAACACGGAGATGTGGGCGCGCTTGCCCAGCATCTGTTTCAAGGCGTTGGCCACCTGAATGCCGCTGCCGACCACCACCACATCGATGTCGTTCGAGGGTCGTTCGAGGAAGAGGTCGCGCACATATCCGCCTACCACATAGCAGTCCAAGCCCAGCCCGTCGGCCGCGGCAGAGATTTGATGAAATATTTCCTTATCGAGAAGTTGTGCCAATTCGGCATCAGAATAAAACTTCATATTTATACTATCGTCCTTATTTGAGCGTGCAAAGTTACGAAAAAATATTCATTCATAGATGGTTGTGCCACCAAAAAGAAATATTTCCAATTAGAATTGTACTTACGGCAGAAATCCATTACCTTTGCAGTCAAACATCGTAAACAGACAATGAAAACCAGACTTATCCTCCTCTGTGCCGTCGCTTTAGCGGTTTGCAGCTGCGACAACTCGCACCAAGAAGCACAAAACTTGATGGACCGCATCAAGAGTGACTTCACACAAGGACATTATCCACAGACACTCAGCCTGATAGACTCCCTCAGGAAGAACTACCCCAAGGAAATAGAACTGCGCAAAGAAGCACTGAAAATCTATCAGGACGCGGCACTGAAAATGTCACAAAACGAACTGATGCAGGCAGATTCTGTCCTGCAATCCATGACCGCAGAATATGAGAAGCGGAAAGCGGAAGTGGAAAACCTGCGCAGCAAAGGCACGGCTACTGCCGGGGATCTGAGCGGAGTCACCGAGATGAAAATCAAGCTCGACTCTATCAAGGCCCGTTTCGACGCAGAAGTGGCCCGTGTCAAATTCATTCACAAGAAGCAAGCAGAAAACTGAAAATCAAGCATATTCTTGGTAATATAAATAAAAAGGCGTAATTTTGCAAACAAAATAAGTTATGTGTAACGACAACAATACAGAACAGCAATTCAAGGAAACGATGCAGGAATGCCGCTCCCTGTTTGAGAAAAAACTGCACGACTACAGCGCTTCCTGGAGAATCTTGCGTCCTTCCTCACTCACCGACCAACTCTTCATCAAAGCCAAACGCATCCGTTCACTCGAGATCAGCAAGGTCTCCCTCGTGGGCGAAGGCATCCGGCCCGAGTTCATCGCCATCATCAACTATGGCATCATCGGGCTCATCCAATTGGAGAAAGGCTTTGCCGACACGGTGGACATCGACACTGACGAGGCACTCGCACTCTATGACAAGCATGCCAAGGAAGCCTTGGAGCTGATGATCAGAAAGAACCACGACTACAACGAGGCATGGCGCGACATGCGCGTAAGCAGCTACACAGACTTTATCCTCACCAAAATACAGCGAGTGAAGGAAATCGAACTCATCGACGGCAAGACGCTCGTCAGTGAGGGCATCGCCTCCAACTATCTCGACATCATCAACTATGCCGTGTTTGGAGCCATCAAAATGAAAGACGCTCAAGAATAAAACCATCAAGTGAAGACCATCATAACAAACATCTGCCGGATGCTCTTGGCGATTACCTTCATCTTTTCAGGTTTCGTCAAGGCTGTAGACCCGTTAGGCACACTCTACAAACTACAGGACTATGCCGCCGCTGTAGGCATGCAGGGGGTGATTCCCGACTGGATTTTATTGACAGGCGCCATCTGTTTGGCGGCTGTGGAGTTCTGGTGGGGCATCATGATGCTCTTCGCCATCCAACGCCGTTTGGTGTCCCGATTGATACTTGTCTTCATGAGTGTGATGACGCTCATCACCTTGTGGATTGTCATCGCCAACCCTGTCAAAGACTGCGGATGCTTCGGCGACGCTATTAAACTGAGCAACGGCGCCACCTTCGCCAAGAACATTGTCTTGACGCTCTGCGCCATTATCGTAGCCCTTTGGCCACGAAAGGCATTCCGGTTCATCTCCAAGACGAACCAATGGATTGTCACCAACTACACCGCCATCTTCATTCTTGCCACCAGTGTGTGGTGTCTATACGACCTCCCACTGTTTGATTTCCGCCCCTATCACATCGGTGCCGACATCAAGCAGGGCATGGAAATTCCGGCCGGAGCCAAGCAACCGAAGTTTGAGACCACCTTCATCTTGAGCAAGAATGGGGTGCAAAAGGAATTCACCATCGACAACTATCCCGACTCCACTTGGACCTTTGTAGACAGCAAGACCGTGCAAACGGAAGCTGGCTACGAACCGCCCATACACGATTTCTCCATAGAGACATTGCATGGCGAGGATATCACCGACCAAGTGCTGAACGATACTTCCTACACATTTCTGCTTGTCTCTCCCCGACTGGATGTGGCTGACGACACCAACTTCGGCGACATCGACCGCATCTATGAATATAGCCAGGACTACCACTACCGTTTCCTCTGTCTGACAGCAAGCACACAAAAAGCCATCGACCGATGGAGAGACATCACTGGCGCGGAATATGATTTCGCCATCACAGACGAGACAACCCTCAAGACCATCATCCGCAGCAATCCCGGACTGCTGCTGCTCAAACACGGGAAAGTGATACGCAAATGGAGCCACAACCGGTTGCCCTCCGAAACCGAAATGACCGGCAAACTTAAGGACAACGAGATAGGACAAATGCCCGAGGACTCTGTGGGCAAGAAGATTGCCATCATCCTCACCTGGTTCATCCTTCCCCTCTTCCTGCTCACCCTCGCCGACCGGCTGTGGGCATGGACAAAGTGGATCAAAAAGAAAGAGAATTCTAACAAATATATCAACTTCTTTAAAAGAAAAAGAAACATGAGAAAGAAAATTGTAGCAGGCAACTGGAAAATGAACATGAACCTGCAAGACGGTGTGGCTCTCGCCAAGGAAATCAACGAGGCCTTGGTACAAGACAAGCCCAACTGCGATGTCATCATCTGTACACCTTTCATCCACTTGGCTTCTGTAGCCCAGGTGCTCAATGCTGACGTGGTAGGCCTCGGTGCCGAAAACTGCGCCAACAAGGAGAAGGGTGCTTACACTGGCGAAGTGTCTGCATCCATGGTGAAGAGCACCGGCGCACAGTATGTCATCCTCGGCCACTCAGAGCGTCGCCAGTACTATGGCGAGACAGCCGAAATGCTGAAAGAGAAGGTTGATCTGGCACTCGCCAATGGTCTGAAAGTGATCTTCTGCTGCGGCGAGACACTTGAGGAGCGTGAAGCTGAAAAGCAGAACGAAGTGGTGAAGGCAGAACTCGAAGGCTCTGTATTCCATCTTGACGCAGAGGCTTGGAAGAACATCATCATCGCCTATGAGCCTATCTGGGCTATCGGCACTGGCAAGACCGCCACTTCCGACCAGGCTGAGGAGATGCTCGCCTACATCCGCTCTATCGTAGCAGAGAAGTACGGCAAGGATGCCGCTGAGGACACCAGCATTCTCTATGGTGGCAGCTGCAAGCCAAGCAATGCCGCAGAACTCTTCGCAAAGCCCGACATCGACGGCGGACTCATCGGTGGCGCTTCCTTGAAGGCAGCTGATTTCAAGGGAATCATCGACGCTTGGAAGAAATAAATCCATCCTACATTCATACAACTATGGTGTCCTGCTCCATGCAGGACACCATTCTCCATTTTTCGAGGGTAAAGGTCCCTCATTCAGCCCATGACAGAAAGAACGATGAAAAAGTTTGCCGCCATAGCGGTATTCTTGATTTGCTCATTGGCCACCGCCAGTGCGCAAACCTTCCTTGAGCACTTGCAGGACAAGCAGGGCAAAGGAACCGTAACCGTGAAGCAGAGCAAGGCCATTGACGACCTTGTCAACGGGAAAACCACACCGCAGGTGGAAAAGACTGTACCTGCAGTGACCAACAACGAGAAAAAGAAAGAGTCTGTGCCACCCACACACGCACAGGCTACCCCCAATACACACCATACAGAACAAAACCGTACACAAGAGAACAAGCAGAAAGCTGACTCTTCCCGACAAGCCCAGCAGCAAAAGGAACGCGAAGAGGCGAGAAGACAGGAAGCCAAGCGACAGACAACTGTGGACAACAACGATGATGTGGACATTCCAGTCATCGACACCCGCAAGAAAGTGATGCGCAACAGCCGGAAGGTGGATGGCTACCGTGTGCAGGCCTTCGCTGGAGGCAACTCCCGTGACGACCGCAACAAGGCCCAGTCTATCGGTAACAACATCAAGCAGCACTTCCCTTCCGAGCCTATCTACGTCCACTTCTACTCTCCACGCTGGATTTGCCGTGTGGGCAACTACCGCAGTTTTGCGGAAGCGAGCGCCATGCTGAAAGAACTGAAGAAGTTAGGCTACAAGTCGGCGTGCATCGTGAAAGGAAAGATAACGGTGCAATATTGATAATGAAATCACTCTAAGAAAACAAGATAAGATATGAATCCAGAAACAGAATTCCGTGAGGGACTGGACGAACTGGCCGCTCACTATAAAAGCGTCTTACAACTGTTAGGCGAGGATCCTGACCGGGAAGGACTGGTGAAGACTCCTATGCGCGTGGCAAAGGCGATGCAAATTCTCACCCGTGGCTACACACAAGACCCGCACAAGGTGCTCACCGACGCGCTCTTTGAGGAGAAATACGACCAGATGGTCATCGTCAAGGACATCGATGTATTCTCTCTCTGCGAGCATCACATGCTTCCCTTCTACGGCAAAGCCCACGTGGCTTACATCCCCAACGGCTATATCACCGGGTTGAGCAAGATTGCCCGCGTGGTCGACATCTTCAGCCACCGGCTGCAAGTGCAAGAAAGACTGACCCAGCAAATCAAGGATTGCATCCAGGAGACGCTCAAACCGCAAGGCGTGATGGTGGTCATCGAAGCCAAGCACATGTGCATGCAGATGCGTGGCGTGGAGAAACAAAACTCCATCACCACCACCAGCGACTATAGCGGTGTGTTCAACTCACTCAACACACGACAGGAATTCATGAGCCTGCTGCGCGGAGAGTCAAAGAGAATCTAAATTCTTAAAATGTCTTAATATTCTGTTAAGCTATGCAAGATAACCACCTCTTCTATATTTAATAGACAGAATATTAATTAAAACACATTGATAAAAAAATGAAAAAAGCAAAGAACCTCCTACTCCTCTTGTTCTGCGGCATCATCACTGCGGCAAGTTTTTCCTCATGTTTCAACAATGACAACAACGATTACACCATCGATGCTGCCACGCAGAAGAAATACATGACGACCATCAGCATGCTCAGTCCGTATGCCAACAACGCACGCTTCTATTACGAGACGAGCTACTACTATCAGAAATATGACTCCATCAAGGGCAACAGTGTCTACTGCAATTTCCGCAGCGACTCTACTGTCAGCATCACCATTCCCGTATGCAAACTTGATTCAGCCATCAAAGTAAGCGAGAATGAGACCAAGGGCACCTACCGTGAGCTCTTCGATGCCCTCCACAACAGCTCCGAGACTGTAGCCATCAAGGGCCTCTACTGCATCCCCTATTCCAATTGGGTCACAAGCGCAAGCTACACTTATGTGATGGCTGTGTCCGCACAGGTGAAAGTCACCTTTGGCGGAAAAGAACACAATGTGCTGTTCGCCTTTGATTCCAACCAAAGTTGGGGCAGCTATAATCCCACATCTCTTACCAATGGAACTTCTCTGCTTCTTGCAGGCATCTACATCGACTACAAGGACGAGAAGGATCATGGTACCCAAGTGGACGCCAACTATTGGAGAAAGATCCAGATTAACCTAACTAAAAATTGATATGAAATTTATTTCATGGAATGTTAACGGCCTTCGGGCTTGTGTCGGCAAGGGCTTTGAAGATAGCTTCAAGGCCCTGGATGCCGACTTTTTTTGTCTTCAAGAGACCAAGATGCAAGCCGGACAGCTCGACTTGCAGTTTGACGGCTACGAGTCTTATTGGAACTATGCCGATAAGAAAGGCTATTCCGGCACCGCTATCTATACCCGCCAGCACCCGCTTCAGGTGACCTATGGCATTGGCATAGACCTCCACGACCACGAGGGACGTGTGATCACTTTGGAGATGGAGAAGTTCTATCTCGTGTGTGTCTACACCCCCAACTCCCAAAATGAGTTGAAGCGCCTCGACTACCGCATGCAGTGGGAGGACGATTTCCAAGCCTACATCCGCCAGTTGGACCAAAAGAAACCGGTCATTGTCTGTGGCGATATGAATGTGGCGCATGAGGAAATAGACATCAAGAACCCGAAGACCAACCGGCATAACGCCGGCTTTACCGACGAGGAACGTGAGAAGTTCTCACAGTTCTTAGGCTTCGGATTCTGCGACACCTTCCGCACACTCTATCCTGAACAGGTCACTTATTCATGGTGGTCCTACCGATTCAAGGCCAGAGAGAAGAACGCAGGGTGGCGTATTGACTATTTTGTCGTCTCCGACCGTCTGCGTCCGCAACTCGCCGACGCCAAGATTCACACAGAAATTATGGGAAGCGATCACTGTCCAGTAGAATTGGACTTGACCTTCTAAAGAAGCATAACAACAAAAAAATTGCCCAAGCTGCGCATCACTGAGCGGCTTGGGCTTATAATTTTCAGGGTAAAAAGATTACCTTTATTTTTATAGAAAAGAGAGATTTTTCGTTTTAACTGATGCAAAGGTACGGTATTAAATTGAAACCGCCAAATGCTTTAACGTTATTTTAGCTATATTTTATTGCCTTTTTTCGAGTTGTAAACAATGGTGAATATTTCAATCTAAAACTCCGTCGAAAGTTCCTTAAAACTGTCCTTTTGTCACCAAAACGCAGTAAAGTCGTTTCTAAATATCAAATTAACTAAATTTTATCGACTTTTTACGGATGTTCACTTACGCTTTGCAATACGATTTTCACACTTACTTACGAACCGAAACCTTTATTTCAAAAGTGATACAATCAGTCCTTCAATCCACTGAAACTGATGTGTTCCCGATTGTTTGATGACACGCCGATGGTTGCCGCACTGTTGTCATAGACATCAACGGTATAGACGTAGGTGTCGCCCTCATTGCGGACAGAGAATGTCGTACGCCAATAATCCTTGATGCGTTTCAAATTGTAATCAAAGACCACACCCGTGAAATGCAATCCGTCCCCTCCACCATACGGCAACTGGTAGGCACGGCCGAAATAAGGAAGATTGGACAGCAACGTGTCGCCACGCAGTTCCAAAGAGAAGGAAGACGACAGCGTTTGTGCCGGAGCACTTTGCGGATACATCTGTCGCACGTCGATGGAGAAATGACGATCGGTGATGTCGTTCTTCACATTCTCCGCCATCTCCAATTTCTTCCTTGCCTTTGCCTCCTCGGCGGATACCGCCTCACCAGAGGGTGCGGTGCAATCCACCAAAGCCACAGCCGACACTATGAATGTAAGGTAAATATTTCGCATAAGCCAAATTCCTTTTTGTTGTGTACAAATATAGCCGTTTAGAAGAATGAAAGCAAGCATCTGCCCCACCTTTTATATATAATTATAGTTTATGTCATGGAGAGTATGCCTTTTTTCACTAACTTTGCATTATCCTTACAATCCATAAAACATCAATCATTCAGAAGTATATGAGAAAAACCATCCATAAACTGACGCTTTGCGCCCTCTCGCTTTTGATGCCCCATTGTGCCTTGGCAGAGTCTCTCCTCTGGTTTGACGGTCACCATCCTGTCAGCTATTGTGTAGACGGCAAGAGCGACCCTGTGGTTGGCATGGCGCTCCAGATGTTCTCGTCGGACATGAATGCCGTGACAGGTTCTCCGGCTGTCAGCAAGAACAAAAAGACTGCCACCATCCAAATCATCGAACTCGACCAGGCCTCCAAGTCCGCCCTTCGGTCTTTGCAACGGCAAGGTGTGCCTACCGAAAGGCTCCAGACGAGCCAGGACGGATTCCACATTTCGATCAACGGACGCCATATCTGCATAGTCGGTGCCAATGGCAGAGGTACGGCATACGGCATCTTGGAACTCTCCCGCATGGCGGGCGTGAGTCCTTGGATTTGGTGGGGCGACTACAAGCCTCGGCGCAAAGACCGGCTTACCCTCGACACTTCTTTCTCCACCACCCAGAGTGCCTCGGTGGAATATCGCGGCATCTTCATCAACGATGAGGACTGGTCGCTGCGCCCTTGGAGTTGCAAAACTTTCGACAAGGGGGTGCAGGGCACCATCAGTGCCGCCACCTACAAAAAGATTTGCCAACTGCTGCTCCGTCTGCGGGGCAATGCACTGTGGCCCGCCATGCATCCCGGCACCAAGGCGTTCTTCCAGACGCCAGGAGCC
This sequence comes from Prevotella sp., assembly GCA_050873125.1. Classification (GTDB taxonomy): domain Bacteria; phylum Bacteroidota; class Bacteroidia; order Bacteroidales; family Bacteroidaceae; genus Prevotella. The sequence goes on from JBNMIE010000009.1 coordinate 17,667, forward strand.
AAAGCCGTGGCAGACAGTTGCGGCATCGTCACGGGTTCTTCCCATTGCGAACCTTTGTTGCGCAACAATGTGGGGGAATGGGATGTGAAACAACGCGGTGCCTTCAACTATATCACCAACCGACAGGCCGTGCAGGAATATTGGGCGAAACGGCTGCGGGAGGTCAAGAACTCCACCGGAGGCAATATGTTCACCATTGGCATGCGTGGCATCCACGACGGATCTATGGAGGGCGTGAAGACCATGGACGAGAAGTTCAATGCCTTGCAGCAGGTCATTGACGACCAGCAACTGCTCATCAAGCAATATATCGGTGATCCTTCAAAGCAGACACAAGTGTTCGTCCCCTACAAAGAGGTGCTGCAGATTTACGAACGGGGGCTGAAGGTTCCCGATTATGTGACGCTCATGTGGTGCGACGACAACTATGGCTACTTGACCCGACTCTCTACTGCCGACGAGCAGAAGCGACAAGGAGGCGCCGGTGTCTACTATCACTTGAGCTATTGGGGCCGACCTCACGACTATCTTTGGCTCACCACCACCCAACCGGGACTGATTGCCAGCGAGATGAAAACCGCCTACGACCACAATGCCCGCAAACTGTGGATTGCCAACGTGCACGACCCCAAGGTGGCAGGCTATGACCTTGAACTCTTCCTGGACATGGCTTGGAACATCAACAGTGTGAGCACCGACCATGTGGGCGAGCACTATCGTCATTGGCTCTGCCGACAGTTTGGAGAGGAAGTAGGCTCACGCATCTATCCCGCCATGCGCCGTTTCTATCAGCTTTGCGGTGAGCGCAAGCCCGAGTTTATGGGATGGAGCCAGGTGGAACTGGACAAAAAGAAATATGCCCGCGGACTTAGTCCGATGCAAAGCACAGACTTCAATGAGCAGTCCTTTGGCGACGAACTTGACCGATACTTGGAAACGTATGACGACATCAGCCGAACCGTCAGCTCCGCAACCCAGTTTCTGCGTCCAGAACTGAAAGACGCCTACACTGCCGCCATCCTCTACCCTGTCCGATGCGCCGCTGCCATGGCCCGAAAGACGCTCTATCGGCAAAAGGCCGCTGCCTATGGGCTGTCAAGTATCGCCGGCAAAGATTCCACTGCCATGCTACGCGACAGCACCCTCCGTGCGCTCTGCGCCCGCAGTTTGGAGGGCTACCGCGACATTGCCGAACTCACCCGGCACTACAACCAACACATCGCCGGCGGCAAATGGAACGGTCTGATGTCAATGAATCCTCGAGACCTTCCTGTTTTCGGGAAGCCCGCCCTCCCCTTAGACATCGACAAGCGGGACATCACCCGTCTCTGCGCATACGGCAAGCCGGAGCCTCGGCATCCGCTGCAAGCCGACAATGCCATCGCCCGCAACGCCTGTGACTGGCAGCGAGCCTCAGCCACGGCGAGTCTTGTCGACATGTTAGGCCACAGCATGCGTGCCGTCAACTTGCCCCAAGGCGACAGTTTGGTCTACCAGTTCAACACTGCGCAAGCCGACAGTGCCCTACTGCGCATCGCCCTCATCCCCACGCAGCCCAACGACAATGGCGACTTGCGGTTCAGCGTCAGCATAGACGGCGGCAAGCCCACTGTCTTCAATCTGAAAGAGCCTTTCCGCTCAGAACCTTGGAAACAGCATGTGCTGCGTGGACAAGCCGTCAAGACCCTACTCTTGAAAGACCTGAAAGCCGGCGAGCACACGCTCGTCATCCAAGCCCTTGACCCGCACATCCTTGTCGACCAATGGATGATAGACTTCAAGCCCGACCGCAAGTTCTATCTCTTCCCCGTGGAATAAAAACGAAGAATCCCACTATAGCCAACATCCGTTGAACCATAGTGGGATTCTTTTTATCTATATAAATTGACCTGTCGAGGTTGCTTATTTAGCGACCTTGATGCTCTTGTCACCAGCCTTCACCACGTAAACGCCCTTGGCAAGACCTTCCAAAGAAACGCTTGTAGCATTCTTCACAGCCTTCACACAAGCACCGCTTGTAGCATAAACAGTGATGTCTGTAGCCTTGGTGAACGAGAGCACGTCACCCTGACGGCTCACACCCTCAGCCTTTACCAACTGCTTGATGCCGGTCTCTGGAGTATTCGTGTAATAAGTATAGATGTAAACGCCATCCTTATCACTCTCTGTCAGCACGTTGGTACCGTTGGTAGCCATGGCGGTCACCAGTGTCTCTGCACCCTGTGTCATGTGGCCGTTAGCGTCAACAGTATAAGTCAATGGAGTGTTCACGGTGTGATGGTCTGTTTCCTCAGCCCAACCCGTCACGATGACGTTGTCGCCCTTCACAACCATACCTGTCACCACCTCAGCAGTTTTGTTTGTCTCACCCTCGTCAAAGCCGCTGGCAGCAACCCATTCCTTTGTCAGATCGTTTGCGTTCAGTGCAGCTACATAGATGTCACAGTTCTTCTTAAAGGTAACGTTGTTGTCGAATGGATTGGCCTCATTGAATGTACCAGCCACATACAACTTGCCGTTTTTGCAAGCCATCTCGTCCATATAGTTCCAAGAGAAACTTGCTTCAGAAGCTGTAGTATTATAAACTTTAGTCGTTGCTTTGTCTCCTTCAACTTTAGCCAAAACAAAAGCGTGCTCTTGTGCTCCTGCTTCGTAAGCCAAAGAAATATTCTCCTCACCCTTTACAGTCTTAAGTGTCATTTCTTTTCCTCTTGCGACAAGACCGACATAAAGAGTTGTTCCATCAACGGTGAAGTTGATATCTTCAGGACCATAGATATTTTCTGATGTGATTTTTTCCTTGGCCGACAAAGTCACCAGCTCTTTTGCATTGTCAAGTGTCGCAGCATCAAGAGAAACCACTGAAGCCGACGGAGCATCTGCAAGCATCCATCCGTCTGAATTAATAAACTTTCCTGTCAACGTCAAATTACCAATCTTACAGATTTCCTTGTAAGTGGCAGACAAATAAAGTTTTCCATTTGCCACCTCAATCTTATTAACATTGAAAGAAGGTTCCTGCTGTGCCCACAGAATATCATCTGTAATCACCGACTGATCGGCCTCAGGAAGGACGGTCTTCACCAACTGAAGTTCACCATCCTTATTGTATTTGGCGATAAAGCAAGCACCGGATGTCTTGTCTGCCAAGCCTGTGATTTCCTCTGTCTTGCCCTTGGCATCCACCACATTCACGGTCAGTGCAAAGTTGCCTGCCACATACACGTTACCCTCGCTGTCTGTGGTAATGGCGGTAATGGTGCTGTTTCCCTGCAAGGCGGCAGCCCACAACTTCTGGCCATTCACGCCATACTTTGCGATGAAATGGTCGGCATCAGTGGCTCTTGCCACCGCGTTGTTGAAAGTGAAGTCCATGTCGTAGCTGCCTGTCACAATCGCATTGCCCTCATTGTCCACAATCACAGGAGTGCTGCGAAGGAGATTTCCAGGCACTTCCATGGTCGAAAGATTGTCGGTCCATGCCTTTGTTCCAAAGTCTTGTGCACTGGCCACCATGGTAGCCAATGCCATCATCACTGAAAATGTAAATCTTTTCATGCCTTAAAATTTTATTTGATTATTAAATGTTGGGGACGGCAGCTCTCTCTATCTGCCGTCGCCCTTATACTTTTATTATTTGTTCCAAATTTCAATATTCGGATTGGCCTCCACAGCTTCTGTCGGGAAGCGGAGCGTGTACCGGTCGTCTCCCTGTTGCAAGGTATAGGTTTTTCCGCCGTAGGTCTTGCTGAGCGCAGGCTGGGTGGTGCGTCTGAGGTCGAACCAACGGTGGCCCTCAAATGAGAGTTCACGCTCGCGTTCGTCGTAGATAGCCTGAAGAAGGGTAGCCTTGTCCATGGCTTCCAACTCCGTGGTATAGGTGGCAAGACGGGCTGCGGTGTAGCGTTTGGCACCCAACGTGAGCAGATACTCCCGAGCGCCCTTCAAATCGCCCAGTTCTGCTGACGCTTCGGCGGCGATGAGGTAAGCCTCAGCCGAACGGAAGGAACAGCGATAATTATCCTTGCCGCCCTTCAGCAGTGTACTTTCCGTGAGCGACTGCTGATAGAAATACTTGCGTCGACGCTGGTCGCCGGAGCCATACATCTTGACGATATTCTGTGCTGGAATGCCAATTTTTATATAGCTGGACGTCATCACCTGTTCCAAAGCCTGGATGTTCTCTACCGACTGATAGTCATTCGGCAGTTTATAGCCGGATGACACGGTGAGGTCTTCCAAGGCAGGATGCTCCTCGATGACTGTCTTGGCAGCGTCGAGTGCGCCTTGCCAATCGCCTTTATAGAGGTCTACACGCGCCAACAGGGCGTCGGCGGAAACGGTGTTGAAACGGTAGTTGAGTCCACTCTCCCATTCCTTCACGTTGAGATGTTTCTTGGCATCGGCTATGTCGGCAATCACTTGCTGGTAGACCTGTTCCACGCTGCTGCACTGGAGCACGGCGTCCACATCCGCCTTGACTGACAAGGGGATGCCCCGGGTGGTGGCCGGTGTGCAGTGGGTGTAGGGAGCGGCATAGAGGTTGACCAACAGGAAGTGGCAGTAGGCACGCATCATATATGCCTCACCCACCAGCTGGTTGATTTCGTCTTGTGTGGCTTCCGTAATCTCGCCCTGGTGCTCAATGATGTAATTGGCGATGTAGATGGCGTGATAATAGCGGCGCCAACCGAAAGAGGAGGTTGTCTCCTGGCGGTTGATGTCATTCCAAGCCCAGATGTCGAAATAGGAGTTGTAGTCGTCTGCCTGGGTCGAGTTGTCCATCACCATCTCGTCGCCACGCAAGGTGGCGAGTCCACGGTCCTCGGGGAAATATTTATATTCGTATGTCAGCAACGCCCGATACTCCTTGCCGGTCTTGGCGATGACCTTGCCGGTTGGGGTGATGTCGAGGAAATCGTTGCAGCTGCTCAGGGTCAACAGCGCCACAAGCAGCATCACTATGGTTTGTTTTGTCTTCATTGTCGTCCTCCTTTTAGAAATTCACGTTCAGTCCAAAGATAAAGCTCTTGGCGATGGGCTGTGCATAGGGATTGCCCATGGTCTCCGGATCGAGATAGTTGTGGTAGTTGCTGGCGATGACAAACAGGTTGCGGGCCTCGAGCGAAAGCGACGCGTTCTTGATGCCTACGCGGCTGGTCCACTGTGCGGGCAGCTTGTAGCCCAGGCGCAAACTCTGGAGACGCACATAGTTGCAGTCTCTGATCCAGGTGTCGAGCATGCTGTAGAGGTTATACTCGTCATACTGTATGAACTCACGTGGACGCTCTGACTTCACCATCAGCTTGGCGAACTGTCCGTTGGGATTGTCCGTGGTCCATCGGTTGAGGATGTCGCGGTTGGTGTTCAAGCCACGGTCATAGTTGGCTGGCGAGTAGCTGGGCTGCACGCGCACTTTCATGCCGAGGTTGAAGATGAAGTTGATGCCCAACTGCCAGTTCTTGTAGTTCAGCGTGTTGATGAATCCGCCCGACACCTTCGGGTCGGTGGAACCCATATAGGTATAGAGGTCGCGCTGCTCGGCGGCAGTCAGTGTGCTGGCGCCGGCGGCATTGAGTTTCAACAGTTCGGTGGCACTCACCTTCTCGCCGTCCTTGTTGACGAAGAGCGGATAGCCCTCCGCATCAAGACCGGCAGTCTTGTAGGCGAAGAGAGCACCTACGGGATAACCCTCACGACTGGGATAGGTGGAGTTTTCCGCCACGGTTTCCTTGACAATCTTGTTGCTGTTGTAGCCGAGGTTCAAGTTGGTGGTCCAAGTGAAGTCCTTGGTGCGGATGTTGCGTGTGCCGAGCGCCACCTCGACACCATGGTTGTTCATGCTCGCCCAGTTGATGGTGGTGGAAGAGAAGCCTGTCTCCAAGGGCAGCATCTTCAAACCGATGAGGTCGGAACTGTGGCGGTAGTAGTAGTCCACCGACAGGGTGATGGCGTTGTTCAGGAAACCGAGGTCCAGACCGAGGTTCACGTTCTCCGTCTTTTCCCATTTGAGGTCTGGATTAGGAGCCGTCTCGCTGGCTATCACGTCTTCAGTCTTGCCCGGCAGGATGGTCACCCGGTTGTAGGTACCGATCAGATAGGGTGATGTGTTCTTGTCGATGTTTCCCTGCAAACCGTAAGAACCGCGGAGGCTGAGGTTGTCCAGCCACTTCACGTCCTTGAGCCAAGACTCTTCCTTGGCGCGCCAGAGGGCACTCACGGAATAAAGCGGCAGATAGCGGTATTTCTTCGCCACGCCGAACACGTCGCTACCGTCAAAGCGCACGCTGCCGCCGAGGGTATAGCGTCCCTTCAAGGTGTAGGATCCTGTGGCATACCATGACACGTAAGCATTCTCGTTCTCCGTCTCCTGGTGGAGCGGATAGCTGTCTGCCCAGCTCTGTGAGGGGAAGATGACAGGCTGGGTGGTGAGGGTGCGTGGGTCGTAGCCATAGGCCACGGAATAGATGGAGTTGTTCTTCACATGGCGCACCTCCGTACCGAACATCAAGCCGAGGTCGTGGATTTCGCCGAAGGTCTGGTTGTATTCAGCCTGCGCCTTCCAGGTCCACTGCTTGTTGTGGTATTCTGTGGTCTGGTGCATGCCTCCGTCGGGAAGGAACGTGCCGGTTGTGCCGTCAGCCTTCGGATAGGAGGTGTTCTGCTTTATCTTGCGCATGGCGTATGTGTTCTCGCCGGCATACTTGCTCAGAGAGTAGGAGTCTTCCTGCAAGCCAAACTGGGTGGTGAGCTTCAGATAGCGGTTCACGCGCAGTTCGGCGTCAAAGACAGCCATCACGGAGCGGTCGCGGCGCTGGTGCTTGGAGTTGGCGCGCTCCTCAAAAATGTTGAAGTCGAGGGTCGCACTCTCCTTGCCCTGCACGTTGGTGTCATAGTTGTAGTCGCCGTTCTCGTCGTAGGGCGTGAAGTAAGGGTTGGCGAGACGGGAATAGTACACGGGGTTGGTGAATCCGTTGGCGTCCGTCATATAGGTGTTTTGCTTGCGCTCGTTGGCATAGACCGCAGCGCCCACCTTGAGGGCATTGTTGATGTGGTAGTTGGTTTTGAGCGTGAGGTTGTAGCGGTTGTTGCCCACACCCTTCACGGTACCCTGTTCGCCGGTGTAGCCTACAGAGGTGTAGTAGTCGGCTCGCTCGTTGCCGCCCGACAGGCTGACGTTGTATTCCTGGTTGAACACTCCGCGAAAGAGGATGTCGTTCCAGTCGGTCTGTGTCTGGCGCAGGCGGTTGATCTGGTCTTGTGCCGACTGGCTCAGCGCGTTCCATCCGCCGGTCTTGTAGGCGGCAGTCTCGCCGAGAGCGGAGAGGATGTTTGCCACACCGCCCTTGGTCTCGCGCCAGGTATAGTCAGAACCGAGCAGGGCAAGCTCAAGATCCACCTTCTCGTTGCTGTTGAGCAGGTTCAGTCGATCGATGCTGGTCTTGGGCATATAGGTGAGCTTGCCCGAGAAATTGATGGTCGGAGCGCCCAGTTTGCCTTTCTTGGTCGTGATGACGATGACGCCGTTGGCGGCACGCGCACCATAGATGGCGGTGGCGGCAGCATCCTTGAGCACCGTGATGTTGTCGATGTCTGACGGGTTCAAGCCGGCAATGGAGGTCTGGTAGATATTGTCGATGTCCTTCAGGTCGTCCATGGTCGGGATGTCTGTTCCCTCCAAAGGGATGCCGTCGAGCACCCAAAGGGGTTCCTGGGTGCCGTTGATGGAGGCGGTTCCGCGGATGCGGATCTTCACCGGGGCACCGGGAGCGCCCGAGGAGGTGACGGAGGAAAGACCGGCAATCTGTCCTGCCAGTGCCTGGTCGATGTTATTGACCGCACCGACGGTCTCGTCAGAGATTTTCACCGTGGTCACGGCAGCGGTGAGCTTGCGGCGGTCAATCTTCTGGTAGCCGTTCACCACCACCTCTTTCATCTGTTTCGCGTCGGAGGTCAGCGCCACCACATAGTGGTCCTTGTCGTCGACGATGTTCACGGTCTTGGTCTCATAACCCAGGTATCTCACGGTGATTTGCTTCACCTTGTCGGTGATTCGCAGCGTGAACTTACCCTCGATGTCGGTCACGGTTCCGTCAGACACGTGCTTGGAACCGTCGACAATGGAGATGGTGGCACCCGGCAGATAGTCGTCCGCCATGGCTCCATCGGTCACCACACCTGTGATGACCCGCTCTTGTGCCGACAGGCCTACAGCCGCCAGCAGCATGAGCGTCAGTAATATCAACTGTTTTCTCATTCTTTTCTATCTTATGGTTTGTACTTCTATTTGATGTCCAGTCCCAATGCCGCCTGTATGCGCATGATGACGTCGGCATAGTGCATGCGGGTGGCGTTGTCGCCCGTGTTGCGCTTGGCCTGCAGCAGTTTGAGGATGCGCACCAGTTCGCCGCGCTTCACGCTGATGGCGTCGCTCACACGGGTGAACTGTGTGCCGCCCATGTCGATGGTGCGCGAGGCGGTGCTCAGGCTCTGACACTGCCAGGCAAACTGCGGGTCATCGATGATGGCGGGGGTGTCATAGATTTTCTTGTTGATCTTCACACCCTCGCTCTCGGCTGCCGCCGTGATGAGTGCGTCGACGAAATTCTTCTGCAAGCTGCGCTCCTGGATGTCGGGCGACTGTCCTGCCAGAGTCTTGGCGAAGATGTGCTTGTGCAGGAGATCCATCATGTCATAGGCGGTAAAGGCGTTTTTGCCGTTGGCTTGCTCGTTGGCAAACATCCGGACGAGGCGGCCATTGTCCATCATGTCCCACAGCATATAGCTCTGCTGGTTGCGCAGGGCGTAGTCGGGAGCCTGCTCCTGCACGCCCACCGGTGTGGTCTTGTTGAGGAAAGTGTATTGGGCAAGCTTGGTGCCGAAGAGCCATTTCGGGTAGGTGAACACCTCGTTGAGAAGGAATTCCACCGCCGCCTTCTGCTTTTCTTTCTCCACGAAGGTGAAGGTCTTCTTGCCGTCGTCTATCGTGGTGTTGTCGATATACATGCCGCCGACATTGGCAAGCACGTGGTAGAGGTAGAGGCTCCATTGGAAAATCACGGCTTGATAGAGCTTGGAAGCCTCGTCGTAGGTCTGTCCAGGCTCACCTGTGCGGGTCCAGTCCACGATGTGGGGCACCACCTTCTTGAGGTTGGCGATGCCGAGGCGTGCCGACTTCACGGCGTCGTCGCCCAAGTCCTCGCTCAGGGCGCGGGGGTCTATCGCCGTGCGCTGGCTCTGTGCCTCGCTGAAGCGGTATTCCTTGCCTTGGTGGCGGTTGAGGAAATCGGTCTGTGCCTGCTCGGCTTTCTTCTCGTCGGGATACCAGCGGTAGCCCCACTCTATCGCCATCAAGTCGTAGGGGCCGATGTGGGGAGCTATCTGGGTCACGCCGTCGCCGGGCTGTGCCACATAGTTGAATCGGGCATAGTCCATGATGGAGGCTGAGGTGCCGCCCACCCGGTTGGTGAATTCGGGAGAACGGAGCGAGTCGGTGGCATAGGCGTTGGAGGCAATCATGTTGTGGCGCAAGCCGAGAGAGTGGCCCACCTCGTGGCATGCCACAAAGCGTGCGGCGTCGCCGATGAGGGTGTCGGGCAACTGATACTGGCGGGCGGCCTTGTTGTAGGCGCCGGTCTGCACCATGATCCACTCGCGGAGAAGCGACTTCACGTTGTGCCACCAGATGATGTCCGCCTCAAGAATCTCGCCTGTACGGGGGTCGATCACCGAGGGGCCCATGGCGTTGGCCTTCTCCGAAGCGTCATAGGTGAGCACGGAATATTTCATGTCGTCGCCCTCGGCGGCAATGCTGTCGGTCATGTCGAACACCTGGACGGCGTTCTTGAATCCGGCACGCTCGAACGCCACATTCCAGTCGGTCATACCTTTCTTAATATAGGGGCGCAGATAGGCGGGCACAGCCTGGTCGATATAGAAGACGATGGGCTTGACCGGCTCCACCAGTTCGCCACGCAGATAGGCTTCCTTGTCCTTGGGTTCCAAGCGCCATCGGGTGATGTAGTGGGCATGCTGCATCTCCTGCTGGCTGTCGCTGTATTGCAGACGGGAGGTGGAGAAATAGCCCACGCGCTGGTTTTCCTTGCGGCCCACCATCGGCTGCTCGGGCAGCAGCACCAGCGAACAGCTCACCACAACGGTGACGTTGGTCTTGCTCTTGCCCTCGTGCACCACGGTGGTCAGTTCGGAAGTGGCGGTCACATTGTTGGCAAACGCCTTGATGTCGATGATATGCGACAGGTCGGAGCTGGCAGAGGTGCCGAGGTTGATGAGGTTGAACACATCGTTGATGCAGTTTTTTCTGCCGTCGAAGAGGTCGTTGACCTTGACGAGCACGGTCTTGTCGCCGGCTCCCACCGCCTCGACCTTGAGGCTGGCGATGAGCGGATCGATATAGTTGTCAGCCACCGACACTGCCATGGCGTCTGCCTGGTCCACCTCGGGGGTGTTGCGCTGTTGGCGCACGAAGACGGTCTTGCGCGCCTTGTCCCACTCGAAGCGGATGCACTGGTTCTCATAGTTGATGCCCTTGTTCACACCAGCATCGTTGAGTTCCATCGGCACACGCTGCAGTTTGTTGGACACGAGGAACACTCTGCCCATCAAAGAGGTTGGAATTTCGAGGTAGAAGTCATCGCCCTTTTTCACGACGTTCATCACGCCTTTCACCTCCACGGAGTCTTTTCCCGTGATTTTCTTATAATCCGAAACAGGCTGTTCTACCTTCTTTTTTTTCTTGAAGAGGCCCATCATGGGTGCCGGCATGGCATATGAGGCGCATACAGTTGCCATGCAGGAGGCAACCAATGTCCCCAACACGATTTGTCTATTGTTCATTAATCTGATAAAAAGTCTTTTTGATGTATAATATATTATCCGCTGCAAAGTTAAGCACAAATACAATAACTTACAAATATTTGATTACATATCGCAACTTTTTCGATTGTCTTTTAACATCTTGTAAGCATATCTGTTGATAATTAAGTATTTAGTGTACTTTCAATTTGCACATTTCAAACATTTCGTTACACATATTTCCGTGTAGCGGAACCTATCTTATTACCAAAGAAAACATTTTACATCCCGTCGTCTCTATGCGTCCAAGAAAACAGCAGTAGCGCAGTTCTTCAAAAGCACCGCCTCCCCAGTAAATACTAAGGTTGCGGAGCTTTCCGTTTTTCACCGCGGTGAAAAGTTTGTTACTCTGCCATTAAGGCACTGTTAATGGCACACTAACGACCCGTTAATGGCACACTAACGGATCGCTAATGGCACAGGTCTCCAAGCGTAGTCTGAAATTATTTGACAAGCGGGCATTCGGTTTCGATTTTAAAAGCCCATAAGGGTGAAAACGAAAAATGCCGCCACACGACTCACACGAGTCATGCAGCGGCTACGGAAAATCTAATATGATGTCCAAAGAGTTTTAGTATCCGAAGATTTCTTTCAGCTTGACGGTCAACTCATCCGACTCGAACTTGCCCACCATCTTGCCGTCCTTGTCAATCAAATATTTGGTTGGCAGATAGTGAACGGCATATTTGTCGCTGATATCGTTGGTGTGGTCAAGGGTGTAGTTCACCTGGTCGATAACCTTCATGCCACGGAGCACGTGGTGGAAAGCCTCAAGACCGTCTTTCTTCACGGCATTGCGCCACTTCTGCGGATTGCTGTCATCGTCACTCACATAGACGAAGTCGAGTCCCTTCTTGCCATATTTCTCATAGAGTTCTTTCATGTGAGGGTTGCTGGCACGGCAAGGACCACACCAGGAAGCCCAGAAATCGAGCACCACGTACTTGCCCTTCAACTTGGACAAGGTGAACTTCTTGCCGTTGATGTCGGTGGCGGTGAAATCAGGAGCGGGCTTGCCCGGCTCTATCTTCTCGCGTGTGGCAATCTCGTCGGCTATTTCCTTGGCCTGTTTGTCCTGCTTCAAGCGGTCGGAAAGGGCGCCATAGAGTTCTTTAGCCTGGTCGAGTGTGCATCTGCCCATCAGGAAGGTGAGCACAGAGAGCGACTTATCTGTATCGGGATGCGACTTGATATAATCCATGCTCTTCTTGTCGGATGCCTCTTGGAAAGGCTCGGAGAATTTCTCCAACTGCTCCTTGTAAGCCTCATCCTTGGAGGCGTGGCTCAGTTTGTTGATGGCTCTGATCACGGCAGACTCGTCTGCCACAAGCGCATTGTATTCGTCTTCATCATACTGTGCCTTGCTACCGATGACGACAGGCTTGCGGGGCTCAAACACGTTGATGGCCACCACCATGTCAGAAGGAGACATCTGCAGATAGGTCTGGTCATTTGTGTAGTAATGGAGTCCCCGCTTGTCGGTGGTCAAAATGCCGAAAGTTCCCTGTTCGGACATCACGCCCTTGAAAGCGAAAGTGCCGTTCTTGACCAGGCAACTGTCCACCACATAGTTCTTCCGGTCGCCATATCCGAGATAGAGATACTTGCCCTCATCGCCGTTGATATAGCCCTTGATGGAGAAAGGCTTGGTTTGGGCGGAAAGGCTGGAGGCGCAGAGCAAAGCCGCACCTGCCAGCATCATGATTTTTTTCATTGTCTGTTTCTGTTATTTAGTTTCTTTAGTCTGCACTATAACCCGGATTCTGCATGTCCTTCGACAACTTGCTGTTGTAGAGGAACTCGTCTGTAGGAATCGGGAACACATTGTGCTGTTGGTCTTCATACTGCGAGTTGAACTCCTTGGCAATGTCGCCGAAGCGGAGCATGAAGTCGAGTTCACGACCACCCTCGCCGAAGAGGTTGCGGATGTCTTCCTCGAAAATCAGTTTCAACAGAGCCTCGTCGCTGGTGGCAGCGTCGACAAAAGCCACGTCATTGTAACCGGCATGGGTGAGCACGGTCTTGAGCAAGTTGCGTGCCTCAGCCTTGTCGCCACCAGCACGTACCAATGCCTCGGCACGCAGCAGATACATCTCGGTGAGACGCATGTCATATTGCGACTCGGTGATGGTGTTGGCAGTGTGATTTACCATGTCCACCGTCTTGCTGATGCCACGCACGACCACAGTCTCCCACTTATAGGATCCATCGTCATTCCACACAAGATTTTTTCCTTCAGTCTCTGTGAACATCTTGTCCTTACGGGGATCGTTGTCAAACAATGCCAAGAATTTGTCTGTGGGATAATACTGTGGAGAATTACGATAGCAATAGTCTTCATAGACGCTGGTCTGCTTATCGTAGGGCTTGATGCCGAAGATGACCTCCTTGCTGTCGACACCTTCGGTCTTGAAGATGTCGACCACGTTGTCCGCCAACTGATAGGGGCTGTTGTCTATCACGTCTTTTGCCAAGTCGGCTGCGGCAGCATAGTCGCCGTCACCACCACGAAGCATGAGCACACGGGCTTTCAAACCCTCGGCAAACCACTTGGTGATGTAGTAGGACTTGTTTTCCGACGGAGCGTTTTCGATGGCATAGTCACAGTCGGAAAGTATCTGGTCGTAGGTGTCTTTCACCGAACTGCGGGCGATGCTCGAATTGGAAACCTTGCTGGCCTGGGTGCGGAGCAGGATGCCGTAAGGGCTGTTCACATCCCATGAATAGCCATATTCACGGAGCAGATTGTAGAAAGCGAGGGCGCGCATGCCGTATGCCTCACCCAAGATTTCCTTCTTCTTGTTGCCGCTGAACCAAGCGTCGTTGGCGGCAGTCACCTGGTCGATGACACAGTTAGCAGCGTTGACCGTACTGTAGTGTTGGTTCCAGAAATAGCTACTATATCCAACAATCGTCGAACTTCCATGATCCTCAAACATATAGCGGCCTTGATAGTATTCATAAAGGCCGGCGAAATCGGCAGGAAAGGAGTCGTAATAACGGTTACATTTGGTGGACTGCTGATCATAGTTGTCGGTGCCGGAAGCCACGAATGTGTAGTACATGCCGTTGAGCAAGGTCTGTGCGCTCTTCTGGTCGACCACCACGTTACCGTCCACTTTATATTGCTTGGGCAGCTCGCTCAGCTTGTCGTCGCACGAGGTGAGGACGGTGCCGCCGAGCAGGAGCGCTGCACCTAAAATGATATATGATGTTTTCATCTGTTATGTTCTTTTGTTTGACATGTTAGAAACCGAGGCGCACACCGAAGGTGTAGCTCTTCACGGTAGGATAGCTGGAGATGTCGCGGCCGCCACCAGAGATGCTGTACGGGTCGTCGCTCACGGCTGGATCGGGACCGGGATACTTGGTGATGGTGAAGACATTGCTGGCGGTAGCATAGAGCTGGGCATTGGTCAACTTCAACTGCTTCATCAGCTTGCGGGGCAAGGTGTAGGACAAAGACAGTGTCTGCAACTTCAGATAGGAAGCGTCGTAGACATTGAGGTTGGTCAGCGTGTACCAGTTTTTGTAAAGGCTGGCAGGACGGTCGGTCAATCGGCTTGGTGTGGAAGCCTTGAGCACACGCACGCCACGGTTGGTCAGCGAGTTGAAGCCCATGTCCCGCACGTCTTTCTGATAGATAAGGTCGTTGCCATAGCTGAAGGTGAAGCCTGTCAGCAATGCCCAGTTCTTATAACGGAAGTTCATGGTCAGACCGCCATAGAAATCAGGGGTGCAGTTGCCGATGACGTCCTGATAGTACCGGCCATTCTCATCAAGTGCCAACTCGATGGAGCCAATGCCGAGGTCTGGATACATATAAGTCCACATGGAGAAGCGTTTCTTATAGTCTTCAAGCTGTTCCTGGGTCTTGATGATGCCCACAGCCTTATAACCACAGAGCTGTCCGAGCGACTCACCTTCCTTGATGACACTGGTACCGAGGTTCAAAGACTTGCGGTCGGTGGAACTGGAGAACATGTCGCCATAGATGTTGAGCACCTTGGAGGCATTGTGGGAGATGTTGAACGCTGCGGTCCATCCCCAGTCGCGGTTGCGGATGATGTCGCCCATGAGTTCCAACTCAATACCGGTGTTGCGCACCTTGGCAACATTGCTCACCACGGTAGAGTAACCTGTACTGGGCGCGGGACTGATGTTGAGCAGTGCACCGTCGGTGGTCTTGTGATAATAGTTCAAAGTACCGCTGATGCGGTTGTTCAGGAAAGCGAAGTCGAGCGCGAAGTCGTTCTCCACGGTGCTTTCCCAACGGATGTCATCGTTGCCGAGCTGCGAAGGATAGATGGCATTGCTGCCCGCATACTGGTTAGGACTATAGAGGGTGAGGAACATCCAGTTGCTGATCTTCTGTGTACCGGTCTTACCGAGACTGGCGCGAATCTTCAAGTCGTCAATCCACTTGGCGTTTCTCAAGAACGGCTCTTTGGACAGACGCCAAGCGATGGCTCCTGAGGGGAAGTAACCTGTGCGGTGAGCCTTGGAGAATTTGGATGAGGAGTCGCTTCTGCCTGTGAAGGTGAAGAGATAGCGGTCGTAAAGAGAGTAGTTGGCGCGGAGATAGAACGACAGCAGAGCGGTCTGTGCCGAGGGATTGGCGCCAGCCACCTTGGTGGGATACATGGCTGAACTGAGACCATTGAGGTAGGTATCGTCTGGATAGCCCTTGCCCGAAGCCGAGAAATATTCGGTCTGGTCGGTTTCCCAAGCGGTTCCGACCACAGCGTCCACATGGTGGATGTCGTTGAAGTCGTGAGTCCAAGTGAGGTTGTTCTCCCAATAGAGGTTGGTGGTGATGGACTGTGACTGTGTGCCTTTACCGCCTTCGGAATCCTCAGCGCCATAGAAGCCGGACACCTGGATGTAGCTGGGCACATAGTTGCGCTGGTTGTAGTTGTTGTAACTCAGTGAGAGTGTACTCTTGAAGCGCAGGTCTTCCATGATTTTATACTCGCCGAAGACAGAACCCTTGAAGCCGTAGGTCTTGGCCTCATTGGTCACCGATGCCAAAGCCACCGGGTTTTGGTAGCCCATGTAGCTGGTGCCCACGGATGGAATCTTAGAGTAGTCGGCATAAGAGCCATCTTCATTGTAAGCAGGAAGAACTGGGGGTGCCATCAATGCCTGACCGTAAACACCGCTGGAGATGTTGTTCTTGGAATAAGAGAACGTGGTGTTGATGCCGGCACGGAAGCGTTTGGTCACCTCAGAGTCCAAAGACAGTTTGCCTGTATAGCGGTTGAAGTCGGTGCCGATGACAGTACCATCCTGGCTGTTGTATGACATAGAAGCATAGTAACGGCTCTTCTGGCTACCGCCACTCAAAGAGGCATTGACCGTGTGGAACACGCCGGTGCGCAGCACGAGGTCGAGCCAGTCGGTGTTGGCATTGCCTACAGCCAGCAAGTCTGCCAATACCTTGTCATTGTTACCGGTCATACCGTTGGCTTTCAAATTGGCATTGGAGTTTTTGATTGACTCGGTGAGCGCGTCGATATACTGCTGACCGTTGAGCACTTTCTCCTTGACAGGATTGGAAATGCCCAAAGCGTAGCTCACGTTGATCTGTGGTTTCTGGTCGCGGGCGCCATGCTTGGTGGTGATGATGACCACGCCGTTGGCTGCCTTGGAACCATAGATGGCGGTGGCAGAGGCATCTTTCAAGACAGTGATGCTCTCGATGTCCTCCATGTTCAAGCCGACAAGGCTATTCAAACCACGGGCAAAAGAGCCCGAGATGGAGGAGTTGAAATCGTCGCCATAGTTGGCAGCCTCGATAGGGTTGGAGATTTCGTCAGAGGAGATGTAGTTGTTGGTGATTTCTGTCGGGATTCCATCGATGATGTAGAGCGGGTCAACACCACCCTGGATGGACGAACCACCACGCACGCGGATGCGCACGGCACCACCAGGAGAACCGTCGGCCTTGGTGACCTGCATACCGGCAACCTTGCCGGCAAGGGCATCGTCGAGGGTGACAGCAGGTGTGTTGATCAGCTCTTTGGCATCGACCGTGGTCACAGATCCTGTGAGGTCTTTCTTCTTCATGGCACCATAGCCCACCACAACCACGTCGTTGATGGTGCGGTGATCGTCGTCCACAACGATGTTCATGTTCTGGGTACCTGCCTTGCGACGCAAGGTTTTCTTGCCGATATAAGACACGGTGATGATGTCATTGGGGGAGGCGTCGGGAATATGGAAGTTGCCATCGTTGTCGGTGACCGCACCTTTCTTGGTGCCAGCCACGGTGACACGGGCGCCAATCAAAGGTTCGCCGTCATTGTCGACAACGCGTCCGCTCACGCCACCCTTGGGCTGCGGTTTGGACGGAAGCTGATTGGCATCGGCGGCATTCTTCCGTATCTGGATGTAACGTCCGTCGAGACGGGCGGAAAACGGAAGTTTTTCAATCAAGGTGCGGACAGCCTCATAGGCGTCCTTGTTCTTGATAATAGCCGTCACCTTATAGGGACTGAGCTGATTGTAGTCGTAATTGATTTTGTAGTAACCTGACTGCCGCTCGACTTGGTTGAGTGCCGTGGGCAGAGATTCCTTCGTCACTGTGAGCGAAACCTTATTGCCTTGCGCCTGAACAAATGTGGCGAACAAGAGCAACAAGAGGCTCAAAGCAATACTCTTCGTCTTCTCTCTTTTCATAATTTTCGGGTTAAATAATACAATAGTTATCTTCTCTTTCCTGTATTAAGTACACACATTGACAGAGAAAGGGTACCGAAAAATTACAAAAATTTATGTTTTTCTTCATCTTTCGTGCATTTTAAAACAAAAGAAGCATTACCATTACCTTTATATAATGGTCATTTTCTCGGAAAAGACAAAGAAAGGGGGAACAAGGAAAGTGTGTTATTTCACGGTAACCACATCGTCCTTCAAGGAGATGCGGGCGGAAGTCAGTTCGTTGATGCGGCCAAGAATGGTGGCAAGCGACTCGTTGTGACCTGCGACAAAGTGGAGGCGCACATTCATGAATTGCTCGCTCTCAAAGACAACGTTCACATTATACCATCTGCCCAACTCGCGCATGATGTCGATCATCCGGGTGTCAGCAAAATAGAAGAAGCCCTCTTTCCACTGGGAAATGGGATAGGTGTCGACCTCCTGACAGGACAAATTGCCGTCGGCAGCCACCTTCGCCATCTGTCCGGGACGGATAAACTGCTCGTTGCCCGATGTGTTCCGTACAGCCACACTGCCCTCCAACAAGGTGACACGCGCGTCTTTTGAGGAATAGGCGCACACATCGAAAACAGTGCCATGGACAGTGGTGGTCATCGACTCGGTGGTGACGATGAAAGGATGTCGCTGGTCGTGACGCACCTCAAAATAGGCCTCGCCCGACAAACTGACCTCACGGGACGCGCCATAGAAACGCTCGGGAAAACTGAGATGGCTGTCGGCATTGAGCCAAACAACAGAGCCGTCGGGCAAAACCACCCGGCTCACCTTGCCCCGAGGATTGGACACCTGCATCATCCGGATGTGCTCCGTGCGGCGGACAGGGCGGTTGAAGGCCAAAGCCTTCTCCGTGGTCACCTGTGGGGTGCCGTCATCGGCAGTGATGGTCAGCTCTTGGGAAGCGTTGTCAGCCGTGAACACCTGCATGTGCCCACGGTCATGCGGTTTCAAAAAGACGGCGAGCCCCAACAGAAGCAGCAAGCCTGCCGCTACGCCCACCACCCAGCGAAGCATGGTGCCCCGCGCCGGACGCACAGTTTCCACTTCATCAGACGACTGACTGTCTGCCTCAAGTGTCTGGCGGAACCGCTCCCATGCCTTGTCGACATCGGGATCTGCCACCCTACCCTTGTGCAATGCCCTTCTCACTTCAAGCACCTCGAAGTGGGAAGGCATGTCGTATTTCATATCGTCTGTATCGGTCTGCATCTTTTTGTTGTCTATATATTATACACGCAACGGGCGAAAAAGGTACTCGATTTTATTTCTTTTTTACCTTGAAATGGGTGCGGAGCATGGAAAAAGCCTTGACGATGTGCTTCTTTACGCCGTCGGTGGTGATGTCCATCATCTCCCCCACCTCTTTATAAGAGTGGCCCTCCAGATAGCACTGTTCCAAGACAAAGCGGGTCTTGGGAGGCATCTTGTCAATCTCGGCGCGCACCTCGGAGATGCGTTGCTCCATGTTTTGCCAATAGGTCTCATCTTCCTCGGTGAACGAGGCGCGGCAATAGGCCTCGTAAGCCGCCTTGCCATGCTGTTTGCGCAGATAGTTGAGACAGCGGTTGCGCACGCTCACGAACAGATAGGACGAGAGCGTGTCGGAACAGAGCGTGTCGTGGTCGTGCCACAAATTGGAGAAAACCTCAGACACAATATCCTCACTCGCACCCGTATCGTCTATGAAATCGTAGGCATAGTGATACAGGCGCGAATAGTAGTCTTTGTATGTCTTCTCAAATTCAGATAGGGTCACTCTGTTCGGCATATTCTCTCTCTATTGGCTATTCCTGCCTGCACATGGACAGACAGGGGCGGTGACATGGAATCTATCGGGGACGGACGGGCTAACCGATGGCCTGAAGAATCAGTTCGGCAGCCTCTTCCTCAGTCATTTCCGCTGTGTTGATGACAAGGTCATAGTTGCGCGTGTCGTAGCGCGACTTGCCTGAGAACCGCTGGGTGTAGGTCTCGCGACTCTTGTCCACCTCGGCGATGGCTTTCTTCGCCTCGTCCACACTGATGCCCTGCTTCTTGATGACACGCTCAATGCGCTTGTCCATGCTGTTGCACTCGATAAACACCTTGAACGTGTTGGGGGTATCGTGGAAAATGAAGAAGCCGGAACGGCCCATCACCACACAGGATTCTTGCTCTGCCCAACCTTTCAACAGGCGCGACTCCACCAGGAAAAGGGCTTCTGTGGTGGCTGCCTTGGGAGACGGATCGTGACGGAGGTCGATGGCGTAGCGCTGGCTGTAACCTTGCGAGAACTCGCTCCACCAGTTGCGCTTCTGCGCCTTGATGCGCTCAATTTCTTTGACCGTGAGGTTGAACTCCTGGGTCAGTTCGTGTACCAACGCCTTGTCATAGTATTTCACACCAAGACGCTCGGCGATAATCTTGCCGATTTTACAGCCGCCCGAACCAAGTTCGCGGTTGATAGTAATCACAAATTTCTTGTTCTTGTCCATCGTTATAATAGGGTTCTTATTGGATTCCACCATTAAGTGTGCACAAATGTACAAAGAATATCCGACATTCAGCACTTTCGTTTCTATTTTTTATAAAAACTCGCTCTTTCGTTGACAAACGGAGTGACTTCCGCCCAACTGTTGACAAGTCGCAGGCTTTCGCCTCAAACTCGACAAATTTGCGCCAAAAAATGAACGATTGACAGCCCTAAATGAAGCGAAAAATCACGGTTTTCACCCAAAAATCGGGCAAAAATGTATGTTCTATGTATGATTTATGTATGATTTTTGCCCCTACCTACATTGTAAAACTCCGCATAAACACAAGGGGTTCGAAGGTTTCATGTAGGTATGTATGATTTTTCGGCGAAACTTTTGTGTGTATGAGAAGGTGCATGCCCCCTCGACACAATCCCAACAAGACAAAAAGAAATGTGGGTCAGCTCACCATTAGAAGTGAACTGACCCACATGAAAGTCGGGATGACTGGACTCGAACCAGCGACCACACGCCCCCCAGACGTGTACGCTAACCAACTGCGCTACATCCCGAACAAAGACGCTTCTTGTTCAAAAGCGGTGCAAAGATACACACTTTGATTGACATCTGCAAGTTTTTTTGCAGTTTTTAATCAACAAAGCGGAATTGTCGGATGTTTTCCCGACAATTCCGCTTTCTGTCTGTATTATTTCTTCTTCAGCAAATCCACTTCAACAATACGAAGTTCCACCTTGCCCTTGTTGCTGACAAAGCGATCAAGTTCATTGGCTTTTCCGCCAGCCAACTCCTTGACATCGCCAAACTTACCACTATCTTCCGAGGGACCCACCATCTTGATGGTGAGGTCGGAGGCGGCAACAGGCTTGGCAATAGGAATGTGGACATAGCCCAAAGTGGGATAAGTAAGGCCTTCCCAAACTTTCTTTTTGCCGGCAAAAATCTGCAACGGATAAATCTTGTTGCGCCAACCGGTGAGTTTGATAGCTATCTCATCCACCCGCTCACGCTTGCCCAACTGATAAGTAATCCAAGCATTCTTGGCTTTTCCATCGCTCTTCCACTCTGAGGCTTCGTTATCGTCATAGCTCTGTGAAGCGGTCTCCTGTGAAGAACCGGCAACGGCCTTCTGAATGTCCACCGTCGTGAAGACATCCTTGTAAGAAGGCGTCAGCGGAGTCTCGCAACGGTCAAGACGGCAAGGCAGAGAATATTGCGGAAGATAATGATCGGCGTCTACAGCCTGTGTGGTCAGCGAGACGGATGCCGCTTTCACGCTGTCGGCAAAAGCATAGAGGGTGATGTCGCCAGCATTGACTGTGCTGCGGATGAGCACACGGTTGACACCGCACTCCACAGGGAGGACGATGCTGTTGATATAGTTGCCACTGTTGTCTTTCAGCATCGGACGGTCTGACGGAGTACGGGTGGTCACATTCTGGGTGTCGTGGCTATAGTCATAGTGCTTCTTCGACACGGCAATGCCGCCCAACCATTGACCTTCACCATACATATTGAAGCAGATGTCACGATTGTCGAGCGGACAACGGCGACCCTGCTTGTCGACCACTTCCACCTGCACCATCGCCAAGTCGGCTCCATCAGCCTTGAATCCCTCGGGATTCTGAATGGTGGTCAGTTTGATGTGGTCGGGTTCGCCGGCTGTCTCCAAGGCATATCGACTCACCTCCTTGCCACCACGATAGCCGATGGCCTCCAATCTGCCGGGCTGATAGGCGATGCTGTCGAAAGTGAAAAGATAGCGGTAGTCCTGGCGGGCTGTGCCGACCGGGGTGCCGTTGAGGCGGAGTTCCACCTTGTCGGCAGAGGACACAACATAGACAGGCTTTACTGTGCCCTTAGGATAGTTCCAATGGCCTACTATATAGGTATGGTCTTTCTCAGGATTGACCCATCCGTCCCACATCACCTGATGGGCGAAGAAGGCATCCTTGGGAATGCGCATGGCATCGGTCACACCACTGGTACGGTAGTTGACAGAACCGCGGAAATGGGTGTTGGTGTCGCTGAAGACAATCTTGGCGCCACCAGCATTGACACGCTTACCAGTGCCAGGACGCTCCAAATAGTAGTCGTACCAAGCACGTACCATCTGCACGGCGAACTCGTCCATGTTGTGATTGTATTCGGGAGCAGGCTTGCCTCGATAGAGCGGGCCGTCGCCTTCCTGATGGTAAGGATAGCTCCAGTTGTCCCAATTCTTGCGCAAGCCCTCGTCGCGGCAATACTCCATCATCCACAAAGGATGGGCCTTGCTCTTGTTGACATAGAGCATCTCACCGCCATACTCGGCTTCGGGAATGGCGAGCATCTCACGAGAACCGATGGCACGACCGCCATTGGGATCATACTGGTCACGGATTTTCTTCATCTCCAAGAAGTGGTCAAGGCTGACGCCTTTGTTGCCACACTCATAGAAAAGGATGCTCGGATTGTTGCGGTTGTAGATGATGGCATCGCGCATCAGTTCGACACGCTGCTCCCAACGACGGCCATCGATATCCTTCTCGGCATCGCCGGCAGGCATGGCCTCGATGAGTCCGACACGGTCGCAGGATTCCACGTCCTGCTTCCAAGGAGTCACATGCATCCAGCGCACGAGATTGCCACCACTCTTGACCATGAGATCATTGCTGTAGTCGCTCAACCAAGCGGGAACGCTCAAGCCTACAGCCGGCCACTCATTGCTGGTGCGCTGGGCATAGCCATGCACCATCAGCACCCGGTCGTTGAGTTGTATCTTGCCTTCGCCGAAGTGGGTCTTGCGGAAACCTGTACGGGTAACCACCTCGTCGGTCAAGGTTCCGTTGGCCTTCTTAAGGTAGGTCTTCACCTTATAAAGGTAGCCGTAGCCCCAGCTCCAGAAGTGCATGTCGCCCATAGCCGCACTGGCCTTGGCAACATAAGTGCGGGAAGGACTCACCATGAAAGGAGAGCCATCAAACTGCGCCACCGTTTTTCCCGTAGCATCTTCCACTGCAACATGGAGCTGATAGGTGGCGGAAGAGGCTCCGTCGTTGCGCACTTCAGACTCCACATTGAGGGTCATGGTGCGAGAAGGTATGTTGAAATCGGAGCCATAGACATAGACACCTGTGGTGTGAAGCGAGCTATAGAGCGGCAAGGTCTGGTAGACCGGGTCGCAAACATGGAGGAACACATTCTTGGGAATGCCGCCATAATTGGCATTGAAGTTTTTATCGTTCCACTGCCAAGTGCTGCCGGTGGAATGTTCCTTATATTTCCAACTATTGTCCACACGCACTGCCATCACGTTCTCGCCTTCTTTCACATAAGGGGTCAGGTCGTAGCCGCTCGCCATCACACCATTTTCGGAAAGGCCGAACTTATGGCCATTGAGGTAGAAATCGGCGGCAAAGCGCACTCCCTCAAACTCCACGAAGTATTTCCGATTCTTCACATCATTCAATGTGAAGTGCTTGCGATACCACACGACCGTGTCTGTCAGGTTTTCTATCGCCACCCGGAAGGCTTCACTCTCATTGAAGGCACGGGGCAGCGTGACCTGCTGCCATGAGGCATCGGCATAGTCAGGAGCCTCAGCACCCGAAATATCCCCCACTTGGAGGAGCCAATGCGAATTGAAATTCAACTTTTCGCGATTCGCCGCAAACGACACCAGGGCAAACCACGCAATAGATAATAACAATAAGATTCGTTTGTTCATATTAGGATCATTGGTTTTGTTTGAATGCAAAGGTAAAAAAACAATCGGACATTCTACTCGAATGTCCGATTTATTTCTTCTTTTAGGCACAAAATCTGTGCCTTCAAATATGGTTCAATAACTTACTGCACGGAAGAAACGCTTTTTTTGACAAGGTGATATTCACGCACGGCATAGGCGAGCACAATGACAAAGCCCACCAAAGGCACCACAAATGGCATGACCACATGGGTGCGGTCGGCAATGATACCCATCAACAGGAAACCGCATCCGCCAATGGGCGTCATCATCAACAGCGAAGAGGCACTCTTGGTCAGGTTGCCCAAACCTGTGAGGGCAATCGAGAAGATGGTGGGGAACATGATGGCCTCAAACACATAGTTGCACAACAAGGCGACGAGCGACAGTTTGCCCAAGCACAAAAGCACCAACACATTGCAGACGACAGTGCCGACGGCACAGATGAGGAGCATGGTGGTGGCACGGACACTGCGCATAATCCAAGAACCAAGGAAACGGCCGATCATAAAGAAGGCGAGCGCTCCCGTGAGCACCATGGAGGCTGTGCGGTCGTCCATCCAATGCATGCCGGTCACGAAGTTGATGAAATAGGAATTGATGGAAATCTCAGCCACCTCATAGCTCAGCAGAGCAAAAAGGCCGAAGACGAACATCTTGTGATGGGCAAAGAGCATGGCAATGTTGGAAAGTCCACCCTGGCTTTGCTCCTCAGAGTCGTCATGCTTGATTTCCGGCAGGTCGACCCGAGAGAACACAAGGGCGATGACAAGCACCAAGATGCCAAGAATGGTGTAAGGCACAACAACGTTGCCGCCCTCCTCGGTGTTGTTGAAAAGGAACTGACCGATGCAGAGTGTGGCGAAGATACCCCCCAATCCATTGAAAGACTGGGAGAGATTGAGTCGGCTTGTCGCCGTCTCTTTGGCGCCCAACTCGGTCACATAAGGATTGGCAGCCGTCTCCAAAAAGACCAAGCCACAACCTATAATGAACAGACATCCCAAGAAAGCATAAAAGCTACCCATGCTGGCTCCGGGAATGAAGAGCAGTGAGCCAAGGCCGAAGAGCAACAGTCCGAAGACCACTCCACGACGATAGCCATACCTATTGATGAAGATGCCGGCAGGTATCGCCATGAGGAAATAGCCGAGATAGGTGGTCACCTGGATGAGGGCGGAATGGGTGATGCTGATATGCAGGGCATTCTGAAAGTGCTTGTTGAGCACATCGAGGATGGCACGGGCAAATCCCCACAAGAAAAATAAGGAGGTGATGAGGACAAAAGGCACAAGGTATCTCTTGTCCGTGATTTTCTTTTGTTCGTTAGACATATTTCTTTTGTTTTCGTTTCTATTGTTATTGTTTGCACAATCAACCAAGAAGATTGGCCGTATCCCTACCGGAAGAATCAAGAAGCAGCGAATTCTCCTTTATTTTGTGTCACCTTCTATTTAGACCAATTCTTCACACTCATGAATGAAAAATATTTCCCCATTCTCTTCGCTTACCCAGAACTTTGCACTATCTTTGCAAACAGTAAACGTTATAGTTATGAAAAATGATTTGAAACTTCTTGCACATGAAGTGGAAAAGAAGGTGGGAAAGGAAATCAACCTGTCCTCGGACTTTGAAAAACTGGAAAGCATATTCAGCAAACACAACATCTTGTTGAAGTCGCAAGCGCTGAAAAAGGTGTGGAGCTTTATGAAGGGAAAGGAAAAGCCTTCGAAGGAAACACTCGACAAAGTGGCACTCTTCGCAGGATTCCAAGACTGGGCCAGTTTTCAAAAGGCACTGCACGGAGACTGTGACGACTGAGAGAAACTAAAAAAGGATTCGACCTTACGGTGGAATCCTTTTTTATTTCTTTCAAAAGAAGCCCGGGGCTTATTCCTTTGTGATAGTCTTCTTCTCTGCGATACGAGCCTTCTTACCAGTGAGCTTGCGGAGATAGTAGAGCTTAGCACGACGAACTTTACCACGCTTGTTAACTTCGATGCTGTCGATGTTGGGCGACTCGATTGGGAAGATACGCTCAACGCCTACAGTTCCAGACATCTTGCGAACAGTGAAACGCTTCTTGTCACCATGACCAGAGATACGGATCACAACGCCACGATAGAGCTGGATACGCTCCTTAGAGCCCTCGATAATTTTGTAAGCGACTGTAATTGTGTCACCAGAATTGAATGCTGGGAACTGCTTGCCGGTTGCAAATGCTTCTTCAGCAACTTTAATCAAATCCATTTTTTGTATAAAATTAAAAATTGTTTGTCGTTCC
>JBNMIE010000010.1:0-43579 GCA_050873125.1 Prevotella sp.
CGCAAGGACTTCGACATGAGTCCTGATGCCAACCAGTTCCCCTGTACTGATGAGCCAGAGGACGACTTCACTGTGGAGTATTCCCTGAGCGCGGATGGCCACTTGGTGGCAACAGAGAAGCGTCGTTTCGATGATGACGACTATGTGGTCAACATCGGTCCTAACCACCCTTCAACCCACGGTGTGCTCCGTTTGCAGACTGTGTTGAACGGAGAGACCGTCAAGCGCATCTATCCTCATCTCGGCTATATTCACCGCGGTATTGAGAAGATGTGGGAAGGCATGACCTATCCCCAGACCTTGGCGCTGACCGACCGTCTGAACTATCTTTCAGCCATGATGCACCGCCACGCACTTGTTGGCGTGATCGAGGAGGGTATGGGCATTGAACTTTCTGACCGTATCCACTACATCCGTACCATCATGGACGAGTTGCAACGTATCAACAGCCACTTGCTCTATCTCGGTTGTACAGCTCAGGACTTGGGTGCACTCACCGCTTTCCTTTACTGTATGCGTGACCGTGAGCATGTGCTCAACGTCATGGAGGAGACCACTGGTGGCCGTCTGATTCAGAACTACTATCGTATCGGTGGTTGCCAGGACGACATCGATCCCAACTTCGTCGACAACACGAAGAAACTCTGCAAGTATCTTCGTCCGATGATTCAGGAATATCTCGATGTGTTCGGTGACAACGTTATCACCCACAACCGTCTTGAGGGTGTGGGTCCGATGGGACTTGAAGACTGTATCAACTATGGTGTTACCGGTCCTGCCGGTCGTGCTGCCGGTTGGCACAACGATACCCGTAAGCGTCACCCATACGACTGCTACGACAAGGTCGACTGGAAGGAAATCACCCTCACTGGTTGCGATTCCATGGACCGTTACTATGTCCACATCCAGGAACTTTATCAGAGTCTTGACATCATCGAGGCACTTATCGACAACATTCCTGCCGGTGACTTCTATATCAAGCAGAAACCAATCATCAAGGTTCCAGAGGGACAGTGGTATTTCTCTGTGGAAGGTGCCAGCGGCGAGTTCGGTGTCTATCCCGATTCCAAGGGCGACAAGAGTCCTTACCGCATGAAGATGCGTCCGATGGGACTCTCTTTGACCGGCGCTCTCGACAAGATGTGTAGAGGCCAGAAGATTGCTGACCTCATCACGACAGGTGCCGCCATCGACTTCGTTATCCCTGATATCGACCGATAGTAATTCTTATTTATGATTCAAAAACATTAGACAAATGTTTGATTTTAGTATAGTAACAACATGGATCGACGCTCTCCTTCGCCAGACATTGGGCTTGGGAGACTTCTGGTCGATCCTTATCGAGTGCATACTGGTGGGCGTACTCATCTTGGTGGGCTACGCCATGCTGGCTATTGTCTTGATATTCATGGAACGTAAGGTCTGCGCTTATTTCCAGTGCCGTCTTGGTCCTATGCGTGTGGGACCTTGGGGTATCTTCCAGGTGTTTGCCGATGTGTTGAAGATGCTCATCAAGGAAATCTTCACCGTGGACAAGGCCGACAAGCTCTTGTATTTCGTAGCACCGTTCCTCGTGATCATCGCCTCTGTCGGAACCTTCTCGTTCCTTCCTTGGAATAAAGGTGCCGAGGTGCTCAACTTCAACGTGGGTCTGTTCCTTCTCTCCGCCATCTCCAGTATCGGCATTGTCGGTATCTTCATGGCAGGTTGGGGTAGTAACAACAAGTATTCTGTCGTTTCCGCCATGCGTGGTGCCGTGCAGCTTATTTCCTACGAGATGTCTCTTGCGCTCTGTCTCATTGCAGCAGTGGTGCTTACAGGGTCCATGCAGATTTCCGAGATTGTGAATTTCCAGACTGGTCCTTGGAATTGGCGTATCTTCCGTGGCCATATTCCTGCTATCATTGCGTTCCTTGTGTTCCTTGTGGCTGGTAACGCAGAGGCAAACCGTGGTCCTTTCGACTTGGCTGAGGCTGAGAGCGAGTTGACCGCCGGTTATCACACTGAGTATAGTGGTATGGGCTTCGGCTTCTACTATTTGGCTGAGTACCTCAACCTCTTTGTGGTTTCAGGCATCGCCGCTACCGTCTTCCTTGGCGGTTGGGCACCTGTCAACATTGGCATCGACGCTTTCGACACAGTGATGAACTATATCCCTGGCATCGTTTGGTTCCTGGGCAAGACCTTCGCCGTGGTTTGGTTGCTGATGTGGGTGCGTTGGACATTCCCACGCCTCCGTATCGACCAGATTCTGAAGCTC
Organism: Prevotella sp.; assembly: GCA_050873125.1. Taxonomy (GTDB): domain Bacteria; phylum Bacteroidota; class Bacteroidia; order Bacteroidales; family Bacteroidaceae; genus Prevotella. Next base: position 2,261 of record JBNMIE010000010.1, read on the forward strand.
GAATGGAAATATCTTATGCCGCTCTGTCTGATCAACTTGATCCTGATGACAGTCGTTGTGGCTCTGGGCTGGCATTTTTAATTGATAATGGATATGGAAAATAATAAATCATATTTCGGAGAAATCGGCGCTGCTGTCAAGACGCTCGCCATCGGTATGAAGACGACCATCAAGGAGTACTTCACACCGAAGAGCACTGAGCAGTATCCCGAAAACCGTAAGACAACCCTGCACGTGGCTGCCCGTCACCGTGGCCGTCTGGTCATGAATCGTGACGAGAACGGCAATGTCAAGTGTGTGGCTTGTACGCTGTGTGAGAAAGCTTGCCCCAACGACACCATCAAGATTGTCTCTCAGATGGTGACCACTGAGGACGGCAAGAAGAAACGCCAGCTTGTGGACTATCAATACGATCTCGGCGACTGCATGTTCTGTCAACTGTGTGTCAACGCCTGCAACTTCGGCGCCATCAAGTTCACCAACGACTTTGAGAATGCCGTGTTCGACCGCGACAAGTTGGTGCTCCACCTTGACAAGGAGCACTATGAGAGCTCTCTGCCCAACATTCTGGATGGTGGCGCTCCCTTCGAGATTGGCAAGTTTAATACAAAAACTAAATAACGGAAGTAAGATAATATGGCTAATATAGTAATGTTTGGCATTTTGGCAGTCGTGATTCTCGGCTCCGCCATCATGTGCGTGTTTACTAAGCGAATCATGCGGGCAGCCACATTCCTGCTGTTTGTGCTCTTCGGAGTGGCAGGTCTCTACTTCCTGCTTGATTACACATTCCTTGGCGCCGCCCAGATCAGTGTCTATGCTGGTGGCATCACGATGATGTATGTGTTTGCCATCCAGTTGGTGAGCAAGCGCACACTTCAGGGAATGGTTGAGAGAGTGAAAGGCAGTCGTGTGGTTTTCGGTGCGCTGATCTCGCTGATCGGTTTGGCCACAGTGGCTGTGGTCTTGCTGAAGAACAAGTTTATCGACATGTCTTGCCAGATGGCTGACAAGGAGCTGCAGATGGACACCATCGGCAATGCCCTGCTCGGTTCTGGCAAATATCAGTATGTGCTTCCCTTTGAGTTCATCTCAGTGCTTTTGCTGGCATGTATCATCGGTGGCATTGTAGTGGCACGTAAACAAGAGGAGAAAAAGTAATATGGTACCCGTAGAATGTTATTTCGTGCTCAGTGCACTTTTGTTCTTCATCGGCGTGTTTGGCTTTGTCACTCGTCGCAATCTTATTGCAATGCTCATCTCAATTGAGCTGGTTCTGAATTCGGTCGACCTCAACTTCGCCGTGTTCAATCGTATTCTCTATCCCGGACAGCTTGAAGGCTTCTTCTTCACCTTGTTCTCCATCGGCGTGAGTGCCGCTGAGACCGCTGTGGCGATTGCCATCATCCTGAATGTTTACCGTCACTTCCACAGCGACCAAGTGAACAGTATTGAGAATATGAAATTCTAATTCATTCCACAAAACAAAAGACAATGGATTACACTTATTCATTTTTAATACTTCTGCTGCCATTCCTGAGCTTCTTGATTCTCGGCTTGGCTGGCATGAAAATGTCTCATAAGGTTGCGGGATTGATTGGCACCACGCTCATGGGTGTGGTATTCGCGTTGTCGCTTTACACTGCCTTCGAGTATTTCGTAGGACAGGGACGTGGCGCCGATGGCCTTTATCCCATTGTGACTGCTTGGCATTTCACATGGCTTGACTTCGGACAGATCTTCGGCGCCCACCTGGTGTTCGACATGGGCTTCCGTATCACGCCTATCTCGGCTATGATGCTTGTGGTGATCACCACTGTCAGCTTCATGGTCCACATCTATTCTTTCGGCCATATGCACGGTGAGAAGGGATTCCAGCGCTACTACGCTTTCCTCTCTCTCTTCTCCATGAGTATGCTTGGTCTGGTGGTTGCCACCAACATCTTCCAGATGTATCTCTTCTGGGAGCTTGTGGGTGTCTGCTCTTATCTGCTCATCGGATTCTACTATCCTCAGCATGCGGCAGTGGCAGCTTCCAAGAAAGCCTTCATTGTGACCCGTTTCGCCGACTTGTTCTTCCTGATCGGTATTCTGTTCTATAGCTTCTATATTGGAACATTCGACTTCGACATTTCCCAGATGACTCCCGATCAGGTTGGTCGTCTGCAGAATGCCAGTTGGTTGCTGCCTACCGCTCTCTTCCTGATGTTTATCGGTGGTGCCGGTAAGAGTGCCATGTTCCCGTTGCACATTTGGTTGCCAGACGCTATGGAGGGTCCAACGCCTGTTTCCGCATTGATCCACGCCGCAACCATGGTGGTTGCCGGTGTCTATCAGGTGGCTTGCTTGTTCCCGATTTGGATTCAGTATGCGCCTCCCACCTTGCACTATGTGGCTTACATCGCAGCCTTTACTGCCTTCTATGCCGCAGCTGTGGCTTGCTGCCAGAGCGACATCAAGCGTGTGCTTGCCTTCTCGACCATCTCTCAGATTGGCTTCATGCTCGTTGCCCTCGGCGTATGTATGCCTGAGCCAAACGAGGCTATGACCGTGGTGGCCAACACCACAGCCGAGTATGCTGATGGCAATGGCCTGGGTTACATGGCTGGCATGTTCCACCTCTTCACCCACGCCATGTTCAAGGCTTGCTTGTTCCTCGGTGCCGGTTGTATCATCCACGCTGTCCACTCCAACGAGAAAATGTACATGGGCGGTTTGCGCAAGTATATGCCTATCACCCACTGGACATTCTTGATTAGCTGTCTGGCCATCTCCGGTATTCCATTCTTCTCAGGCTTCTGCTCAAAGGACGAGATTCTTGTGGCTTGCTACAACTTCTCTCCTGTGATGGGTATGATCATGAGTGGTATCGCCACGATGACCGCCTTCTACATGTTCCGTCTCTACTACGTAATTTTCTGGGGCAAGAGCTATTATGAGACCAACAAGGACAATGGTGCGCAGAAGCCTCACGAGGCACCTGCCGTCATGACTTTCCCATTGGTGTTCCTGAGCATCATCACCGTAGTGGTAGGTGTGCTGGGCACACTCCATATCTTCGAGTTCGGCGACCTCGTGTCTGCCAACGGTCTCGCTTTCGGCACCCACACCAACTGGACTGTTGCCGGAACCAGCACCGTGCTTGCTATTCTTGGTATCGGTTTGGCTACCTATATGTATAAAGGTGAGGAAACACCCTTGGCAGACTATCTCGCCAAGAAGTTCCCACGCCTCCACCAGGCAGCCTACCGTCGCTTCTATCTTGATGAAGTGTGGATGTTTGTCACTCACAAGATCATCTTCCGTTGCATCTCCACACCTATCGCATGGTTTGACCGTCACGTTGTCGACGGAACGTTCAACTTCATGGCTTGGGGTGCCAACGAGGCAGGCGAGTCTATCCGCCCATGGCAGAGTGGCGACGTGCGCCAGTATGCCGTATGGTTCCTCACAGGTACTGTGGCTCTCACACTCATCCTGCTTTGCGCATTGTAAACTTAGAATAGAATAACAGAAATGAGTATATTAACATTATTCGTAGTAATTCCCGTCCTGATGTTGCTCGGCCTTTGGGCTGCCCGCAACCTCAATCAGGTACGTGGCGTGATGGTAGCAGGTTCATCCTGTCTACTTGCCTTGTCCATCTGGTTGACCATTACCTTTATCCAGATGCGTTCGGCAGGCAATACCGACACGATGCTTTTCCAGTATAGCGCCGAGTGGTTCCGTCCACTCCACATCGCCTATACCGTGGGTGTCGACGGCATCTCTGTTGTGATGTTGCTTCTTTCAAGCATCATTGTTTTCACCGGAACCTTCGCCTCTTGGCAGTTGAAGCCGATGACCAAGGAATACTTCCTTTGGTTCACCCTTCTCTCCACCGGTGTGTTTGGCTTCTTCATCTCCATCGACATGTTCACCATGTTCATGTTTTACGAGGTGGCGCTGATTCCTATGTACCTTTTGATTGGTGTGTGGGGAAGCGGTAAGAAGGAATATGCAGCCATGAAGTTGACCTTGATGTTGATGGGTGGTTCCGCCTTGTTGATTATCGGTCTGTTGGGCATCTATTTCTTCAATGGAGCTTCTACAATGAACATTCTGGAGATAGCCCAGCACCACGCCATTCCTGTGGCTGTGCAGAAGGTGTTCTTCCCCTTCATCTTCATCGGTTTCGGTGTGCTTGGCGCCCTGTTCCCCTTCCACACATGGTCTCCTGACGGTCATGCTTCAGCCCCTACGGCTGTTTCCATGCTCCATGCCGGTGTGCTGATGAAACTGGGTGGCTACGGCTGTTTCCGCATCGCCATGTTCCTTCTTCCTGACGCTGCCCGTGAGTTGGCTTGGATTTTCTTGATCCTCACCACCATCTCTGTGGTCTACGGAGCTTTCTCCGCTTGCGTTCAGACCGACTTGAAGTATATCAATGCTTATTCATCTGTGTCTCACTGTGGTATGGTGCTCTTCGCCCTGCTCATGATGACCAAGACCGCTTGCACTGGTGCTGTGCTCCAGATGCTTTCCCACGGTCTGATGACAGCCCTCTTCTTCGCCCTGATCGGTATGATCTATGGCCGTACCCACACTCGTGACGTACGTCAGTTGGGCGGTCTGATGAAGATTATGCCATTCCTCTCTGTAGGATATGTGATTGCCGGTCTCGCCAACCTCGGTCTTCCTGGATTCTCAGGATTCGTGGCAGAGATGACAATCTTTGTAGGTTCCTTCTCCAACAACGACGTGTTCCACCGCACCTGCACCATCATTGCTTGTACAGCGATTGTGATCACCGCGGTCTACATCCTTCGTGTTGTGGGCAAGATCCTTTATCAGAAGGTGGCCAATCCTCACTTTGAGGAACTGACCGACGCTACTTGGGACGAGCGCGTTGCTGTCTGCTGCCTCATCTTCTGTGTGGCAGGTCTCGGTATGGCTCCATTGTGGGTCAGCCACGTCATCACCGACGCCGTAGGTCCAATTCTCAGTGTAATTAATCCGTACTAAAAAAAGAATACAATGGATTACAGTCAATTTTTACAAATGATACCCGAGGCTACGCTGATGGCTATCCTCATCGTATTGTTCATTGCCGACTTCGCCTCCTCCAAGCAGAACGCCCGCCGTTGGTTCAATCCGCTGGCTTGCGTGCTGTTGTTGGTCCAGACCCTCGTTTGCCTGATTCCCCAGGCAGAGGTGAGCGTCTTTGGTGGAATGTATGTCACCACTAACGCTGTCGACGTGATGAAAGCCATTCTCGCAGGTGGCACACTTATTGTGTTTATCCAGAGTCGTCAGTGGCTCAGCCGTCCGGACATGCACAGCAAGGAGGGTGAATTCTATATGCTCATCGTGTCCACCCTTTTGGGTATGTATATGATGATGAGCGCAGGCCACTTCCTGATGTTCTTCCTCGGTCTCGAGATGGCGTCCATTCCTTTGGCTTGCACCGTGGCATTCGACAAATACCGCAACGACTCCGCCGAGGCTGCCGCCAAGTTTATCCTCACAGCCGTCTTCTCCAGTGGCGTGATGCTCTATGGCATCTCGTTCATCTATGGCGACTGGGGCACACTCTACTTTGACGACGTGGCTGCCAAGATTTCTGCCACTCCTTTGAGCATCATGGGACTGGTGTTCTTCTTCAGCGGACTCGGTTTCAAGGTCAGCCTTGTGCCTTTCCACTTCTGGACAGCCGACACCTATCAGGGTGCGCCTACCACAGTGACAGGTTATCTCAGTGTCATCTCCAAGGGTGCTGCAGCCTTCACTTTGATGACCATTCTGATGCACGTGTTCGCTCCGCTGGTGGAGTACTGGCAGTATCTGCTCTATATCGTGATCATCCTGAGCATCACGGTGGCCAACCTCTTCGCCATCCGTCAGGGAGAGCTCAAGCGCTTCATGGCGTTCAGCTCCATCTCCCAGGCAGGCTACATCATGCTTGCCGCCATCGGTAACGACCGCTTGAGCGTGGCTGCCTTGTCCTACTACATTCTCATCTACATTGTTGCCAACATGGCTGTCTTCTCTGTCATCAGCGTGGTGGAGCAGAACAATGGCGGCACAACACAGATGAAGGCTTACGACGGACTCTATCAGACCAATCCGAAGCTCTCGTTCCTGATGACTTTGGCTTTGTTCTCTTTGGGTGGTATTCCTCCGTTCGCAGGTATGTTCAGCAAGTTCTTCGTGTTCATGGCAGCTGCCAGTGCCGGCAGTGCTTTGGCCTATGCTGTGGTGTTCATCGCCTTGATCAACACGGTAATCAGCCTTTACTACTATCTGCTCATCGTGAAGGCCATGTACATCAACAAGAACGACAATCCTCTGCCCACGTTCAAGAGCGATTGCAACACTCGTCTTGCCCTTGCCATCTGCACTGCAGGTGTTGTGGCATTCGGTGTTTGCAGCTTCTTCTACGATTGGCTCTATGCGGCAGCCTAATCCGCCGCGGACAAAATATTCAAAGAGCGTTTCCCTTTTCGGGAGACGCTCTTTTTGTTTCTATGGACGCTTTCTCCTTCTACCAGAATACAAGGCATAAGGCACTGCCTTCGGAAATAAGGCAGATGAAATTTTTATATCTCATCCTTTTGCACTACCTTTGCATTATCCTGAAAAGAAAAGACTAAAACCAACAAGACTATATGAAGAAACTTATCCTGTTTGTTTCCGTGCTGATGCTTGCCGGCTCGCTGCAAGCGTCGGTGCCGGTCATCAAGAAAGACGCCAAGATAGAGGCGAAAGTAGAGAACACGCTCCGCAAGATGACCTTGCGGGAGAAAGTGGGGCAGATGGTGGAACTTGCCATCGACCCTATCGGATCGAAAGACAAGAACGGCAAGTTCCAGGTGGACGAGGCCAAAGCCGACTCCCTTTTCAGCCGCTACAAGATTGGCTCCATTCTCAACGCGCCCAACACCAAGGCACCCACAGCGCAGGAATGGGAGCGCCATCTTGCCCGCATCCAGAAGATTTCGATGAAGCGCATCGGCATCCCTTGCATCTATGGACTCGACCAGAACCATGGTTCCACCTATATCCAGGGAGGAACACTCTTCCCTCAGAACATCAATGTTGCCGCCACGTTCAACCGCAACATCGCTCGTCGCTGTGCCGAAGCCACCGCTTATGAGACCCGTGCCGCCAGCATTCCCTGGACCTATAGTCCGACGGTCGACTTGGGCCGTGATCCCCGTTGGCCCCGCTTGTGGGAAGATTTCGGCGAGGACTGTTATCTCAATGCCGAGATGGGCAGAATGATGGTGCTCGGCTTCCAGGGCGAGGATCCCAACAATATCGACCAATTCCATATCGCCGGTTGCATGAAACACTACATGGGCTATGGTGTGCCTTGGACGGGCAAGGACCGCACGCCTGCCTACATCTCTCCCAACGACTTGCGTGAGAAGCATTTTGCTCCCTTCCTCTCTGGATTGCAGGGTGGTGTGCTCTCCGTGATGGTCAATTCTGCCTCGGTCAACGGTATGCCTGTACATGCCAACAAGCAGTTGCTCACCACTTGGCTCAAAGACGAGACCGGATGGGACGGCATGCTCATCACCGACTGGGCGGATGTCAACAATCTCTGGCAACGCGAGATGGTGGCGAAAGACAAGAAAGATGCCCTCCGCATCGCCGTCAATGCCGGCATCGACATGATCATGGAACCCTATAAGGCCGATGCTGTCGACTTCTTGGAGCAGTTGGCTGAGGAGGGCAAGATTCCGATGGAGCGCATCGATGACGCTGTGCGCCGCATCCTCCGCATGAAATACCGTCTGGGACTGTTCGACCATCCCACACAGCGTTTGAAAGACTATCCTAAGTTTGGCGGCAAGGAGTTTGCCGACTTGGCTGTCGAGGGTGCTACAGAGAGTATGGTGCTGCTCAAGAACGACCATCAGATTCTTCCTTTGCAGCCCGGCAAGAAGATTCTGCTCACGGGTCCTAACGCCAATCAGATGCGTTGTCTCGACGGTGGATGGAGCTACACTTGGCAGGGCAACAATGCTGAACAGATGGCGGAGCGGTATAACACCCTCTACGAGGCTTTCTGCAATGCCTTTGGCAAGGACAACGTCATCCTCAACCAAGGTGTGACCTATAAGGAGAAAGGAAAATATTATGAGGAGAACAAACCTCAGATAGCCGAGGCTGTCAAGGCGGCTGCCGATGCTGACGTTATTGTGGCTTGCATCGGCGAGAATTCCTATACCGAGACTCCCGGAAACCTGACCGACTTGCGCTTGTCCGAGAATCAGCGCAATCTTGTCAAGCAACTCGCCAAAACTGGAAAGCCCATTGTGCTCATCCTCAACGAGGGCCGTCCGCGCATCATCGCCGACATCGAGCCTTTGGCACAGGGTATCGTCAACATCCTCTTGCCAGGCAACTATGGTGCTGATGCGTTGGTTAACCTTCTGACCGGAAAGTCCAATTTCAGCGGCAAGTTACCTTATACCTATCCTCGGGAAATCAACTCGCTCGCCAACTATGACTTCAAGAAGAGTGAGGCGGTGAAGACCATGTCGGGTGCTTACGACTACAATGCCCGCATCACCCAGCAATGGCCATTCGGCTATGGCTTGAGCTATACCACCTTTAAATACAGCAATCTCCGTGTCAGCAAGTCGCAGTTTGCGCATGGTGACGAAATGGAAGTTAGTGTTGATGTCACCAACACAGGCAACAAGGCAGGCAAGGAAAGTGTGTTGCTCTATTCCAGCGACCTCATTGCCTCTATGACTCCCGACGGCCGTCGTCTGCGTGGCTTTGACAAAGTAGAACTACAGCCCGGGGAGACGAAGACTGTGACCATTCCCTTGCGTGCCGACGACCTCGCTTTTGTCGACTATGAAGGCAAATGGGTGCTTGAGGAGGGTGAGTTCCAGTTGACTGTCGGTCAACTGTCCACCAATATCCATTGCACCGACACCTATCATTGGACAACAGCCAATCGATAATCCTTGTATTTGTCTTCTTTTTATAAAAAAGTTTTTCGCAAAAAATCATACATCCTACACAAATCGTATGCAACTCACTAATATATAGTGGGTTGCAACGATGTATGATAGCGAAATATCCTACACAAATCCTACATTATCCTACATACCTAATTACTTGAAAAGAGAACGGAAATCCCCCCTAACGCTACGCTACTCATTTGCCCAAAAACGGTCCGGCAGTTTGGGCAACTGTTGAACACCGCGTGTTCATCGAGTGCCCAAAGCTTTGAACCATCTTGAACAAGGGAAGTTCCACGAGGCAAACAACTCACTTAATAAATGTGTATGATAATGTAGGATTTGTGTAGGATATTTCGTCCATCATACATCGTCAAACTCCGCATAAACACAGGGCTTGTGCGCGATTTGTGTAGGAATGTATGATGATTAGGAAAAATTTTATTTGTCGAGATATTCCATGAGGCAGGGTTGGGTAGGCGAACTCATGACAGCTTGGGCTCCTTGTCTCTTTCAAATCGTAAACTTTTCCCGCTTACAAACAAGGCTTTGTCAGTATTCCAAAAAACACGGAGTTTTTGGGGACGGCTTATGTTGCCCGTCTTTATAGATTCTATGTATTTTTATATTGTGTGTTGCATTGAAAAAAGCCTCAGGATCGCGTCTGTATTCTGTAACATCTTCTTGATAGTTCTTACGTGATGTTTTGCAAAATCCTTTCAATGACATTTTAATAGACATGTTTTCACATTTCTTTATGCCAATAGCTGTGAACGAAAAATCTCCGTTAGCGTCCTCTGCTTTTAGAATAAGTCCCGGTAATCCCTTTAGTTTCCAGGGACCATCATCATAAGGAAGCTCTTCTGTGTACCATACTTTCCAAGTGCGTCCACGAAATAAAGTTAGAGCTTTATGGCAGACATAGTTACATATAGTAGAATCTCCGTCTTGTAGGCTCCAATCGAATTCTGGCATCTTTTCAGTATAATAAAAGTTCAAATTACTGATACCTCCGATGAATGTGATTTCATTTTGTTTAGGATAATTTTTATAAATGCGATATGGTAGAGATTCGTTTAAGAAGGGGATACCATCCTCTAATGGGTCAATCCAAAAAAATGCTGAAGTACTGTCATTAATTTCCAAAACTCGTGTTTCTGAATAAGGAAATGTGGCTTCTTCTACATTTCGAAAGAGACAATGATATTGAATGCGCAATACATTTTGCGCATTCAATATCTGAGAGAACATTATAAATAAATATAATATTTGAATCTTTTTACAAGTTCGTAACTTCATAACCGAAATTAGTTTCTTGTGGCACAAGGCTTGCAACAAATGCATCATTGATACTCCAATCTATTGGAACTTTTTTTTGTCCATTCACGTTGTAACTGTTTAAACTGCGCCAAGTTACTGTTTTGACTTTATCAGCCTTGAAAATTGTATAGCTTATTTCAAATTCATATATAATCAGTTCATAAGGTTTCATGGGGTCATCTGTTTTATGAGCAGCTTTAATTGTAAGTTTTTGCTTTTCAATCTGATATCTCCTTTGAACGAATTCCTTTTTGTTGCTCAAGTTGAACCTTTCACAGAAAGTTTTTGTTGGTAATGCAAAAAGCATTAATGTAAAAATCGTAATAAGAATTTTCATTGTTGTTTAATTTTAGAATTATTATCTTTCACGATACATCACGTCCTTGATCTTGCCGAAGCCGTCATACTGTTCGGCGAGGGTAAGGGTGCCTGTCGCTTGGTCGAACTTGTAGAAACGGAGCACGCCGCCGTTGCCGTCGGTGTTGTCCTTCTTGTAGGAACCCACGATGAGCATGTATTGCTGCGCCATGAACTCGTCGCTCTTGTTGAACAGCGTCGAGGTGCGCTGATGGTAGAACAGGTTGAACTTCACCATTGTCACCTCCTCGCCAGGCAGGGTGAGACCCACGTTGGCAGTGTGGTTCATCAGGTGGTAGGTGTACACCTTGTCACCATCGTTGTAGAACATGTAGGGATACTGCGAATGGAAAGCGAACGAGGTGGCTTTGTCCACGTCGGGCGCTGAGAGCGGTTCATAGAGCGACTGGACGAGTTGTCCGCCCGTCATATTGATGCCGTAGACATAGCGCTTCTTGGCTGCATCCTCCATCACGGCATAGGTGGTGCCGCCGGAGAAGGCGGTGTTGACCATGGCAATCATGTCCTTGCCGGTCTGGTAGGAGAAGAGCTTGTTTTCTGGATCGTCAATCTTCGAGCATGCAGTATGGTTGCCGTTGGAGGAGCCGTCGAAAGACACAAACTGCTGATGGTCTTTGTCATAGAGGATGGCCTTCTGGTTGTAATAGTAGTCATAGCCCGAGCGCGACATGCAAACGCCAATGAACGGAGCTGCATGGAACTCGAGGGCACCACCATTGGTGAAGGTATTGACGGGATCCTCATAGACGGCACCCGACGAACTGCTCTTGGCGTAGACGTTGCCCTTGTCGGTGACGCAGAGGCTATAACCATAAAGGTACATGCAAGCATTGGCAATGACCTGCTCGTCCTTGGGTGTCACCATGAACTCGGTGGCGGTCACATTGTAGAGCGCCTCCAGCGTGCGCTGGTTCAGGGAATAGGTGCCCTCGTCGGTGTTGTACCACATGTCGTCGCCTGCCGCATAGTTGGACGGACGGGCATACATCATCATGGAGCGGGCACCTTTCAACTTTGGAGCCTTGGCGCCGAGAATGTTGTGGACGGTCTCCTTGCGGGTCTCTGAGAGCACGGACACCATGTCCATGTTGGCATAGCCATCCTTGTCGTCGCAGAGCACCATCCATCCCTCATAGGTGGAGGATGTCACCTTGACAGGCACCTTGAAGTTGGTGGTCACACCGGTCTGCTTGTTGGTCACCATATACTGGATGACGTAGTTTCCCTCGCTGAGGTCGGCAAAGTATTTCACGTCCTTGGCGTGGTCGGTGTCGATTTCCTTTTGGCGGGTCTTGGTGTCGGGGAAGGTGCCGCCGCTCTTCCACAGCATACAACTGTACTCATAGTTGGGGTTGTTGTCGATGGCACCGTTCTGTGTAGAGGTGAACGATGGCGAAAGCTCGATATAGTCGGCCTTCTGCACCACATTGATTTGTTTTGGGAAACCTGTGGCGGAGATATCCTCCACCTCGGTATAGTCATAGTTTCCCTTGTCCTCGTAGCAGGATGTGAGTGTGGCGGCTGCCACCATCATGCCGCAGATATGTTTGAATTTGATGTTCATAATGTCGGATGTTTATTTGTCATACTTGGAATAGTCCACGAGATAGGGCGATACGAGCTGCATGTAGGAGCCGTCCTCGTCGGTGACAGGTGTGCCGGCGTCGGCTTGCTCCTGCAGGTATTTCTGCAGCTTCTTGGCGAGGTAGGGCAGTTTGCCGTAGGTGGCTTTGCTGTCAAACTCTGAGTGCTGCCAGCCCATCAGCTCGTCGAGGATTTTCTCCTTCTTCACGCTCCAAGAGCCGAAATAGTAGTCTCCCCAGAAACTCCATTGGGTCGGGATTTCCCAGATGTTGTTGAAGATGACCTTGTAGCGCTTGCCGCACAGTTCCTTGCCGGTGGATGCCCAGTCGACGGTGTTCTTGTATTTTTCCAGTTCAGCGGTGAAGTTCTCGTTGTCCTGCACCTCGAAGACGATTCTCACCGACTTGTTGTCGAGCTTGGGAGTCTTCTTGATATAGAAGAACACGTTGCGGCTTGCCTCTCCTGCGGGAATGTAGCAGGCGGTGTCGCTCAGTTCATAGTCCTCGCCTTCTACGGCGGTGGACAGTTCGGGGTTGACCACCAGCTTGAACCGGCGGTCCTGGTCGGTCACGTTGCCCATGATCTTGACGGGCACGTAGCTGCGGAGCCGTTCGGTGTCGAGGCTATAGTTGGCAAAGGTGACCACTACGGAGTCGGAGTAGGTCAGGGGAGTGCCGTTGATGTTGGTGGTGGCTACTTGTTGGATATAGACACCCGCCTTGCTGTCTCCGGCAAAGCTGGTGAAGTCTTCTTGTGAGCAGGCTCCCAGCATGAGGATGCTCAGCAGGGAGAATATGGGAATGATAAATTTTTTCATGTCGCTTGTTGTTTATCGGTTTTCTTTTTCACTGGATGGCATGGGCAGCACATAGCGAGAGGCGCTTGGATAGACGCTCGACCATGAGTCGCTGGTATTGCCGTTAAACTTGTCGCCGATTGACGAGTAGGTGCGCTTGAAGAGGAAGAAAATCTGTCCCTCGCCCCAGAACTCGCGGATGTATTCCATCTTCAGCTCGTTGTTGAAGTCGGTGGTAGATGTCTGCTCGGGCACAAGTTCTGTCACACCGCGATGCTTGAGCATGGTGTTGAGATAGTCGAAGGCTTTCTGCTTGTCGCCCTTCTTCATCTCGCAGTCGGCGGCGATGTAGTAGGCCTCGCTGATTCTCATCAAAGGCATCATGGTTGCCTTGGTGGGCGCGTCGTTGAGGTTGTAGGTGATTTCCTTGAACTTGGCGAAGTTGTAGTTGCTTCCGCTGCGCTCCCATTGCGACTGGTAGCGGTAGTCAGCCTGGTTGGTGAACACCTTCTCGATGTAGCCGGCATACGAGCGGTAGAGGTTGGTCGAGCTCAAGTTGGCGGCATCGTAATAGTTCTTGTAGATGTTGCTGCGCTCTGAGTTGTAGATGCCGAACAACACTTCAGAGGAGAAGATGCGGTCGGGATCGTAGTTGTTGCCCAGCAGCTTGTCGGGATTGACAAAGGGGAAGAACTTCTTTGCGTCTTCGCTGTCGGTGATTTTCTGTGCCTCTTCCAGTGCGTGGTCGGTGTCGCCGATCCACTGGTATACGCGGGCCTTGAGCAGGGCAATGGCGTAGTAGTTCAGTCGGAACTGACGATAGTTGCGATAGTTGTCGCCATTGGTGTTGGTGGTGTCAGCCACACCCGTCTTGGTGATGGGGTCGGCAGCCTTCAGACATTCTTCGGCGGCGTTCAGGTCGGGCAGAATGTGGTTCTCGACGATGTCTTTCGAGGAGAGCAGTTCGTGGGCCTTAGGCTCTGTGGTGTCGTTGTAGGGCATCACCTTGGTTTCCGAGTCGCGGCTGTAGACGGTGCCGAAGAGACGGAGCAGGTCGAAGTGGAGGAAGGCGCGCAGACCGAGCAGGTCGCCCTTGATGAGGTTCTTGTCACTCTCCGGGAGCACACCCTTCTGGTTGTCCACACCCTCGAGCACGACATTGGCGTTGAGGATGGTCTGATAGGCTTCCTGCCAGATGCTGTTGATGCTGTTTTGCAGGGTGCCGTCGGTATATCTGAAGTAGGTCCAGAGATATTTGGTCTTGGTGGCGTCGGAGCCTGCCTCATAGCGCTGCGACATCAGGTCGATGGCACCGAAGCTGAGGTTGTTGCCATAGAGGCTGCTCGAGGCGATCTTGTTGTAGACGCCGTTGACGGCGGTATAGAATCCCGCCCTGGTGGAAAACTGCTGGTCTTCCGTGGTCTTGTCTTTCGGACTGTAGTCGAGCCAGTCGTTACAGCTCGAGGTCACCATCGTGGCGCAGGCCAGGACAAGTATGCTGAAAAAGTTTTTTACTTTCATGATTGCTATATTTTATAAGGTGAGTGAAAGGGCGAATGAGAAGCTGCGGGCGAAGGGGTAGGAGGTGCCTCGCTCTTGCTTGATGGACGAGATGCGGAAGATGTCGTTCATATAGGCGTTGATGCGCAAGCCGCTCAGACCCAGATAGCGGGCAATCTGCGGGTCAAACTCATAGCCCACCTGGAGAGACTCAAGGGTGAGGGTGTTTTCGCGCTGCACGAAACGTGAGGACATCGGCGTGGTCTGTGAGTCGGCGATGTTCTTGAACTGGGCGATGTCGCCCGGCTTCTGCCAGCGGTCGTAGAGGGCACGCTTGTCCTGGTTGTAGTTGAGGTCTGACTTGGTCAGGTTCTCCACCTTGTTGAACACCGAACTGTTGAACGAGTCAGCGCCGAGACGATAGCGGAAGATGGCGCTGAAGGTCAAACCACGATAACCGAAGTTGGTGCCGAGGGTTCCCTCGAGGTCTGGACGGGTGTTGCCCACAATCACCTCGTCGTCATAGGTGAAGTCATAGGTGTAGGATCCGTCTTTCTTGATGAACAGTTCCTTACCGGTGGCGGGGTCGATGCCTGCCGAGCGCACAGCCCAGATGTCGTCGGGATCGGCGCCGTCATAATAGCGCTGGGTGCTGCGGCTCTGGCCATACTTGTTGAGCGATGACAGGGTGTTGCCGATGCCGCCGAGCTTGGTGCTTTCAGCGCGCATGGTACCGCGTACAGACCAGGTGAGGCGCTTCTTCAGGTCGCGGATGATGTAGTATTGCAGGGTGGCGGTGAAGCCCTTTGCCACCTGGTTGCCCAGGTTGGTGTTGTACGATGTGGTGTATTCGCCGAGTGTCGAGTTATAGGACATGGGCAGACCAGACGATGCGGGCAGACCGATGGCGATGAGCAGTGGGTCTGTCTTCTTGTAATAGTAGTCCATGGTCAGCGACAGGCGGTTGTCAAACATGGTCAGGTCGAGACCGATGTTGCGGTCGAGGGTGGTCTGCCACTCCAGGTTCTTGTTGCCCATGTTCAGCAGCACGGAGCTGAGGCCGAAGTAGTTGTAGGCAGTGTAGGAATACTGGAAGGTGGTCAGCGAGAGCGACGAGTCGTAGTTTTGGTTGCCGGGGTTACCGATGGAGCCACGGATCTTGAAATAGTTGATGAAGGGGAGGTTCTTCTTCACAAACTCCTCGTTGTGGATGTTCCATCCCAAACCGACTGACCAGGTGTTGATATACTTCTTGTTGGAACCGAAGATGGACGAACCGTTCAGACGGTAGCTGACATCGAGCAGATAGCGGTCGAGATAGGAGTAGCCACCTGTGAGATAGGCGCTCACCGAGCGGCTCACACTCTCGCTGTAGGAAGGACGTCCGCCCTCGGGATAGCCGTTGGAGAACGATGGGTAGGTGAAGTCGCCTGAGGGGAAACCTTGGGCGGAATAGCCCTGGAGTGTGCTCTTGCTCTCGTTGATGTTGGCACCCAATGCCACGTTGATGCGGTGGGCATCGTTCAGCACGGTGGCGTAGATGGCGGTCAGGTCGCCCTCGATGTTGTTGGTCTTTGTGTTGCCGTAACTGTAGCTTCCGCGCTTCAGCACGTTCACACTCTCATAGCGGGTGTCGTCGGGCGAGATGAAGTTGACAGCGTCCTTGTCATAGTGGGTGATACCGAACTTGCCGCGCAGACGCAGTTCCTTGAGCGGATTATACTCCACCTGGAAATAGTCGCTCAGCATCAGCTGGTGGGTATCGTTGCGGCTGTTCAGATTGTCGTTGTACATAGGGTTGCCGATGCGCGACTCGAAGTCGTTGTTGGCAAGGAACTTGGAGATTTTGCCCTCCTCGTCATATTTCTTGTAGTAGGGGTTGGCAGAAGCGTACTCCGAGAACGATACGGTGGGGTTCTTGGCGTTGGTCTGCTGGGCGGTGAACTTGTTGCTGAACTGCAACTTGCCCACGCGGTAGGTCAGGTCGATGTTGCCGCCATAGACGTCGCGGTTGGATTTCTTCATCACACCGTTGGTCTTGTTATAGTTCAGACCGATACCGAAGAGGAAGCCGCCCGAACCACCGTCGAGATAGAGTTGGTGGCGATGGTTGATGCCGGTGCGCAGCGGCTCCGACAGCCAGTAGGTGTCCACACCGCTTGCCACGTCGCGCATGTGCTCCTGATAGAGGTTGTCGAGGTCGATGATGTCGCTGGCGGAGGCGTCGCTGTTGGTATATTTGCCCGCCATCTTCTCAAACTGCAGTTTTTCCCGGGCGTTCATCAGATTGTAGCCGCCGAGGTCTGGGATGCTGACGTCCATGGAGCCGTTGTAGCTCACGCGCAGCTGGCCCACCTTTGGCTTCACGGTCTCTACGACCACCACACCGTTGGCAGCCTTCGAACCATAGATGGCTGTGGAGGCGGCATCCTTGAGCAGGGTCATGGAAGCGATGCGGTTGATGTCAAGATTGTAGATGGCTTCGAGAGAAGACTCGAAACCGTCGAGGATAAAGAGGGGTTGGTTGGGGTCTTCCGACAGTTCGTCGCGCATACCGAGAAGGCTGGATTTGCCGCGGATCTCGATGTCGGGCAGACGGTTAGGGTCGGAACCGAATAGGTTGTTGTCCATCACGTTGAACGATGGGTCGAGGCTCTTGAGGCTGAGGATAGGGTTCTGCACACCCACCGACTTCAGCTCCTGGCCTGTGAAGGTGGCTGAGGAACCCGTGAAGGTCTCCTTGCGCTTGCTTACCACACCGGTGACCACCACTTCGTCGAGGTTGCCGGCGTTCTCGTGCATCATGATCTTCACTTTCTTGAGCGAGCCATGTCCGCTGATGACAGCTGTCTGGGGCTTCATGCCGATGAAGGTGAACTGCAACTCTGTGGGAGTGCCCTCGGGCACGTTCATGACAAACTGTCCGTTGATGTCGGTCGTCATGTTCTGGCGGGTGCTGGTAGAGGTGACGGTCACACCGGGCAGGGGCGAGTTTTTCTCGTCCACCACGGTTCCCTCCACACGCATCTTGCCGGTGGCGGTGTTGTCTTTGCGGGCAGATTGTTTGCTCTTCTTGTATACGGTGATGCTGTTGTTGGTCATCGAGAAACCCAACGACGTGTTCTCCAGCACGGTGGAGACAGCCTCGGTGGCGGTCACGTTCTTCAGGTTCTTGGTGACGCGCACTTGTCCCACATCCTCGTAGGCGAAGCCGACATAAACACCGGATTTCTCACTAATGGTCTTGAGAACCTTGGCTAATTGTTCATTGCTGAACGAGGCGCTGAACCGTTTCGCGTTCTGCGCCAGGGAGAAGCCAGTAGACAGGAATAGACATACGAGCAGTATGGCTATGCGCTTTACTCTTTCTCTTTTCATATAAAATTTATTAAAAATTGATTAATCCCTTTTAAGCTATGACGAATGGAGGGAATAATCGGGTATGAGTGGAAAGAGAAAAAGTGGGGAAAACGTGATTTTTGCTTGTTTTATCCCCTAATTGATGATGATTTGTCCATTTTTGAGCGTGAAACGGGCCTTGTTGAGACTGTTGATGATTTCCAGAATCTCCTCCACCGAGGCATGGCGGCTGGCGGTGAGGAAGATGCGGGTGGAGATGAGGCGCGGATTGTTGAACACCACGCTCACATTGTACCACTGTCCCAGTTCCTGGGCAATGTCCCACAGGGTGGAGTTGTCGAAATAGAAGTTGCCGTCTTTCCAGGCGCAGTAGATGTTGGTGTCCACCGTCTTCACCGCAAACGTGGCGTCGCCTTTGAGGGTGGCATTCTCTCCCGGCACGATTCGCTGGCAGCATCTGCCTTGCGGATCGCTCACTTCCACGCTGCCCTTCACCAAGGTGACGCAGGGACAGTTGTGGCAGTTGGTGTTCACGTCAAACTCGGTGCCCAGCACGGTGGTGTTCATCTTCCCTGTCGACACGACGAATGGATGGTCGGCGTTGTGGGTCACCTTGAAATAGGCTTCTCCCTCCACGCTGACCTTGCGCTCCTTGCCGTCAAACTTGTCGGGGAAGGTCAGTTTGCTGTTGGCGTTCAGCCAGACGATGGTGCCGTCAGCCAGTTCCACCTCGGCGGTTCTGCCCGACGGGGTGGTCAGGGTGTGGGTGGCTACAGTCTTTTGCTCGCCCCGTGCCTTGACGGTCAATCTTCCTTGCCCCACCACGTGTGCGGTGCCGTCGGCTTCACGGATGACCACATCCTGCTGTCCGCTCTTGACGGCTTGATAGGCCACGAGGGCGGTAGTCTTGGACGGCTGTCGGCGCAGCTTGTCGCTGCCAGTGCTCCTGAACAGGGTGAAGAGCAGGAGGGCTATTGCCGCAAGTGAAATCGCGGTGAGGGCGATGTGGCGGGCGGAGAAGGTGGTCTTGGCGCAGTGTCTGCGCTTGAAGCGCGCCAGTTCTTCGTCCACGTCGATGGTGGGCGCCGACTGTCTGGCATAATAGTCGTTGATGATCACTTCCTCTTTCTCCAGATGTTCCTGTTCTGGGTCTGTATACGTTTTTTTATCCATGTTCATAATGTGGTGTGGGTCTATAAGTAAGACGAACAATCAGTCCAAATAGGTATCCTTTTTGCCGTTATATAGGTTTCTTAATAGTTTGAGCGCCTTGGTGATGTGCTTTTTCACCGTGTTGGGGCTGATGTCCAAGGCTCGTGCCACTTCGTGATATTTCATCCTTCTTAGATAGCACATTTCCAAAATCAGGTCGGTGGGTGGTTGCAACTGGGCTATCATCTTTTCCACGAGGCGGTCTTTCTTCAGTTCTTCGCTGTAGTCGGTGTAGTAGACGGTGGCTTGCCGCAGGTATTCTTCCGAATAGTTGCGGTGGCGCTCGTCGTGCCGGAGCGTGTCGATGATTTTGTTGTGCACGGAGGCGAAGAGATAGGAGCGCACATTGATGTCGCCCACGGTGTCGATGCGGTTCCACAGCGTCAGGAACACGTCCTCGAGGATGTCCTTGCAGAGATCCGTGTCGCGCAGCATATTGAACGCAAAGTAGAACAACCGGCTATAATATTCCTCATATATCCGGTCGAATGTTCCTTGTTTTGTCGTCCTGTTTGTCATGTGGCTGAACGGTTTGCTG
This sequence comes from Prevotella sp., assembly GCA_050873125.1. Classification (GTDB taxonomy): domain Bacteria; phylum Bacteroidota; class Bacteroidia; order Bacteroidales; family Bacteroidaceae; genus Prevotella. Next base: position 21,915 of record JBNMIE010000010.1, read on the forward strand.
TTGTGTATAATGTGGAAATGCGGAACTTCTTGTCGAAGCGCCGCATTTCCTTGTTTTTTTTATGGTGTTCCGGCGTCAGACGGCAGTCTTCCACCGGAAACCTCTTTTTAATAAGCGAAGAGTGGATACGCCTTCATGGTCTCGTTGACACGCTGGCGCACGCTGCTGATGACCTTCTCGTCCTCGGGGTTGTCGAGCACTTCCTCGATGAGTTCGGCGATGAGCACCATGAGGTCTTCCTTGGCACCGCGGGTGGTGATGGCTGGTGTGCCGAGGCGGATGCCTGAGGTCTGGAAGGCGCTGCGGGTGTCGAAGGGCACCATGTTCTTGTTGCAGGTGATGTCGGCTGCCACGAGTGCCTTCTCAGCTACCTTACCGGTCAGATCGGGATATTTCGTGCGCAGGTCGACGAGCATCGAGTGGTTGTCAGTGCCACCGCTGACGATGTCGAAACCGCGCTTCATCAGTTCGTCGGCGAGCACGGCTGCGTTCTTCTTCACTTGCAGGGCATAGTCCTTGAATTCGGGCTGCAGAGCCTCCTCGAAAGCCACTGCCTTGGCGGCAATGACGTGCTCGAGTGGTCCACCCTGCTGTCCGGGGAATACGGCGCTGTTGAGCAGTTGACTCATCATCTTGGTCACGCCCTTGGGTGTCTTGAGTCCCCAGGGATTCTCAAAGTCCTTGCCCATGAGGATGACGCCGCCACGAGGACCACGGAGACTCTTGTGGGTGGTGGTGGTCACGATGTGGGCATATTTCACTGGGTTCTTGAGCAGTCCGGCGGCGATGAGGCCGGCAGGGTGTGCCATGTCGATCATCAGCAGGGCGCCCACCTCGTCGGCGATTTTGCGCATGCGCTCATAGTCCCATTCGCGGCTGTAGGCAGAACCACCGCCGATGATGAGTTTCGGCTTGTTCTCGCGTGCCAGTCGCTCCATCTCGTCGTAGTCCACACGACCTGTCTCCTTCTTGAGGTGGTAGGCCACGGGATTGTAGAGGATACCGCTGGTGTTGACGTGGCTGCCATGGCTGAGGTGTCCGCCCATGGAGAGATCAAGACCCATGAAAGTGTCGCCGGGTTTGAGCACGGCGAGCAGTACGGCAGCGTTGGCTTGGGCACCGCTGTGGGGCTGCACGTTGGCGAATTCGGCGTCGAAGAGCTTGCAGACGCGCTCGATGGCGAGCGTCTCTATCTGGTCTACAATCTCGCAACCGCCATAATAGCGTTTGCCGGGCAGACCCTCTGCATATTTGTTGGTGCAGTAGGACCCCATGGCCTGCATCACTTCGTCACTCACAAAGTTTTCTGAGGCAATCAGCTCCATGCCCTTGAGCTGGCGCTGGTGCTCCTTTTCGATAAGGTCGAAAATCACTTGATCTCTTTTCATTTCTTTTCTATGTTTTAGTTTCGTACTATACGAGTTCCACCTTGCTGATTTCCTGCTCTGTGTCGCAGTAGCGGCACTTGAGGATGCCGTGCACCTTGTCGATGGTGTTGAACACGGTCTGCATAGGTTCGTTGTTGGTGATACACTTCGGGTTGTTGCACTTGATGATGCCGCGCAACTCGTCGGGTGTCTCCACGGTCTTCTTCTCCACCACCACGTAGTCCTTGATGATGTTGAGCACCACCTTGGGGGCCACCACGGAGAGTTGGGAAATCTCCTCGTCGGTGAAGAATTTGTCCGACACCTTGATGATGCCCTTGTGGCCCATGCGCTTTGAGGCGTAGTGGTTGCCGATGGTCACGGGAGTGTCCAGCTTGTCGAGGTGCAGAAGGCTCACCACCTTATAAGTCTTGTCTGTCGGGATATGGTCGATGACGGTACCGTTCTCAATGGCGGTGACCAGTCTTTCTTTCTTGTTGTTTTCCATAATAACTGCTAATCAATGATTGTTTTGTCGTTTTTGATTTGGTCGAGCGTGATTCCGAGCACGTGGCAGAAGATGGCCTCACGGGCATAGAGTCCGTTCTGTGCCTGCTGGATGTAGTAGGCGTGTGGGTCGTCGTCCACATCGTAGGCGATTTCGTTGACACGGGGCAGTGGGTGCATGATTTTCATGTTGTCCTTGGCAAGGCTGAGCATGTCGCGCTTGAGGATGTAGACGTTCTTCACACGCTCATATTCCATGAGGTCGGAGAAGCGTTCCTTCTGCACGCGGGTCATGTAGAGGATGTCGGCGTCGGCAATCACCTTCTCGTTGAAGGCTGTGTGCTCCTGATATTTGATGCCGTGCTCCTTGCAGTAGAGTTTGTATTCCTGTGGCATCGCCAACTCTTTCGGCGCGATGAAGTGGAAGGTGGGGTTGAAGTGGCGCATGGCCATGATGAGAGAGTGGACGGTGCGGCCGTACTTGAGGTCGCCGACCAGGTAGATGTTCAAGTTCTCCAGTGTGCCCTGGGTCTTGTAGATGGAGTAGAGGTCGAGCAGACACTGTGAGGGGTGCTGGTGGGCACCGTCGCCGGCGTTGACGATAGGAATCGGCGCCACTTCGCTGGCATACTGTGCGGCTCCCTCGATGTAGTGCCGCATGGCAATCACGTCGGCATAGTTGGAAACCATGAGTATTGTGTCTTTCAGGGTCTCGCCTTTCGACACGCTCGACACTTTGGCGTCGGTGAACCCGATCACTTTGGCGCCGAGACGGTTGGCGGCTGTTTCAAAACTGAGGCGTGTGCGGGTGGAGGGCTCATAGAAGAGGGTCGCCACGATTTTGCCTTTCAACAGTTCCCGGTTGGGGTGCTTTTCAAACTCCTGTGCCATCTCGATGAGGTGCATAATCATCTCTTTGGAGAGGTCAGCGATGGTCACGAAATCATGCTTTTTCATTGATGTGTGAGTCTATTAGTACTGAATTCGACCGCTAAGTTACGCATAATTTTCAAAATAGGGGCGATAATTGAAAAGAATGTTGTAATTTTGTCGCAAATTGACATCCATGAGAAAAAAGTTTGTACATTTCCTTTGGGGCTTGCTGCTCGCCTCCTTCCTGCTTGTCCTGGTGGCTTTCGTCGCCATCTGGAACGGATGGATAGGCTATATGCCGCCCGTGGAAGACTTGCAGAATCCCATCAACAGATATGCCTCGCAGATCTATTCCGACGACGGCAAGGTGCTCGGCACGTGGAACCTGAACAAGGAAAACCGCATCCTCGTCACCTACGACAAACTGTCGCCCTATCTCGTCCAGGCGCTCGTCGCCACCGAGGACGAACGCTTCTATGAGCATTCGGGCATCGACTTCATCGCCTTGACCCGTGCCGTGGTCAAGCGCGGTCTTCTCGGACAGGCTTCCGCCGGCGGTGGCTCCACCATCACCCAGCAGCTTGCCAAGCAGCTCTACACCAAGCGTCCTGCGCAGAACACCCTGGAGCGACTGCTCCAGAAGCCGATAGAGTGGGTGATTGCCATCAAGCTCGAGCGCAACTATACCAAGGAGGAGATCATCACCATGTATCTCAACTACTTCGATTTCCTCCACAATGCGGTGGGCATCAAGACTGCCGCCAACACCTATTTTAATAAGGAACCTATCGACCTCACCATCGACGAGGCTGCCATGCTCATCGGCTTGTGTAAGAATCCGTCGCTCTTCAATCCTGTGCGCTACCCCGAGCGTGCCACCGAACGGCGCAACGTGGTGCTGGCGCAGATGGAGAAAGTGGGCTACATCTCCCACGACGACTATCTCCGCTACGCCTCGGAGCAGTTGACGCTCAACTTCCATCGCACTGACCACAAGGATGGCTCCGCCACCTATCTGCGCGAATTCCTGCGCCGCTACATGATGGCTGAGGCTCCCGACAGAAGCAACTATCCGGCATGGAACAAGAACCAGTATGTCATCGACTCCATCGCCTGGCAGACCGATCCTCTCTACGGATGGTGCAACAAGAACACCAAGAAGGACGGATCCCATTATAACGTCTATACCGACGGACTGAAAATCTTCACCACCATCAACTCGCGTATGCAGCGCTATGCCGAGGAGGCGGTCTACGGCCATGTGGCTCGCTTCCTCCAGCCCGAATTCAACCGTGAGAACCGCTCGAAGCCCAACGCTCCCTTCACCGACCAGTTGACTGCCCAACAGGTGAAGTCTATCATCAACCGCGCCGTGCAGCAGAGCGACCGCTATCGCTCGATGAAGGCCTCGGGCGCCAGTGAGGAGGAAATACGAGCTGCCTTCCGCCGCCCCACCGACATGACCATCTTCACCTATCATGGTGACATCGATACCATCATGACGCCTCTCGACTCGATACGCTACTACAAGTCATTCCTCCGTGCCGGATTCATGAGCATGGATCCCAAGACAGGCGCCGTGAAGGCTTATGTGGGCGGACTCGACTTCGAGCATTTCCAATACGACATGGTGATGGGCGGACGGCGCCAGGTGGGTTCCACCATCAAGCCTTTCCTCTATTCCCTCGCCATGGAGAACGGATTCTCGCCTTGCGACAAGGCGCCCAACGCCCAACGCACCTATATGGTGGCGGGCCAACCGTGGACTCCGCGCAATGCCAGCCATGCCCGTGCCGGACAGATGGTCACCTTGAAATGGGGACTCGCGCAGTCGAGCAACTGGGTGTCTGCCTATCTGATGAGTAAGCTCAATCCTCAGGCTTTCGTCCAACTGCTCCATGAGTTTGGCATCAACAACCCCGACATCCACCCTTCCATGGCGCTGTGTCTCGGTCCTTGCGAGGTGAGCGTGGCTGAGATGGTGAGTGCCTATACCACCTTCGCCAACAACGGCATCCGTTGTGCCCCCATGTTCGTCAGCAAGATTGAGGACAACGAGGGCAACGTCATTGCCACCTTCAATCCCCGCATGAACGAGGTCATCAGCGAAGAGTCGGCACAGAAGATGCTCGTCTTGCTCAAGGGCGTGGTCGACGGCGGTACTGCCGGCCGCCTGCGCTACAAATATCACTTCGAGGGAGAGATTGGCGGCAAGACCGGTACCACCAACCGCAACAGCGATGCCTGGTTCATGGGCTTCACCCCACAACTTGTCAGCGGATGCTGGGTGGGCGGCGAAGACCGCGACATCCATTTCGACTCCATGCGCATGGGACAGGGCGCCACGGCGGCACTCCCCATCTGGGCCTATTTCATGAAGAAGGTCTACCGCGACCGGGCGCTCGGCTATGATCCCGATGCAAAGTTCGACTTGCCCGAAGACTTCGACCCCTGTGCTGCCGAAGACTCTGGATTCATGGGCGGAAACGGCATCGATGAAGTGTATGAATAAATGTAAACGTGTGTAAATAGCTGTTGTGTTCGCACACAATCGCTTGATTTGTATCAATAAAGAGGGCTTTTTCCGACGAAAAAGTCCTCTTTCTATTGCGGCATATTGGGAAAAGCACTACCTTTGCATCGCAAATAAGAAACAAAGACAACTGAGAAAAAGGTTAGATTTGATATATATTCATGATTTTAAAGTTTTGATTAGGTTATTGGTTTTAGGTAATAAAGATTGATTGTTTAGGTTATTAGGTTATTGGTTTTAGGTAAAAGATTGATTGTTTAGGTTTTCATTAGGTTATTGGTTTTAGGTAAACAAAGATTGTAATAAAAGTAAGGATAACAGATTTCGACCCAAAAGAAAGGCAAAGCCGTGAGGCTTTGACCTACTTCAGGGAAGAAAAAGTCTCCATCGGAGACAACGTTTGAACAAAAAATTCAAGAGAAATAGATTTTAAACCGCACTGATAGGGTCTTCCCTGCCAGTGCGATTTTTTTTGCTTGAAGAGAGAATATTAACCTCTATTGATTCGTTCTACCAATTCATTTGGTGTGAGAATCTCCATCTTTGAGAAACATAAGCAAAAGAGTTTTTGAATGAGACGACAGCTATTTAGACAATTTATCTTCCCTTCTTTTGCCATGTCTGTGAAAAACGCTAATTTTGTGGCAATTATGAGAAAGAAAGCTTATTATCCGATGATGCTGTGCGCCGTCCTCCTGTCGGCGCTTGCCCTTGTCTCCTGCAATCCCCACAAAACCTCGCAAGGCAAGGGTGGGGGAGACACCCTGCAGATGAAATATGCCGAAGACTTGACCATCGTCAAGCACGACGGCTACACTGTGGCGCGCATTGCTGACCCTTGGCACAAGGGGAAGACGCTCCACACCTATGTACTTGTGCCCGACAGCGTGCGCACACTGCCCGCCTCGCTGCCCCAAGGCACCGTCGTGCGCACTCCCTTGCGCCGTGCCGTCGTGTCCACCACCGTCCACAGTCAACTCTTCATCAGCCTTTCCGCCCCCGAGGCCATTGGCGGCGTGTGCGACCTGTCCTATGTCAACATTCCCTATGTGCAGCAACAGGTCAAGGCCCACAAGATTGCTGACTGTGGCAGCAGCATGGCACCCGACGTGGAGAAGATGATGGATCTCAAGCCCGACGCCGTGCTGCTCTCACCCTCTGAGAATAGTGGTGGATACGGCAAACTGGAGAAGACCCGCATCCCCATCATCGAATGTGCCGACTATATGGAACCCTCTCCTTTGGCGAGGGCGGAATGGATGAAATTCTATGGCTTGCTCCTCGGCAAGGAGCGACAAGCCGACTCTCTTTTCCAAGAGGTGGAGACGCGCTATTTGAGTGTCAAGCGCAAGGCACAGGCGTGCAAGACCCGCCCCTCCGTGCTGATAGATCGCCGTGAGGGCGGCGTGTGGTATTTGCCCGGTGGCAGAAGCACGTTGGGACAGATGATTGCCGATGCCGGCGGTCGCTATATCCTTGCCACGGACAAGACCAGCGGTTCTGTTCCGCTCGCCCTTGAAGCAGTGCTCGACCGTGGTGCTGATGCCGACATCTGGTTGGTGCGCTATTTCGGCGACCCGCATTTCGGCTATGCCACCCTCGCAGGTGAGTCAGCAGCCTACACCCAAATCAAGGCCTACAAACAGCGCCACGTGATGGGCTGCGACCTGCAGACCTCGGGCTTCTATGAGCTGACGCCTTTCCGCCCCGACCTGCTGATTCTCGATTTCTTCACCATCTTCCATCCCGGACAGAATCCCGGTCAAAAACTCCGTTTCTTCCATGCGCTCCAACCTTAGTCGTCTCTTGCCGCTTCTTGCGGCGGTGGTCTTTCTTTTCGCCTTCAACATTGTCTATGGCTCTGTCCACATTCCCTTCGGACAGATCTGTCGCATCTTGGCGGGCGAACCCGTGGAGCGTGAGAGTTGGCGGTTCATCGTGCTGGAGTCTCGTCTGCCCCAGGCGGTCACAGCCTTGTTCTGTGGCAGTGGACTGGCCGTGTGCGGACTGCTCCTCCAAACCGCCTTCCGCAATCCGCTTGCCGACCCCTCCATCTTCGGCGTCAACAGTGGCGCCGGACTTGGTGTTGCGCTTGTCATGCTCGCTTCTGGGGGCACCATCACTGCCGGCGACTACACCCTTGGCGGTTTTGTAGCGGTGATGGTGGGCGCCTTCTTGGGGGCGATGGCTGTGATGGCGCTGGTCTATTTCTTTTCTACCCGTGTGCGGAGCAGTGTCCTGCTGCTCATCATCGGCATCATGGTCGGCTACGTGGCGTCGTCCGCCGTGTCGCTGCTCAATTTCTTTGCCACCGAGGAGGGTGTCAAGTCCTACATGATTTGGGGCATGGGCAATTTCGGGGGTGTCTCCCTGTCGCAGTTGCCCCTTTTCTCCACGGTCACCGTGGCGGGCCTCTGTTGCGCCTTGCTGTTGGTCAAGCCCCTCAACGCCTTGTTGTTGGGCGAACGCTATGCCGAGAACTTGGGCGTCAATATCGTGCGCACCCGCAATCTGCTGCTCCTCGTCACAGGCCTCCTCACTGCCGTTTCCACAGCCTTTTGCGGTCCTGTCTCATTCATTGGTCTTGCCGTTCCCCATATCGCCCGTCTGCTGCTCCACACCGACAACCACCGCACCCTGCTCCCCGTCACGATGCTCTGTGGTGCCGCTGTAGGCCTGCTCTGCAGTGCCTTGTGCGTCCTCCCCGGCGATTCCGGTCTCATCCCCCTCAACGCTGTCACCCCCTTGGTCGGCGCCCCCGTCATCGTCTATGTCATCCTCAAGCGCCGCCCCTGATTGTGTGCAGTGTTCTTAAATGATAAAAAATAATAATATATTTCTGATTTTACTCGAAAGTAGACTTTATTTGTATACCTTTGCGTCAATTTGGAAATGATGACAGAATTGTTAAGCATATTATACAAACTACGGATTTTTACTTTGGAAGAACTTGTAAAAGCTCTGAATGGTAAGTTGAAATCAATAGAAAGGTTGCTTGCAAGATACAAGCAGCAAGGATGGATTGTGTCTATACGGCGCAATACCTATTGTATGGTGGATATTGCTTCAAAACAACTTGTGTGTGACAAGTATGAAATCGGAAGTCACCTTTCTCCTACGGCTTGTATATGTTATCATACAGCATTGGAATTTCATGGGTTGGCACATCAACCATTCAATGAGGTATTTGTAAAAAGTCAGTCACGTTTCAATTCCTTTTCCTTTGAAGATGTCGATTATACATATTGCCGTCAAACAAAGGAAATCATTGGCATGATGACTCCCCAAGGAAATCCATACGTGCGAGTGACAGATATGGAAAGTACATTACTGGATTGCTTCGACCGCATTGATCGAGCAGGTGGTATAGAGGAGTTACTGCATTGTATGGAAGCCATCGTACTGCTTGATGAAGAAAAAATTGTCAGTTATCTTAAAAAGAACGGCAAGGCTTTTCTGTATCAAAAGACAGGATACCTGTTGGAGCGTATCAAGGAACAAGCCAATATATCCGATTCTCTCATAGAATTATGTCGGACAAAAGGTACAAAAAGCGTAAAGTGGTTGACCAATGATGAAGAGTCGGATACCTTTGTAAGCAAATGGCGTATGTATGTGCCACAAGAACTAACATCAAAAGAAGATTATGAACTCATATAATAAACAAGCACTTGACATCATTGCAAAAGAGCAAGGTTTTATTCGAGACAACCTCGAAAAGGTAATGCGACTCGTGGAAATACTCAACTATATCCATCATAGTCCATTGCTGTCGAAATCCTTGGTATTAAAAGGTGGTACAGCCATCAATCTCACAGTCTTTCAGTTGCCAAGACTGTCAGTAGACATAGACCTAGACTTTACAATAGATTGTGATCGAGAGTCGATGCTGTCCATCCGCAAGGAAGTAAATAGTGAGATTCTCCGCTATATGGAAGCAGAAGGTTATAATCTTGCCCCAGGTTCTAAGAATCCGCATACTCTTGACTCATGGGTGTTCCATTATACCAATGCAGTAGGCAATAATGACGGCATCAAGATAGAAATCAATTATTCAGACCGTTGTCATATTTTGCCTGCTATTGACGCCCATGTGTCCATACCATTTCTGAAGGATGTGAAAGTGCGCTCGTTATCTCCTATCGAATTATTTGCCACCAAGATAAATGCTCTTATTGGCAGAAGTGCTGCACGTGATATCTACGATGTATATAATATGGTGGAACATCAATTATTCTGTAGTGACGAGGAACAAATACTATTGAGAAAAGCAACAGTCTTTTATCTGACTGTTGGTTCAAGTAGAAAAGAAAACAATACTCCAACGGAATTTACCGATTTTCCACAAATAGAAAAGATACGCTTTCCCCACATCCGCTCACAACTCTTGCCGGTGTTAAGACGAAGTGAACATTTCGATTTTGAAAAAGCTAAGGTGGAAGTGACGGAGTTCCTTAAGAATTTATTGGTTCTTACTGACTCTGAAAAAGAATATGTGAGAAATTTCAACGATAGAAAGTATGTCCCAGAATTATTATTTGAAGACAAAAACATGGTAGCCCGGATAAAATCTCATCCAATGGCTTTGTGGAAAACAAAATGTTGATGACGCGAAAGCTTCAATATTGTTTGTCTTACGGAAGATAGCTGACGTCATCCTCAAGCGCCGCCCCTGATTGTGTGCTACGTTCTTAAACAAAAAAAGGGTAAGTCCCATGATGGGACTTACCCTCCTCGTCGTAATGACTATTTTTATTATTACTTAACCTCAATGTGCTTTACATCGTCTTTCTTCTCCTCCTTGGCTACCTTTGGAATCTCGATTTTCAAGACACCATCGCAAACCTCGGCTGAAATCTTCTCTTGGTCAGCATCCTCTGGCAAAACATAGCTTTGAGAGTAGTTGCTGTAAGAGAAATCACGACGCAAGTAATGCTCTTTCTTCTTCTCGTCTTTCTGCTCCTCCTTGTGCTCGATGGAGACGTTCAAGTAACCATCCTTGTCGATGTTCATCTTGACCATATCCTTCTTCAAGCCAGGAGCGGCAACCTCCATGGTGTAAGCATTATCGCTTTCCTTCACATTGACAGCTGGAGCTGTAATGTTCATGTGAGGTGTCAAGTCTGTGTCAAAGAAGTTGTCATTAAACCAACTGTTCAACCAATTAGAAACGTTTTGATTATTATTTCTACGAGCTAACAACATAGTGTAAAACCTCCAATTATCTTTTTCTCATCCTCTCTTCGCCTTTCGGCTCCGTCGGGACTTCTCCTTGTTCTTTGTTTATCTGTTTAAAAGATTGCTTCGGCTTCCGAGGCTCCGGGAATCTTTCGAAACCCTCGATGTTATTTATTAGGGTTCTCTTGCGTTCCCTTCGCCCTTTCGGCTTCAGCTTTCACTCTCCATTTGTGCAACTTGCGTGCCAATGCCCAGCATCACCAGTAAGGTGACATTTTTGTCATCGGAAAGCTGCAAGGTTGGCATCAAAGGATAAATATTTTAATCATTGCTGCCATTTTTTGCATTCACCATTCAAATATTTCCTCCCATAACCTATATTATAATGAAGTAAAATTCGTATATTTGCAAATTATAATTAAGCTTATAAGAATGTCAAGGAATACAATGGCTAACAAACTCCCCCGGAAGTTGATGGAAAAGATGGCTATCGTGGGCGAGCAAATCAAGCTGGCAAGGTTACGCCGGAATCTAAGTATGGCACAAGTGGCCGAAAGAGCCACTTGCTCAGAGGTGACTTTGGGCAAGGTAGAAAAGGGTATTTCCACGGTGTCCATAGGCATCTACCTTCGTGTGCTGTATGCCCTTCAACTCGATGATGACATCCTGCTGCTTGCCAAGGATGACAAACTCGGCAGATCCTTGCAGGATTTGGGATTGAAAAACCGTCTGAGAGCAACTAAAAAGGAATAATAAGGTATGGAGAAACTGTTCGTTTTCGGAGATTTCAATTGGCTTCATGAGCCGGAACTGATAGGAGAACTGTGCTACGAAAAGTTGCGCGGTTCGGATAGTTATGCCTTCAAGTATGACAACAATTGGCTCAGTCGTCATGCGGGAATCAAACTTTCGGAGGATATCAACAACTATCCTGGGATGCAATACACCTTACCGGGCAATGATATTTTCGGATGTTTTTCAGATGCTTTGCCTGATCGATGGGGACGGACCCTCCTCAAAAGACGGGAACAATTGCAAGCAGAGGAAGAGAAAAGGGCACCAAGAAATCTTTCTTCCTTCGACTACTTGGTGGGCATAGATGATTTCTCCAGAATGGGTGGCTTCAGATTTAAGAAAGATATGAATGGTGAGTTTATCAATGTTTCCCCTTCACTGAAGATTCCACCATTGACAGAAATAAGAGAACTGGTCTATGCCAGTCAAGAGGTTGAAAAATGTGAGGAGGAGGATGTCTTGCCAGAGAAAAAGTGGATTACACAACTGATACAACCAGGAACTTCGCTTGGTGGCGCAAGGCCTAAGGCTGGCGTGTTGGATGAGTCTGGCAGACTTTGTATTGCCAAGTTCCCTTCCCGCAATGATGATTATGATGCGGGTCTATGGGAACATTTTGCCCATCTGTTGGCCCAAAATGCTGGCATCCGTGTGGCTGAGACTCGGGCGTTAGGAGGATTGGGCAAGTACCACACGCTTCTATCCACACGCTTTGACCGGACAGACGAAGGCAAGAGAATTCATTTTGCCTCTTCCATGTCTTTGCTCGGATTGAAGGATGGGGACAATGCCCAGGGAGGCTATGGCTATTTGGACATCGTGGACTTCATCTTGCAAGGGTGCTGCGATGTGGAGAAAAATTTGCAGGAACTCTATCGAAGGGTCGCATTCAACATCTGTTTAGGAAACTCCGATGATCATTTCCGTAACCATGGATTCTTGTTGACACCCAAAGGGTGGACTCTATCGCCAGCCTATGACATGAATCCAACGAATAATGTTTATCAAAGTTTGCTTATTAATGCCACTTCCAATAAAGCAGACATTCAAGTGCTGTTGGAGGCATGTGAGGACTATATGATTAATCGGAAAGTGGCCCAAGAGATCATCAAGGATGTGCAAAAGGCTGTAAGTGATTGGAAATCTTTGGCAACACAATTGCAAATTCCACAAAGGGAGCAAGATTTGTTTAAGGATAGATTTAAGCTTAACCTAAATTATAATTAAGATATTTGCGAATTTCCTTCATTATATTTAAGGTTATCACACTCATGCCAAAGGATGTAATGTCGAATCAAAAAGCGGGCTTCGCTTGACAGACGGACATTTGTCAAGGCTGGAGGTCCAACAAGACGGAATAAAAACAAACGAGATTTGTTTTATATTCCGCTTATTTGCACTATCTTTGCAGACAATAACTGTTTATATGGAAGAAAAAGACCGAATCTTGCAACTCCGCAAGGAATTGCATGAACACAATTATAAATATTATGTGCTGAATCAGCCTACCATCAGCGACCAAGACTTCGACATGATGATGCATGAGTTGCAGGACCTCGAGGCCCGTCACCCCGAGATGGCTGATCCAGACTCTCCAACGCAACGCGTGGGCAGCGACTTGAACCAGAACTTCAAGCAGGTGACCCACAAATATCCCATGCTGTCCCTCGCCAACACCTACAATGAACAGGATGTGGCGGAATGGTATGACAGCGTGAAGAGGGGACTCGACGGAGAGGACTTTGAAATCTGCTGCGAGATGAAATACGACGGACTCTCCATCTCCCTCACCTATGTGGACGGCAGACTCGTGCAGGGCGTCACCCGTGGTGACGGTGTTCACGGCGACGACGTGACCGCCAACGTGCGCACCATCCGCGCCATCCCTCTTGTGCTTCCCGGCACAGGCTACCCTCGGGAATTCGAAATCCGTGGCGAGGTGCTCATGCCGTGGAAGGTGTTCGAACGGCTCAACGCTGAGCGTGAGGCTGCCGAGGAACCGCTCTTCGCCAACCCCCGCAATGCGGCGAGCGGTACGCTGAAAAGCCAGAACTCAGCCCTCGTGGCGAGCCGGCAACTCGACTCCTACCTCTATTATCTGCTTGGCGACAACCTGCCTACCGACGGACACTACGAGAACCTCGAGGAGGCCCGCAAATGGGGCTTCAAGATTAGCGAGGGCATGAAGAAGGTGAAGACCTTGCAGGAAATCTATGACTTCATCAACTATTGGGACACCGAGCGCAAGAACCTGCCCGTCGCCACCGACGGCATCGTGCTGAAGGTGAACTCCCTGCGGCAACAGCGCCATCTCGGCTACACTGCCAAGAGTCCCCGCTGGGCGATAGCCTATAAGTTCAAGGCAGAGCGCGAGTGTACCCGTCTCAACGAGGTGACCTACCAGGTGGGACGCACAGGCGCCGTCACCCCAGTGGCAAACATGGACCCCGTGCAGTTGGCTGGCACCACCGTGAAGCGTGCCACCCTCCACAACGAGGACTTCATCAAGAGCTTCGACCTCCACATCGGCGACTATGTCTATGTGGAGAAGGGCGGCGAGATCATCCCCAAGATTGTGGGCGTCGACCTCTCGCGCCGTCCTGCCGACGCCAAGCCCGTTACCTTCATCGACACTTGCCCCGAGTGCGGTGCCAAACTTGTCAGATACGAGGGCGAGGCGGTGCACTACTGTCCCAACGACTCCGGTTGCCCGCCCCAGATCAAGGGCCGCATCGAGCATTTCATTGCCCGCCGGGCGATGAATATCGACTCCCTCGGTCCCGAGACTGTCGACGAATACTACCGCCGTGGACTGATCCACAATGTGGCGGACCTCTACGACATCACCGTGCAGGACATCAACGGCGACGGCAGTCGCACCCGTTCCGCCCGCCGCATAGTCCAGGGCATTGAAGCCTCCAAGCAGGTGCCCTTCGAGCGTGTGGTCTTCGCCCTCGGCATCCGCTTTGTGGGTGAGACATCGGCACGACTCATCGCCCGCCATTTCAAGACCATGGACGCCCTGCGCCAGGCCACGCTTGCCCAACTGCTCGAAATCGAAGGAGTGGGTGAGGTGATTGCCAAGAGCGTGATTGCCTATTTCCACGACGAGCGCAACATCGCCATCGTCGACCGTCTGCGCGACTATGGCTTGCAGATGTCGCTCTCCGAAGACCAGATGAGCGGCAGCACCGACACGCTTGCCGGCAAGAGCATTGTCATCAGCGGTGTGTTCGCCAAGCACAGCCGTGATGAGTACAAGGCGATGATTGAGCGCAACGGCGGCAAGAACGCCAGCAGCATCAGCGGCAAGACCAGTTTCATCCTCGCCGGAGAGAACATGGGCCCCTCCAAACTGCAGAAGGCCGAGAAACTCGGCGTTGCCATCGTCGACGAGGACACCTTCCTCCGCATGCTCGAACAAGGCACATCGGAATCCGAATGAACAAACTATTTAAAACTGAAAAATAAAACAAAAGACAAATGACAACACTAACAATTGCAATTGTGTCGGTTTTCGTCCTGGGCTATCTCTGCATCGCCCTTGAGAGCCTGACCAAGGTGAACAAGGCTGCCATTGCGCTGCTGATGTTCGTGTTCTGCTGGACGCTCTTCATGATTGATCCGGGAAGTTACATTTCAAGCGCCATCGGCAACAACATGGCGCTCGCCGTGAGCGATGTCATCGAGAAGCATCTCGGCAGCACCGCCACCACACTCTTCTTCCTGATGGGTGCCATGACCATCGTCGAACTGGTCGACCAGAACGGCGGTTTCAACTTTGTCAAGGACATGATGAAGACCAAGAGCAAGAAGGCCCTCCTGTGGCGCATTGCCGTGCTGACCTTCATCCTCTCCGCCATCCTCGACAACCTGACCACCAGCATCGTGATGATCATGATCCTGCGCAAGCTTGTGGCTGACCACAAGGACCGCATCATCTATGCCTCCCTCGTGATTATCGCCGCCAACTCGGGTGGTGCCGCTTCGCCTATCGGCGACGTGACCACCATCATGCTGTGGAATAAGGGACTGATCACCGCTCCCGGCGTGCTGAAGGAGATTCTGATTCCTTCCATCGTTTCCATGGTGGTGCCAGCCTATATCCTATCCTTCTCGCTGAAGGGCGAGATTGCCACAGTCGAAAATAGCAAAACCACTGCAACTGCCGTGAGCGACTTCACAGCCTTGCAGCGCAAGGTGGTGTTCTTCGTCGGTGTGGGCGGACTCATCTTCGTGCCCATCTTCAAGTCCATCACTCACCTGCCTCCGTTCATCGGCATCCTGTTGGTGCTCGGTGTGCTGTGGACCGTCACAGAAATCTTCTACCGCAACCTGCGCCATGCCAACGAGAAGAGCGGCATGCAGAAGCGTGTGACCAACATGCTCTCACGCATCGACATGAGCACCATCCTCTTCTTCCTCGGCATCCTCATGGCTGTGGCTTGCCTTGAGACCATCGGTGTGCTCACCGCCATGGGACAGGGCTTGAACGTGGCATTCAACGGCAACCACTATGCCGTGACAGGCATCATCGGCGTGCTCTCCAGCATCGTTGACAATGTGCCCCTTGTGGCTGGCTGCATGGGTATGTATCCTGTGGCTGCCGTGGGCGACATGGCTGTCGACGGCATCTTCTGGCAGTTGCTCGCCTACTGTGCCGGTGTGGGTGGTTCCATGCTCATCATCGGTAGCGCCGCCGGCGTGGTGGTGATGGGTCTGGAGAAGATCACTTTCGGATGGTATATGAAGCACGTCAGCTTGATTGCCTTCGCCGGTTATCTCGCAGGTATGCTCGTCTACTGGCTCGAGCGCACCTACATCTTCTAAAAGCAATTTACACAACAGCCAGTGGCATGCCGCCCCTGGCGATGGTTCAACAAAAAAGGGGACAAGCCTGAGCAAGGCAAGTCCCCTTCTTTCACTTATCTCACGACAATGGAAAATCTGAACAGAGACAGTATCGATTTCGGCAAGACGAATGTTCCCCGTCTTTTCGCCTCGTTGTTTTTCCCCACATTGTTGGGGCTGGTTTTCGGCGCCCTGCTCAACATTGCCGACGGCATCTTTGTGGGCAAGGGCGTGGGCAGTGATGCCTTGGCGGCCATCAACATCGCCGCTCCCATCTTTCTCATCGGCACCGCCGTGGCACTGATGTTCGGCACGGGTGTGTCGGTGGTGGCGGCGGTTCACTTGTCGCGTGGCAACCTCAAGGCAGCCAATATCAACGTCACCCAGGCGGTCACGGTGCCGGCGGTGGTGATGCTGGTGGTCAGCCTGGTCATCTTCTTCTTCGCCAGCCCCATCAGCTATCTCTTCGGCGGTTCGGCGGCGTTGGAGCCGATGGTGGTGGAATATCTCCACTATGTCAGTCCCGTGCCGGTGCTCTACGTGTTTTTCATGGTGGGCGCCTTCGCCATCCGCCTCGACGGTTCCCCGAAATATGCCATGTATTGCAATGTCATCCCGTCGCTGCTCAACATCGTGCTCGACTGGCTGATGGTGTTTCCGTTGGGATGGGGACTGATGGGCGCCGCCACCGCCACCACCGTGTCGATGGCGTTCGGTTCGTGCATGACCATGGGCTATCTTTTCCGCCATCCCCACCAGTTGCGCTTCTACCGTCTGAAGTTCACGCGCACCAGCTTGTGGCTCACGGGGCGCAACCTGTGGTATATGATGAAGTTGGGCTTCGCCACCTTTGTGGGCGAGAGCGCCATCACCGTCATGATTATCGTGGGCAACTATATGTTCATCTCCCGTCTGCACGAGGACGGTGTGGCGGCGTTCAGCGTCTGCTGCTATCTGTTCCCCTTGGTGTTCATGTTCGGCAACGCTGTGGCGCAGAGCCAGTTGCCCATCATCAGCTACAACAAGGGTTTGGGCGACTATGCCCGTGTGCGGTCCACATTCCGCATCTCGCTCATCGTCACCACCCTCTGTGCCTTGGTGATGACCTTGGGAGGCATCTTCGACTGCGCCCCGCTGCTTTCTCTGTTCCTCGACCGTGGCACGGCGGCCTATCGCATCGCCACCAGTGGTTTCCCCTATTTCTCGTTGAGTTTTGTCTTCTTCTCACTCAACATCGTGGTCATCGGCTTCTATCAGGCGATGGAGCGCGCCCAGTTGTCGGGCACTTTCATGCTTCTGCGTGGCTTGGTGCTCCTCGTCCCCATCTTCATTCTCCTGCCCACCGTCCTTGGCGACACCGGTCTATGGCTTGCTGTCCCCCTGTCCGAGGCGCTGACCTTCCTGGTCATCGTCGCCGTGACCCTGCGAAAGTGGAAGTCCCTTTTCGCCAATTAATGATTAGGCGGGAAATCGTCTATCAAGGCCAATTGCGGACTATAGGTCCAATAAGTGCAACATGCATCTTTCTGCCAAGCGTATTCCATTTTTAGGCCGTGCAAATGCCTTTCAAGAGTAAATAAAATCGGTTAAGATTTTGGCAAGATGATGATACGCTAAAATATTTTTTTTGAAGATTTTCATTGGAAAATTTGGAGGTTAAAGAAAAGTGTAGTATCTTTGTCTCGACAAATCCCGCTCGCTTCCCATAAGAACAGCGTACCCAGCGGGACATTTTTATTTTTGTGGGTATGAAATATACGAAGCATGCCATAACTACAGCGGAACAAATCTGTATTCTTAGACAACGAGGGTTGATTGTTGATGATGAGAACCAAGCGAGAGAAGCATTGGATGTCATCAGCTATTTTCGTTTGGCTGATTATTGGCGATATTTGGAAATCGACCATACTACGCACCAGTTTAAGCCGAATTGTCATTTTTCTGAGATTTTGGATTACTATTACTTTGACAAGGAACTTAAAGCCTTGTTGTTTTCTGCTATCCAAACAATCGAGGTCGCTATCCGTACAAAAATCATCAAGCATTTCGCTCCAACTTTTGGGGCATTTTGGTTTATGGAGGAAGGTTTAGCCAACAACTACGATTTCTTCCGCTCTAACTTGGAGCATATCCGCACTGAGGTGATGCGTTCTCGTGAAGAGTTCATCACGGAGCATTTTCGTAAATATACAGAGCCTGACTTGCCTCCAGTATGGAAAACATTGGAAGTTGTCTCATTTGGCACGCTTTCCAAGTTGTTTGGCAATTTCAAAGATGCTACTGTCAAACACCAAGTAGCCCACGAATTTGGTCTAAATCATCATAAATTCCTCAAGAGTTGGATGGAGATGTTGGTGGCGTTGCGCAATTATTGTGCCCATCATTCTAGGGTTTGGAATCGCAGGTTTCCTGTCAAGCCACAGACACCAAGGAAAATGCCTCAAAAGTGGATTTCAAATTTCTCCTTTCGACAAGAAACCATCTATCCCCAATTGTGTTGTATCGCCTATTGGTTGGGTAGCATATATCCCCAGAATACTTTCGTTATTGATCTTAAAGCAATATTTTCCAAGCATCCTTCCGTTAGCACTCAACTGATGGGCTTTCCTTCAAAATGGATGGAAGAGCCTTTGTGGAAGTAAGGTTCAATAGACAGTTTTCTGCATAGTGACGCCGACCCAAGGCTAATTGCGGACTTAATAAGGCATAGCCTGGCCCCATTTAATATAAGGCGATTTCTTGCGTCTTTCCGGTCACGGAGGTGACGAGGGCGGTGTGGCTGTCCTTGATCTCCACTTTCTCATATTTCGCCTCCACCAGCACACGGCCCTTCAGCGTCATCACGCCCCAATGGAAGGGCATCTGCTCGAAGGCACAGTAGGCACCTACGGGGGGCGAAATCTTGCAGTAGAGTGGGGGAACCACCACCTTGCCGTCCAACTTGATGCCCCATTTCTTGCCTGCCTGATAAAGCTCCACCTTGCCGTTGTCTGCCTGTGCGTGCAACCGCTGCAAGGCCTTCTTCTCCTGCGCCCGTTGGCGCCGCATTTCCGCCTCGTAATAGCGTCTGCCCAACTGGGGCATCACCACCGACAAATCTTCCGCCTCGCTCTTGGGACGGTTGCAGCCGATATAGGTCTTCTTCTGCTGGGCATCCACCAGATAATAACGCTCTTGACGGTCCATCACCACGATGTCGCCACCATACAGTGTGGCGCATAGCCAGTAGACGTGCACATGGTCATCCCGCAGGAAACACACCTGCTCGCTGTTCTCCTTGTCCAGATACATCCCGGCGGAACCCTCCTTATACGTCCACACCTGACAACCGCTGCTGGTCTGTCGGCGCAGGTCGTAAATCAGATAGTGACAGCAGTCGAACAAGTCGTAGGGCGAGGGGCAATAAGGCAGCGAGAACTCCTCTTGCGTGCGTGAAAGGAAGAGATCGCCATAGACGATAAACTCCCATCCTTGCAACGTGATGACCCCGGGTGCATCCATCGTGTTTGTCCCCTCGTCAATCATTGACCGTGCCACCAAATCGTAGTAGCACACCGCCTTTCTGCGCGGTCTGTAGGTCAGGATGCCGCCCTTCAGCAACCGCATGCCCTGATAGTGGTCGGGCTTGATGATACGCTCGCCCTGTCTGTCGATGACCGTCAACCGTCCGTCCGCCAGTTTGACGATGGCGAAGTCGCCCTCATGGTCCACCATTTCCCCCTCGTGGAGCGATTGGAGCAAATCTTCGTGGCTCACCACCATCATCATCTCCGAGTCTTGTCGTGGGGCGATAGGCTCCTGCTTCTCGCTATGGAGGAAAAACTCCCGTTCCTGCATTCTTTTCCCCCTGCCCGGCTTGAGCGAGCCGAGGAACATCGCCTTCCAATCCCAAGCCTGCGAGGGCAGTCCGAACACCCTATAAAGCCCCACATTGTCAATCATCATGCAACTCCGTTTGCCCTTTGCCACACGCAGTCCGCGCCCCACCATTTGCAGGTATTTGGCGAGCGACAGGGTGGGGCGTGCCAACTGCACAAACTCCACGTCAGGGCAGTCGAAACCCTCGGAGAAGATGTCCACGTTCACCAGCACTTGGAGGCTGTCCGCCCCATCCGCGGGCGACTGCTTAAACCGCTCAATCAGCCGTTGCCTTTCCTCCGCTGGTGTCTTGGCGTCGATGGCGACCGCATTCACCCCTTGCGCCTGGTAATAGTCGGCGATGCTTCGGGCGTGGGCGATGTTGATGGCATAGACGATGCCCTTCTTGTCGTGGGCAAAGTCGGCGAAACTCTGGTAGAGCCGTTCGATGGACGGCCGCTTGTTCAGCACCTGGTCCATCTCCTTGGTCTGGTAGTCGCCGTCAGCGCCACGCTTCCGCAGCGAGTCGATGAGCCCCTGCGTCACGGAGTCTGTCCGGATGCTCACGAAGTCGTAGGACGCCAACCGTCCCTGCTTGATGAATTCCGGGATGGACCACGACTGCACCAACACTTCGAACAAGTCGGTGAAACCCTTGCCGCTTAGTCGGCAAGGCGTGGCGGTCAGTCCCAAGAATTTCGCCTTGGGGAAGCGCTTCCACAGCTCTTGATATGTGGCAGCGAGTGCATGGTGAGCCTCGTCGATGACAATCATCCCCGGCACCTCTGCCCACTCGTCGCCATGCCGCGACAACCACTGTATCGACACCGCCCGAATGCGGGAGGAGTCCTCTTTAAGGGTAAAGAGAGACGGCGTGATTTTAGAAATTGTCTCTTCAATCTGTGCCACAAGTTCCCGTCTGTGGGCGACAATCCACACCGGGCGCTCACTCTTCTTCAGAAACGAGAGGACGATGCTCGCCAAGACCATCGTCTTTCCCGTTCCCGTCGGCATTTGCACCATCACGGATTGATGCGACTGGAACGCCTCCTCAACCCGCGCTTTCATCTCCTTTTGATAATCAAAAAGTGTGATTTTTTTCATCAGTAAGTCAAAGAACAAACCATCCACTTTGTACGGCAAAAAAGACACGAAAAGTGTTGGAAACCAGACGCAAGCGGCAGAAAGTGCCGAATGCCCCTTGCCCGATTTCGTATCTTTGCATTGTCATTCAGAGCGGATGACATCAGCCCCGGGAAGGCAAGCCAATGCCTCTCGACGGCCGATCATTATACGAACCGTTTAAAAACAGCGAAACATGATTAAAGTAAAACTGTACAAGAACAAAAACAAGAAGATGGCGTCCTATGGCAAGTGGAATCCGCGCGTGGTGCCCGAGGAGACCATCGGCCTCGACGAGCTGGCTGCCCACATGGCGAAGCACAACACGCCCTTCTCGAAAGGCGCCATCAAGGGCATCCTGACCGACGCCGTGGGCTGCACCAAGGAACTGCTCCTGCTCGGCAAGAACGTCAAGTTCCCCGACCTTGCCATCTTCTCCATCGGTCTGAAGGTCAAGGAGGGCGCCCAGACCAAGCAGGAGTTCACCGTGACGAAATTTGTCACCGGACTGCGGCTCCGCGCCAGAGCCACCGGCGAACTGACCTCCGCCAACATCGACACGACCATCCGTCGTCTGGACC
>JBNMIE010000011.1:0-39989 GCA_050873125.1 Prevotella sp.
ATTATGCTGATGTATTATGTAAACTGTTACACATTCCTTGAAGAGCCAGAAAAAGACTGGGCCAAAATGCTGGAAAAGGCGAAAAAGGCACCACCGGAACCTTCTTTGTTTGGCTAAGGGGGGCTTACTTTTTTCAAAAATTATCCGCAACGCCTATTTGCGGGCATTGCGGATAGGAAAGTTATGCTGTTTTAAGTTTTAGCGGACAGCAATAATTCTCTATAGTGGATGTCATTGCTGTATTGATAGAAAGCACAAATCCTCAGACCTATTGGAGAGTTTTGAAAAAGACTCAAGGAAGAGGGCAATGAAACCGTTACAAATTGTAACGGTTATAAGATGCTTATAAATAATGGTCTTTGTTCTTGTATGGCGGAGAGAAAAGTATTACTTTTGCAAGAAATTTGACTCTTTAAATATAGCTTATGACAGATTCTGAAATGATAGAATTGTGCTTGCAGATAGCGTGTGAGGCTCATCGGGGACAACGGGACAAGGTGGGGCTTCCGGTGATTTTGCATCCTATTCATGTGGGAGAAATGGGGAACAATTGTGATGAGATATGTGTGGGGTTCCTCCATGACACGATAGAAGACACGGATATGACTTTTGAGCGGTTGACAGCATTGGGGGTTCGGGAGACTATCGCGAGGAGCGTGGTCGTGCTGACCCACTTGGAAGGAGTTTCCTATTTTGACTATATACAGTCAATATTGGATTCTGGAGATGCTGTCGCTATCGCTGTGAAACGGAATGATCTCCAGCATAATCTGTTAAGAGCGAAACACTATGGATTCCTCAAACAAGTGGAAAAATGTCAAAAGGCGCTTGCAATGTTCCCTATAGCAAAAGAAGGATTGTGACTCAACAATGGAGCACAACCCTTCTTTTGGTTTTATGATAATTTACGATGAGCCGGATTCGGTATTCTCTTTACATGTTCTTGCAAGCTTCTTGCGTGTTCTTCTTGACGGTTTCACCTTTTTTCAACTGACGGGCTGTATAGCCGATTTTGGTGAAGGCTTGACTGAGTTTCTCGGGAGAAGTCTTTTGAGCGTCATACTTGATGGTGACGGTCTGGTTCTCCACGCTGGTCTCGATGCTCTTGATGCCTTTCTCAAAACGGAGATTGCCCTTGATTTTGTTCTCGCAGTTCACACAGTGCATCTGTGGGGTAGTGGTGAAGACCACAGTCTTGATGTCTTTGGCAAAGCCCGCCATGGCTGTGAACAAGGTGAGGGCGAGTGCCGCAATTCTTGATTTCGTGTTCATTGTTATTTGTTTTAAAGTTGGTTTATATCTTGATTCTCATGCCGATGTATCCCATGGCTCCCTCCACGGGGCCCCAGACGAGTGTGGGCTCGAAGTTGTTGCTCCATGGGTTGTCTGCTCCGATGATGGGATGCTTCTGCCGATAGTTGGTGAGATTCTCGCCTCCGATGTAAAGAGACACATGGCGGAACTCGCGGGTGATTTGTGCCGATAGTTGTTCGTAGGCATGGAAACGGGATTCCCATGAGGGGGTGCCGTCTGCGAGTGTATAGGCGTTTGGCATCCGTCCGCCGCCATTGAGCTGAAGGGTCACATCCACTTTCCACAGCTCCAGTGGACTCTTGTAGCTGAGGCTCACCAATCCTTTATACTTGCTTTGCAGAGGCTTTTCCAACAGTTGTCCGCCATAGGTGGTCTTCACGTCGTTCAAACGATAGGCTGCGGTGAGCGAGAGGGTGCGGAGCAGGGGATAGGTGGCGTCCACCTGGAAGGTGTTGCTGTAGGATTTCCCTTGCAGATTGGCGATATGGAGCACGTGTGGATCGGTGTCGTAGTCAATCACCGCTTGGTGGGAGAATCGGGTGTAGTAGTATTCCGCATTCAGCTTAAGTGTTTTGCCGAAGAGAGGAATGTTCAGTCCTGTGCTCACACCGTAGTTCCACGCAGCCTCCTGTTCCAGGTTGTCGACTTGGAGCGTGCGTCCCGAGGCGAGGAGATAGTTCATTTCGGCGAGAGGATGCACCGTGCGGTAACCTTTGCCGGCAGAGAGTCGGAGACTCAAGACACTGTTGGGCATCCATTTGACATGCATTCTGGGAGTCACGAATGTTCCATACAGGCTGCTGTGGTCCACCCGGATGCCTGCCATGGCGACAAGCCATTCGTGCAGGTTGAGTGTGTATTGGGCATAAGCGCCAGGGGTGGTCTCACGTTCGTTGAGACGGTGATAATCAGTACCCAATCCAGCGAGTGCCCCTTGAATGGGTGTGCCATAGGTGCCGAGATTGAGTCGTTGTCCCAGATAGTCATAGTTCACACTCACACCGGCAGAGAGATTGTGAAGAGGAGTGAAGTTGGTCTCATACATCAGTTGTGCATAGACATTCTTCTCGTTCACACCATACTCCTTATGTCCGAAGAAAGCGCTCTGCTCGTGCATCGAGGTGTTCGCCATCAGGGCGAGGTTGCCTCCATGGGCAGGGTCGAGCACAAAGGCATGCTTCATATATCCTTCATAGCGGTTGGTGCGGATACCGATGCGGTAGAGTTCGCTGTCCATGTCGTGGTGATGGGGCGTCTGTCCGCTGGTGCGGTTCTCGTTGATGAGGCTAAGTCCACCATGGAAGATATAGCGGTCGCCTTTCCACACCCATCGGTTGGAGAGATTATACTGTCGCACCTTGGGCATGTCGATGAATCCGTCCCCGTTCTTGTCATGGTTGCCCCAGTTGTTCTCGAAGTGGAGCAGCAGGTTGGTAGACAGCCGTGAGTCGAGATGCACGTTGGCATCGGCGTTGGCTTCAAACTTTCCTTTGGTGTTGCCGTAGAGATTGGCTTCGATAGCTTGTTCAGCCTCAGGCTTCAGATACTCCACGTTGAGCTGTCCGGTGATGGCCTCATAGCCGTTCTTGACCGATGCGTTGCCCTTCGACACTTGTATACTCTGCATCCAGGTGCCTGGCACATAGCCTAAGGCATAGGGCAGGGCGGCCCCCCGGAAGGCGGGCATGTTCTCGGTGAGCATCTGCACATAGGTGCCGCTCAGTCCGAGCAGTTTGATTTGTTTGGCTCCTGTGGTGGCGTCGCTATAGTTGACGTCGACCGAAGGGTTGGTCACAAAGCTTTCGCCAAGGTTGCAGCAAGCCGCTTTGAAGAGCTCTTGCCGGGTGATGACGGTGCCATTGACAGCGCCGGCCATGCGGCGGGTTGTTGATCCTGATGTGACGGTCACTCCCTCGAGCCGTTGTCCCTTCACGGTGGCTGTGTCTTCCTGTGCCCATGCCGCGCTGTGGGCGGCGAGGAGCAAGGCGAGGGTTGTGAGTTTACTGTTTATGTTCATTTGCTTTTTCCATATTTTGGTTTACGGCTGCAAAGTTACGCCAATCTCCGTCATGGGGTGTTATGGAATTATGGATAAAAGTTATGAATGGATGTCTTCCCAGTGGTCGCGCAGGTCGGGCATGCTGTCGAACACGATGCTGGCTCCTTCGTCCAGCAGGGCAGTGTTGGGCAGAGGACCTGTGTTCACGCCGATGGTGAAGATGTTGGCTGCCACTCCGGCTCTGACGCCGAGTGGAGCATTCTCCACCACAATGGCTTGCCAGGGTTCCACTCCCGCTTTCTTGAGTCCTTTCAGATAAGGCTCCGGGTTGGGCTTTCCGTGCTCCACGTCAAAACTGGAGACGATGAGTTCTGGTTTGACAAAGCCTTCAAACTCATGAGCGAGTTTCTCGAGCAGGGAATGCTGTCCGCTGCCGGTGACGACGACGATGGTCAGTCCGTCGCGCTTGATTTTCGCCATCAGTTCCTTTACGCCTTCCATCACCTTTGCCCGTGGCCGAGTGCTGAACACGCGCGATTTCTCGTCATACATCCGTTGTGCTTCCTCGTCGGAGATGTCGCGTCCCTTTTGCTGTTTCATCAGCAGTTTGATGGTCTCCACACCTCTCATTCCCTCATATTTATAAGCGTCGGCCTCGGTCATGTGGATGCCGAAGGTCTCCATGGAGTGTTTCCAACTGTAGGCATGGTTGGGCATGGAGTTGTAGAGCACGCCGTCCATGTCGAACAGCACGGCCTTGGGGTCGAATTTCTCAAACCCTGTCTTGGCGAGATATCTTTCTATTTCCTTATTATACATATTGCTGTTTTTACATTCTCTTTTTCATCATTGCAAAGATAATGCAAAGTTACGTATTATTTCGCACACTCGAGTTAACGAATTCCGCTTTTTACGTGTTTTCGTAAACGTTTGCGTGATGTTTATCAAGCAAAATGTGGCGAATAGAGTGAAAAAACTATAAATTTGCAGCGCAATAACCCAATACTGAATCTGCTAAAACAGAACAAACTATAAATCGAAACGCACTGCAAAAGTGTTAAACCAAGGTTGTGAGTAACCTAACTAAGTACTTTATAAACAATAATGAAGAAAATCGTAATGACCGTATGCCTTTTGTGCTCAATGGCTTTGGGTGCATGGGCTGATGCCACACAGACGATTACCGTAAACGGAACAGCGGTTACGGGAAAGACCGTGCGGAGCATCTCGTTCGAGGGAGACAATGCCATTGTCCTTTATTCCGACAATAGCTCGGAGACATCGCCCATCGAACAAGTGAAAATTTCCTTTGCTTATTCCGCGACGGGAATCAAGCATGTCACCGTATTCAATTACAACGGCATCGTTGGTGGACAGCTCCACTTGAGCGGACTCAAGGATGGAGCGGCTATTCAGGTGCTTGACACTGCCGGCAAGGTGCAGGTGAAAGCCCGTGCCAGTGAGGGCGAGACGGTGGTGGATGTGAACCATCTGCAGCGTGGCGTGTATATGGTGCGTGTCGGTGAACAAGTCATTAAATTCATGAAAAAGTAGAAGGAGGAACGGACGATGAAGAAACTCAACTCATTTATTATGTTGCTCATGCTGATGCTTTGCCTTCCTTTTGTGGCCAAGGCACAGACATGGGATTTTGACGAGCGTGACCCCTTCTTGAGTGACGCTGATGAGGCTGCTATTCAGGCGGATGCAGCCAACTGGTATAATGATACCAATAAAAAGCGCTATTGTTATTTCAATGCCTTGACTGATGCCCCATTGACTGCCAATGGTGTTGAACTGTATATTACCAAGGGCCTGCGCTTCACGTTCACTGCGGCTACTGCCAACGAGGGTGGCAAGGTGCGCTTGAACTATGCTAAGGAATATGTGGAGTTCAATAGCACCGGCCTTGTTTGCACCATTCCCAATGTGCAGAAGGGTTGGAAAGTGACGGTAGTTTGTCAAACGGCTAAAAGTGGTAATAGTCGTGCCATCTATGCCACCAATCTGAGCGAGACGACAGGATTCGGCACAAAGTCGGCTTCCCAACAAACTTGTACGGGT
This sequence comes from Prevotella sp., assembly GCA_050873125.1. Taxonomy (GTDB): domain Bacteria; phylum Bacteroidota; class Bacteroidia; order Bacteroidales; family Bacteroidaceae; genus Prevotella. The sequence goes on from JBNMIE010000011.1 coordinate 5,378, forward strand.
ATTGTTACGGAGACTGGTGATGTGACGCTTACCACAGCAGACGGTGGTATGCTCGTCTATAGCATTTCCGCTGTAGACCCCAGCAGCGAAACTCCCGGTCCTGTGAATCCTGACGATGGAAACAAGGTGAACAATGCCGTGCAGCGCAACACCAACAAGAACCAGATGTTTGTCACAACCAACAGCAACGCCATTAAATACTACAACACGGAAGATGTGAAGACTGTGTCTTTCGATGGTGACAAGGTTCTCGTGTCTCCTGCCAATGGCAGCGAGAGCGACGAGTATAATGCCACGGTCAAGGAACTCAGCTTTGCCAAGGCTGCCGAAAGAGGCGAGAGCGGTGCGGTGATAGAAAGTGGCATCAAGATTACCGAGAGCAAGGGTTGGCAGGAAAGCCTCTATGCCAAGTGGGCTCTTGTCAGCGACGCCAAGAAATATAATGTATACGTGAAGGGCGGCCAGTATGCCGACTATACCAAGATAGACCAGCAGTTGGTGCGCAACTATGGCACATACGGTCGTGCCGATGTGGTGGGCCTCCAGGCTGGAGACTATTCTCTCAAAGTCGTGGCAGTAGACGCTGACGGCAACGAGATGGCTGCCACAGGTGAGGCCACGGGCCTCAAGGTGAAGAACTATGACCGTCAGGGCTTTGCCCATAAGGGCGAGTCTGTGGGCATCGGTGCCTATAAGAACGACGGTACACTCAAGGATGGCGCCAAGGTGCTCTATGTGACCAAGAACACATTCAACACTGTGAAGTGCACCCTCAAGACCAACGATAAGGGTGCCACCCAGGAGTTCGTGGGTATCGGTTCCATCTTCCTTGCCAAGCAGAAGGGCTATGACACCACTCCGCTTGCCGTGCGTTTTATCGGTGAAATCACCACCAACGATGCCTCCGCATCTCAGCGCTTGTCCGATCAGACAGGCCTCCTTTTGAAGGGCAACAATGAGAAAACCGTGATGAATGTCACCATTGAGGGTATCGGCGAAGACGCTTGCTTCCATGGCTTCGGTCTTTGCCTTATCAATGGCACCAATGTGGAGGTACGCAACATGGCGTTCTTCTTGCAAGGCTCAAGTGACGACAATATGGAGACGAAAGGTACTCAACATCTGTGGGTACACAATTGTGACTACTTCTATGGCGAAAAGGGTAGCGGCGACCACGGCAAGGGTGACGGCTCACTCGACTCCAAGGATTGCGCTTCCTTCTGTACTTTCGCCTACAACCACTATCATGACACCGGCAAGTCCAACCTCTGTGGTATGAAGAGTGAGAAGACCACCAACCTCATCTGCTATCACCACAACTGGTTCGACCACTCCGATTCTCGTCATCCCCGTGTGCGCACATCCAGTGTTCACGTATGGAACAACTACTATGATGGCGTTTCCAAATATGGTGTCGGTGTGACTATGGGTGCCAGTGTGTTTGTGGAGAGCAACTACTATCGCAACACCAACAAGCCTATGCTGATTTCCGGTCAGGGTACAGACGCTAAGGGAGAAGGAACCTTCTCTGGTGAAAACGGCGGTGTGCTTAAGGCTTACGGCAATGTGTTCGCCGAAAAGAGCAAGAACTTCAGTTATATCACATGGGAAAAGAACCATACCAGTTTCGACGCTTACGAGGTTGCCGACCGCAACGAGCAGGTTCCATCCTCTGTAGTGGCTAAGGCTGGTGGAACAAGCTACAACAATTTTGATACAGATGTCAGTCAGATGTATGCCTACACTCCGGACAACGCAGTGGATGTTCCGGCTATTGTCACAGGCTTCTATGGTGCCGGCCGTCTGAACCAGGGCGACATCCAGTATACCTTCAACAATGCCAAGGATGATTCAGACTATGGTCGTTGTGCCGGTCTCGATGCAGTCCTGGCCAACTACAAGACTTCTCTTGTGGGCATCTTCGGTGACGAGAGTGCTGCAGTAGCCCCGACTCCTACGCCGGATCCTACTCCAGACCCCGATCCGACCCCTGATCCTACACCTTCTGTAGAGGGCACCATCACTTGCAGCTTCGTGAGAGGAACTAACAATGTGGCAAGTGCAAGCAATAGCGCGTTCACCGTGACGGGCAACTGCTATGCCAAGGCTGACAGAGAAACGATAACAGTAGACGGTACTGCATACGGAGACTGCCTGAAAATGGAATCATCCACTTCTGTTTCCTTCACGACTACAGCCCAAATGACCATGACCCTCTACTTCGGTACACCTGGAGCCACCAAATGCAATGTCAAGATTGATGGTCAGAAAGCTGAAGCAGCAGGTGCTGTCATCGACTTGACAGCCAAGACGCTTACCATCACGCTCGCCGCTGGCACTCACACCATCGGCAAGCAAGACCAAGGCAATATCTATTTGATCAAGCTCGTTCCTACAGACAAATAGTTAGAGAGAGTATATATATAAATGAAAGACTTCCCCGCTCCGAATTTGGAGTTGGGGAAGTTTTTTCGTCTGGGAATCATACATACCTACATAAACCTCTCGGAACCCCTGTGTTTATGCGGAGTTTGACAATGTAGGTTGGCGAAAAATCATACACGAATCATACATAAAAGGCAGAAAACCTACATGATTTTCTGCCTTTTCTATGTTTTTTGCGGAGTTTATAGGCTTACAAAGCCTCTATTTCACCCATACTTTCTTCACTGTTCCGTCGCTCATTCGGACAATGTTCAGTCCTGATTGAGGGGAAGAGAGGCGTTTGCCTTGGATGTTGTAGCGTGCCACTTCGCCAGCTATGCGGTTGTTGGTGGGGCGTTGGATGCCGGTGGGCTTGCGGGGTGTGATGTAGATGGGGTTGTCGTCATAGCCTGCCAGAAGGTGCAGGTCGATGAATCCGCTCACCTCTGTCGACGACTCTCCAATCCATCCGCAGTGTTGGAACAAGCCTGTCGCCACCCGGATGAAGTTGCAGTGGTCGAGGTCCACGTGATTGCCCGCTTCGTCCACAGCCCAGTCGAGGTCGAATGTGGCATAGTCGTCCTTGTTGAGCGAGGCGTCCACATAGCCGTAGCTGTCGGCAGCGTAGCGGTAGAGCACCCATAGGGTGCCGTTGTGCTCTTTCGATTCGTCGATGGCGTTGTTAGGCAGTCTGCCGCCCCGGAAGGTCAGTTCTTCCTTGTTCTCCCACTGTGGCCAATAGCTTTGTTGGCGATATTGGTTTTTTAGATGGTAGCCGGTGGAGTCGCGTTTCACACCGTCTTTGTCCGTCCATGAGCAGTTCCATTTCAGATAGTTGTCATAGACGGAATAGGGAATGGTGTGCGGTCCGCTCTCGGCAGTGGGCTTGTGATAGGTGATGGAGAAGTCGTGCACTTCGGTAGTGTAGTATTCCGACCCTGCCAACTCATACCATTTGCAGGTCTTCACATCGTCGCCCACGCCCACATAGACAATGCCCGGCTCGAAGGAGCCCCCCAGGGTGTTGCCCTCTCTATAGGTTCCGTTGCCGGTGATGCGGAGGTCGGACCCCGGCTTGTTTTGGATGGGGTGGTCAAACTTCACGGTGACATAGCCGCCATAGGTGCCAAGAGAGATGACGCTGTTGTCTTCCAACTGCTCTGTGCAGAGTCGGCAAGCCTCTTCTTGTGTGGTGTTTGCGTCGGTTTTGGGATAGACATTGACAAACTGTCCCGGTGCGGGATGAAACTCAATCACCTCCACATGCTGCGTCTGCGCATGGAGCGCGACGCAACATGTGAAGGTGATAAGGGATAAGCTGAATCTCATTTACTTGTAGATTTCAATGTCGTCAATGGCGATATAGGAAGGGGCGGAGAGACCATAAGAATTGATTTGGTCAGAAGACCCTTCATAGTTGATTTTCAATGTGTTGATTTTGCCCAGTTTTGAGAGATCTACATATTTCCACTCCTTGACAGGGGTGAGTCCATCTTGCAATCTGAATTTGACAGTTCCTGTGGAATTGCCGTTGCTGTCGAATCCTTCAAACACAGCGTCCACATAAGTGTCGGCAGTAGCCGTGCCTGTTCCGTTTCCCTCGTTGAGAGCGTTGATGAAATAACAAGTGTTGGTAGCCCAAAGACCTTTTATCTTTCTTGCCTTGCCGTCTTTGAAGTCGATGATGGCACGGCAGTCACCCATGCCACCGCCCCAGATGTCATTATAGCCAGAAGCTACAAGGAAGTTGCTGCCAGAGTGTGCTTTCAGGTCTGTAGGAATGGAAAGCTGTGTGGTAGAACCACCATCTTTTATGTCACAATGATAGTTGCTCACAGCCACACCACCACTCCAGAAAGCGGTGCCCCATGACCCTTCGTTGAGTTTTGAGTGGAGTTGAGTGTCGGTGTCTGTCCATTCATATACGGTCTCATCAGTGCCGAAACCATAACCACTTTCTCCATAAAGCAACTTGCCTCCATATTCTTTGGAGTCGATGAGTGCTGTCCAATAGTCGCTGTCGAAGTTGATTGTCGTCAGTGTGGTTGGATCATCCACTTCAGCCTTCTTCAGACCGAAAATGCAAAACTGACCGCTACGCTCGTCGAAAGTCACGAGTACGGAATCCTGCTCGTAGCCTTTCTCAAAGTTGTAGAATTTGTTGCTGCCCTGTACGGCTGTGCCGAAGGCGGTGACATTGAGATCGGTGGCATCGTTGGCAGGGCCGAAGTAGACGTCACCGTTGGTCTTGGAAACGATGCTGAACTTGAATCCCTTGTTCTCAGCGGGCATCAGTTTGCCAGCCCAAACATAGTCGCTCACCAGTTTCATGTCGGGGAATTTGAAGCCGGTGGCAGAGCCGAAGAGTTGTACCGTCTTCATGTTTGTCTTGTAGACAGGAGCCTCCACGAGGTTTGAAGGAGTCTCGTCAGTGACGGTGATAGTCGATGTGATGGGGAAAGAATACTTCTTGCCGTTGTTGTCTATGGTGAAGGCTGACTGTGCGCTGGCTGCCAAAGGCAGGGCAAGGAGGGATGCGAGTATAATCTTTTTCATTTTCTTACTTTTTTAGTTTGTCCGTTAACTTTGATGATGTAGATGTGGCCGGGGATAATCTCGGTCACGCGCTTGCCGCTGAGGTCAAAGATCTCCTCGGTGGTGTTGCCCTCGACAGTCACTTTGCCGATGGCGGTGAAGTCATGGCTGGTGGCGGTGATTTTCTCCACGTTGCTCAGGTCGGCGATGAGCAGTTGTTGCTGGTCATCGGTCGACACCACGTAGAGTTTGCCTCCGTCGGCCTTGATTTGCGGTTTCGAGGTGAAAGCCACAAACTCAGTCTGTCCCGACTTCAGGCTCACGCACACGGCATTCTTCTGACCTTCATTGTCGGCGGCATTGGCGTGTCCCGACAGCGTCAGCAGGGCTGTGGCGATAAGAAGTAGATGTTTCTTCATACTCATTTATTTTTTATGGTTGATAATGTGTTTGGTCCGTTTTGTCCGGCTGGCAACGCCAGGAAGTGTCCGGGGTTGAGTCCGCGGAGCTTGTAGCAGTTCAGCTGCTTGCCGGCGGTGTCAAATTCATAGACATAGCCGTTGGTGGAGTTGCCGCGGGCGTCTGCCACATAGAGATGGCCCGAATAGGGCGAGATATAGATGCCGTAGGGTGTTTGCATCTGCTTGATGACAGGTTCTGCGGCGGCATATTCCTCCAGTCCTTCTACCGCTTTCAGCGAGGGCAGGGAGATGGTGTGGATGGAATAGGTGGCTACGTTGTCATCGTTGTTGTCCGCCGCACCGATGGTGTAAAACTTGCCGTTGTAGGCGCAGCTGTAGGTGGTGGGGAAGTCGTAGACTTGAAACTCCTCGCTCGCCATGTTGAGCACGATGGACTTCTCCGGGTGCTCCTTGCCGTCGCCACGCGAGTTGATGCACAGAAACTGCCCGTTCTGCGACATCCGTCCATAGAGATTGGGGCAGCCCGTGTCTATGCGCTTCAGTTCCCGCATGCTCTCGGCGTCCACCACCGAGATGGTCTGCTCGTAGCCGTGTTCTGCCTCAAAGGCGTAGCCTCCCGTGTTGGCAATGAAGAGCTTGCCCTCATAATAGACGATGCCGTCTGGCTCATAACCCACATCACACGTTGCCACTACTTGCTTGGTCGTGAGGTCAATCTTCGCCACATAGCCGTTTCGGGCGTATGAGGTGCAGTAGAGATAACCCTTGCCGTCGGTGGTGAGGCAGCGGTTGTTGGGGATGTCCTCGGTGGCGGTGATGGCTGTGCCGTCGGGGTGGATATACTGGATGATGTTCGACCAGTTCACAGAGATGGCTATCAGCGTGTCGTTGGCGAGGATGAGGTCGTTGCCCGTGTCGCCCAGGTGCTGTCCGGGATTGCACTGCTGATACCATTTGTTGGTCAGCGTGCCCCGGTCGATGTAGGAGATGGTGGAGTTGTCCAGTCCCCACAGCCCCTCGCAGAGCACCAGCAGCCGGTCGTCGGTCTGCGTAGGTGCGGTGGTGGGCATGTCGTCGTCGGGCTGCAGCGAGCACGCCGACAGTCCGGCGACGAGGGCTATATATAACAGGTGTCTAAAATTCATATCTGATGGAGAACTTGAAGTTGCGTCCTGGCATCGGATAGCGTTTCACTACCTCGTGCCGGGAGTCGGTCACGTTGTTACACTCGATGGTGGTCTGCAAGGCCTGCTGGCCTATCTTGAACCGCTTGTTGAGTTTCAAGTCCACCGTATACCAGTCGGAGAGCAGGTCGTCCGAGTTGTTGGAGATGAGGGCAAAACGCTCGCCCGTATAGAGCATCGACGCGCAGAGCGAGTAGCCGTCGTAGCCCAGGTCGACGATGAGCGACCCCGAGTGGAGCGGTGAGTAGGGCACATAGTTCTTGTATTCGGGTGTGCCCGGAGTGGTGAAGTCGCGGTCTTGCTGGCAGGTGTAGTTGGCGTTGGTGGTCAGCGACCATTTCCGCCACTGTCCCTCATAGCCGCCGGAGAGCGACAGTCCCAGTGACCTCACTTGCCCGAAGTTGACCATCGACCAGCGGAACTGGCTCTTCATTGGGATGGCCACTATCTTGTCGGTGATGCGGTTGTAGTAGGCGTCCACCGCCAGGTGCAGGTGCGTGCTGCGGTAGTCCACGCCGGCATCCCATTGCGAGGTGTATTCCGGCCGTAGCCGCGTGTTGCCCACCAACGTGTAGTAGAGGTCGTTGAGGGTCGGCGCGCGGAAGATGCGCTTGTGATAGGCGCGTGCCACCCAGTTGCGCCATTTATAGCTGGCGAGAAACATGGGCGAGAACTTGCTCAGCGGTTGTGCTCCGCCGCGTGTGTGGTCTGCCGTGTGGGTGTAGAGCAGCGCCACGTTGGCTTCCAGTCCATGCCAGGAGGCGATGGCGGAGAGCAGACTCTTGGAGTCGAGGCGGTAGACATAGTGGAAACCGTAGACATCGCAGTTGAGGTCGGTCCAGCGCAGGTCGGTCGAGGCGGTGACGGAGAGCCACCGCGTGTTGTACGATCCCGCCACCGATCCGTAGAGGTCTTGCTGGGCATAGTGGTTGTTGCAATACATGGCGGCAGCGTTGGTCTTCGGATCCTGCACATAGTGCAGATAGTCGTAGGCATATTTCAGGTTGGCCTTCAGACCGAAGTCCTGCCACAGCTTCTTGTAGCTTGCCTGGGCGAAAAAGTTCTGGTCCCATTGCCGGTCGGTGGAGTCCCACTGGTCGGAGAGCCGTCGCACCACCGGACCGGGCAGTCCACGCACAGAGTTATAGTAGTATACATGGGTGGACAGTCCCTTGTGGAAGGCTGCCGCCTCGATGCGGTAGAAGCGGATGTCGGAGTTGTGGCGCACGCCGGTAGTGTCTTCCGATGCCGAGCGGAAGCGGAACTTATAGTCGCCGTCGGAGTGTTGCCATTCGGCATCGATGAATGCCAACCCTTTCAGCGAGGCGTAGAGCTTCGCCTTGTTCAGTCCGAACGAGCCGTTGCCATACTCCGCTTGGAGGGTGGTGCGGTCGGGGCGTCGGGTCTGCATATAGACGGTGGCTGCCGAGGCATACTCTGACGCTGACTGCAGACGCTCGTTTTTGTTGGCATTGTAGAGCGACACCGACTCCATGTTCGACAGCGAATACTTGCCCAAGTCCACCTGCCCGTTCTGGGCATTGGTGATGCGGATGCCGTCGAGATACACGCCCACGTGTTGCGAGCCGAGCGACCGCACGTTGACCGTCTTCAGTCCGCCCAGTCCGCCATAGTCTTTAATCTGCACGCCGGAGAAATATTTCAGGGCGTCTGCCACCGACGAGGTGGAGAGATTGTGCAACTGCTCGCCAGCCAACTGTTGGGAGGGCGTGAGATAGTGCGGTTTCTCTCCTACACATACCACGGTGGAGAGGGTGATGAGTGAATCTACGAGTAGTGTCAGCATAGATGCGATGTGAGATGGAAACCATGCTTGCCCAATCCTCGGGGCGGTGTAGCACGGCACGTGCCAATGGCAGGTCTTCTGGCTCGCTGTCCGAGTGCGAACGCCTTCCCAACAAGGTGTAGTGGCTTCGTGTTCGTCTCGTCAAAGGACAACTTACAGCAGCGGGACTGCTCAGGATTCTCACCCGATTCCCTTTTGATCACTTCAGTAGTGAACCATTGCGCTTGCAAAGTTACGCTATTCTCCTGACAATGCAAAATAAAAGGCTGGCTTGTTTGTCTAAATTTTCTTTCTAAAGTAAGGGAATAATAGGTCGGTTGGTAGGAAATAAGTTTACAAAAAACGATAGATACGTCGGCTCCCAAAAGAAAACAGCGGGCGGCTTGACCCTCGCAAACTCCCTGTGTTTTTGCGGAAAGCGGTATTGCGGGATTTTCACCGCAGTGAAAAATGCGTTACTCTGCCATTAACGAGGCGTTAGTGGCACACTAAGCACCCGTTAATGGCAGAGTAACGGTAAAGAAACGGCAGACTACGCGACCGCCATGTGAACTTTCTTGACAATTTTATTCCGACTTCTCGATGTCTTTCAATATCGCCACGGCATCCGCCACGCTCTTCACGGGCTTCACCATCAGCACAGGCTTTCCGCCTACGGGCTTGAGCAGGCACTCGCGCGGATGGCGGGTGGCATAGTTGATGATGCGGTCGAAGGCACGGCTCTTGTAGTAGGCACTCTGCTGGTTGGCCACTAGGTGCATCTGCATTCTGCCCTGCTTGAGCTGCAGCTTCTCGCATCCCAACCGCTTGCCGAGCTTGCGGAGCAACACCACGCGCAGCAGTTCCTCGCCTTGACGGGGCACCGGACCGAACCGGTCGACCAACCGTTGGCGGTAGGCCTCGAGAGAAGCCTCGTCCTCGATGCTGTCCAGCTCGCGGTAGAGCAGCATGCGCTCGCTGCTGCCCGGCACATAGTTGTCGGGGAAATACATCTCCAAGTCGCTCTCCAGGGCACAGTCCTCCACAAACTCGTCGCCCGAGATATCCTGTCCTTCCGCCATTTGTGAGGCGTAGAGGTCGGCAAACTCGTCGTTTTTCAGTTCGGTGACCGCCTGGTTGAGAATCTTCTGGTAGGTCTCATAGCCCAAGTCCTCCATGAATCCGCTCTGTTCGGCGCCGAGCAGGTTGCCCGCACCGCGGATGTCGAGATCCTGCATGGCAAGGTTGAATCCGCTGCCCAGTTCCGAGAAATTCTCCAGTGCCTCCAAGCGGCGGCGTGCCTCGGGGGTGAGCACCGACTTGGGCGGCGCCAGCAGATAGCAGAAGGCCTTGCGGTTGCTGCGTCCCACACGGCCGCGCATCTGGTGCAGGTCGCTCAGTCCGAAGCGGTGGGCGTCGTTGATGATGATGGTGTTGGCGTTGGATATGTCGATGCCGTTCTCCACGATGGTGGTCGAGAGCAGCACGTCGTAGTCGTAGTTCATGAAGCCCATCAGAATCTTTTCCAGCTCCTCGGGCGGCATCTGTCCATGGCCAATCGCCACACGCGCATCGGGCACATACTTGTGGATGAGGTCGGCGAGCGCCTGCAGGTTGTTGATGCGGTCGTTGACAAAGTAGACCTGTCCGTTGCGGCTCATCTCGAAGTTGATGGCGTCGGCGATGACCTCGCTGCTGAACGTCTGGAGCACCGTCTGGATGGGGTAGCGGTTTGGGGGTGGCGTGCGGATGATGCTCATGTCGCGGGCACCCATGAGCGAGAACTGCAGGGTGCGCGGAATGGGGGTGGCAGACATGGTGAGCGTGTCGATGTTGGTCTTCAACTTGCGCAGTTTCTCTTTCGTGGAAACTCCGAACTTCTGCTCCTCGTCGATGATGAGCAGTCCGAGATCGTGCCATTCCACGGTCTTGCCGAGCAGTTTGTGGGTGCCGATGAGGATGTCTATCTTGTCCGCCTTGAGGTCTGCCAGCACCTCACGCGTCTGCTTGGCGGTGCGGGCACGCGAGAGATAGTCCACGCGCACGGGGAAATCCTTCAGGCGCTTGCTGAAGGTTTGGTAGTGCTGGTAGGCGAGCACGGTGGTGGGCACGAGCACTGCCACCTGCTTGCTGTCGCAGGCCGCCTTGAACGCCGAGCGTATCGCCACCTCTGTCTTGCCGAAGCCCACGTCGCCGCACACCAGGCGGTCCATCGGCTTCGCCTGTTCCATGTCGGCCTTCACGTCCTGTGTGGCCTTCATCTGGTCGGGGGTGTCCTCATAGAGGAAGCTTGCTTCCAGCTCGTGCTGCATGAACGAGTCGTGGCTGAAGGCAAATCCCTTCTCGTGGCGACGCTTGGCATAGAGCTTGATGAGGTCGCGCGCGATGTCCTTGATTTTCTTCTTCGTGCGCTCCTTCAGCCGTTCCCATGCTCCCGTGCCGAGGGTGCTCAGCCGGGGAGTGTCGCCCGCGCCATTGTTGCGGTATTTAGATATCTTGTAGAGCGAGTGGATAGACACATCCACAATGTCGTTGTTCTGATAGATGATGCGTATCATCTCCTGGTAGGAGTCGCCCGTGGGCACACGCACCAAACCGCCGAACTTGCCGATACCGAAGTCCACGTGCACGAGATAGTCGCCCGGGTCAAGCTCTTGCAGCTCCTTCATCGAGAGCGCCATCTTGCCGGCGCGCGCGCCGTCGGAGCGGAGACTGTATTTGTGGAAGCGGTCGAAAATCTGGTGGTCGGTGAAGAAACACACACGCAGGTCGTTGTCGGCGAATCCCTCGTGGAGCGTCTTGTCCACGGGGATGAACTCGATGGGCTGCCGTTTCTGCTGCTCCGCCAGTTCGGTGAAGATGTCCTTGAGCCGCAGATTCTGCTTCTCGCTGTCGGCGAAAATATAGAGTTTGTAGCCCATGAGAAGGTAGTCTTCGAGCGATTTCTCCAGCAATTCGAAGTTCTTGTGGAACAGTGGCTGGGGAGAAATGTTGAAGTGGATGGTGGCGCTCGGCGTGCCTGTCGGGGCGTGGCCGAACTCCATGCGGCGGAATCCCGCCATGCCCTCCATCAGTGTCGAGGCGCTGACGAGCTGGCTCTCGCGTTTCATCTCCCGCATGATTTCCTGCTGTTCCATCTCTGTGGCGCTCTCCAGCCGTTCGGTCAGTGCCTGTGAGGAAAAGCCGTCTTGATAGATGCGGTCCACGGCATCGTGGATATAGGTGAGATCCTTGACCACAAAGATGGTGTCGTCGGGCAGAAAGCGGGTGAAGGGCATCTTCTCTTCCGTCATCTTGGCAAGTTCCGGCACTATCTCCACCTCCTCGCGCTTGTCTTTCGAGAGTTGGGTCTGCACCTCGAAGGTGCGGATGGTGTCAATCTCGTCGCCGAAGAAGTCGAGGCGGAACGGGAACTCGGAGCTGTAGGAATAGACGTCGATGATGCTGCCGCGCACGGCAAACTGCCCCGGCTCATACACATAGTCGGTCTCCTGGAACCCCAGGTCGCGCAACTTTTTCTCCAGGTCGACGATGTCTATCGTCTGTCCCGCCTTGAGCGCGATGGTGCGCTCGTCGAGCCGGGTCTTCGACACCACCAGCTCGCTCAGCGCTTCGGGGCAGGTCACCACATAGAGATAGCCTCCGGCGTGCTGGGCTATCTTGCTTAGCACCTCGGTGCGCAATATCTCGTTGGCGGCGTCGCGCTGTCCGTATTTCACGGCGCGGCGGTAGGACGAGGGATAGAAAAACACTTGGTTGGTGCCCAGGGTCTGGGTGAGGTCGTGGTAGAAATAGCCGGCTTCGTCGGCATCCTGCAAAACAAAGACCAGAGTCCGGCTGACTTGCGGGGCGATGGCGGAGAAAAGGACAGGGGCGGATGAAGCCAACAAGCCCTGAAGGAAGACCGTCTGCGCGGTGTCATCCTTCAAGACTTTTGTAAGTGCGCCCACCTGTGGCAGGTGGGCGTATAGGGTCGTGGTGTCTTGTATTTTCATTTCTTCTTGGGGTACTTCTTAAACCATCCGTCCCACCTGAGGCGCATCACGCCGAAGAAGGCTTCGCCGAAAATGCCACCACTCATCTTGCTGGTGCCCTCGCGGCGATTGACGAAGATGACGGGCACCTCCTTGATCTTGAAGCCTATCTTGTAGGCGGTGAACTTCATCTCGATCTGGAAAGCATAACCCTTGAAACGGATGTCGTCGAGCGGAATGGTCTCGAGCACCTGACGCTTGTAGCACACGAAGCCGGCGGTGGTGTCGTGCACGTCGAAACCTGTCACCATGCGCACATACTGCGAGGCGAAATAGCTCATCAGCACGCGGCCGATAGGCCAGTTGACCACGTTGACACCCGTCACATAGCGTGAGCCGATGGCAAGGTCGGCGCCCTCGTCGTGGCAGGCGGCGTAGAGGCGCGGCAGGTCGTTGGGGTCGTGGCTGAAGTCGGCGTCCATCTCAAAGATGTAGTCGTAGCCCTTGTCGAGCGCCCATTTGAATCCGCGGATATAGGCGGTGCCCAATCCGAGCTTGCCCTCACGCTCGATGATATGCAGGCGGTCGGCAAACTCAGTGTCTATCAGTCGTTTCACGATGTCGGCTGTTCCATCGGGACTTCCGTCATCGATAATCAGTATGTCAAACTTCTTTTCCAGTCCGAACACGGCACGAATGATTTTCTCCGCGTTCTCTTTCTCATTGTATGTCGGAATGATAACAATGCTGTCACTCATGGTCTTTTCTTTTTTAATCGTCTGCAAAGTTAATGCAAAAGGAAGACAAAACAAAAAATATTCTGTCCTTTTGCCGTCACATTAACACTCTGTAATGTTCGTGGTCTACTGGTCTGGGTTTTCCACGTAGCCTTGATATTCGGTGTCGAGTCCCGACATCACAACCTCGTAGGCCTCTTTCATGGTCGCCTTTTCCGCCTCCAGGCCCTTGCCCTTGGGCGGAATGGGCTGGTGGATGGTCAGTTTGAGCGGATGCCACAACACCCATTTCATGTCGCGCATGCGGGGCATCACGTTGAAGGAGCCGTTGATGGTGAGCGGCACCACGGGCAACTGTATCTCGTCGGCGAGCATGAAGGCTCCACGGCGGAACACGCCCATGTGGCCCGTGAAGGTGCGTGCGCCCTCGGGGAACACCACCACCGACATGCCGCCACGCAGGGTGGCGCGGGCTTTGTCATAGGTCTCCTTGATCTTGCTCGGACCGCGCTTGTCGACGAATATCTGGTGAGACGCCTCGCAAGCCTTGCCCACGAGGGGGATGTTGCGCAACTGGCGCTTCATCATCCACTTGAAGTTGCGGCTCAGATAGCCGTAGATGAGGAAGATGTCGAAGGCTCCCTGATGGTTGCTCACGAAGACATAGCTCTGCTTAGGGTCGAGATGCTCTCTGCCCTCTACCTTGACGGGCAGCAGCAGGATACGGACGATGACCTGCGACCACCACTTGCCTGGATAGTAGCCCCAGAAGTGGCCGTTGCCGATGGCGCAGCCGATGATGACAGAGATGGCCGTCACGATGGTGGCGACGAGGATGATGGGGAGGGCGATGAACAGTTGGTAAATGCGATAGAGATATTTCATTGCTGTGTGGTTTTCTGTTTGTGAAGGGTGATGACGGCTATCTCGGCACTGGCGCCGAAGCGGAACGGCACGAAGCCGCCGATGCCAGAAGTGACGTAGAGGGCGCGAGAACCGTGGAGATAGAGTCCGTAGCTCTCTTTATAGATGAGGCTCGAGGGCGACCACTTGAGCAGACTGAACTGGGCATTGTGGGTGTGGCCGCTCAGGGTGAGCTGGGCTTGGCTGCCGGGTAGGATGTGGCGGTGCCAGGCGGTGGGGTCGTGCTGGAGCATGACGACAAACGAACCGGCGCTTACGCCGGCCAGTGTCTGGCGCAGATTGGCTTTCGACGGGAAGGGCGGCAAGCCGTCGTTCTCCTCACCGGCAATCACCAGCGAGTCGCTGCCGCGGTGAAGCGTGCGGTGCTCATTGAGGAGCAGTTGCCATCCGAGCTTGCGTTCCGCCTGTCGGGTTTGTGCCTCGTAGACGCGCTGGGTGGGCGTGTCCACCTTGGCATAGTCGGCATAGTCGTGGTTGCCGAGGATGGTGTAGACGCCGTCTTTGGCTTTGATGCGGCGGAGCACGTCGGCACATGGGGCGATTTCGTGCGGGCGCATGTTTTGCAGGTCGCCCGTGAAGACCACGGCATCGGCATGCTGGGCATTGATGCTGTCGACATCACGTTTCAGATAGCGCATGCGCCATCCGTCGAAGGCACCCACATGGGCATCGGAGAAATGCACAATCTTGTAGCCGTCGAAGGCTTCGGGCAGATCGGGGAAATAGAGGTCTACATGGCGCACGTTCAACTTGTGGAAGCCGAGGGTGGTGCCGTAGACCAGGATGACAAAGCACAGCACGGCGAGCACCGCTCCTGCCGCATTGCCATAGTTGGTGTCGGTGTGGCGCAGTCTTTGCCAGATCATGCCCGCCGTGGAGCAAGCCACGAACAGAAATTTGGGGAGGACGTAGGCACCCAAAAGGAAGAGGTAGATATTGAGCCACGTGATGTCCTCCGGGGCGAAACTCTTGATGGAGGCGAGGGCAATGGTGTAGACCACCATGCCGATGCCGGGCAAGCCCCAGAGCAGTCGCTTCCAACCTTGGTGGCGGTATTTCTTCCGGAAGAAATGGTAGTCCACATGCAGGTCGGTGAGGACGATTATCAATAGGATGGGAATGAATATTCTTGCAATCATTGTCGTGTTGTGAGGGTCATTCAAGATGGGAGGCGAGGTAGCGCCGCATCAGTTCCACGGGCACTCCCCGTCTGTGGGCATAGTCGCGGAGCTGGTCTTCGCCGATGGGCCCAAGGTCGAAATAATGGGCCTTGGGGTGGGAGAACATCAGTCCCGACACGGAGGCATGGGGCTTCATGGCGCCCACGTTGGTCAGGCGGATGCCTATCTCCGGCATGTCGAGCAGGGTGGACAGCAGGAAGTTGACGCTTGTGTCGGGCATCGAGGGGTAGCCCACAGCGGGGCGGATGCCCTGGAAACGCTCTTCCAGCAGTTCCTTCATGGTGAGATGCTCGTCGGGCGCATAGCCCCACCAGTGGGTACGCACTTCCTGGTGCATCTTCTCGACAGTCGCCTCGGCGAGTCGGTCGGCGAGGGTCTGTGCGAGCATGCGCTGATAGGGGTCGGACTCATATTCTGTCTCCATCCGGATGTCCACGGTGGTGGCAAAGGCTCCCATGCGGTCCTTGATGCCGGAAGATAGCGGGCGCACGAAGTCGGCGAGGCAGAGGTTGGGTTCGCCCGGACGGGAGGGACGCTGTTGGCGGAGCATGGGCAGTCGGGTGCCATTCAGCAGGATGTCGTCGCCGTCGCTGTTGGCGTCGGCAAGCAGGAACACGGCCTTGGTCTTATATTTCTGGCTGAACGACTTGAGCATGACTTCCGCCTCCGCTTTCATCTTGTCCTTCGCCTCCTGCGGCTTTCCACTCAGTCCCCACGCATGGTAGAAATAGAGCCAGTTGATGTATGGCTCTATCTCCTCGATATCGTATGTGAGCGTTTTTCTCATGAGAATTCGATTTCTTCGCCTCGGCTTTGCGCGTCGAACACACCTTTATTATATATATGCTGTCCGTTGCAGAAGGTGTGCTCCACACGCCAGTGGAAGGTATGGCCCTCCAGCGGGCTCCATTTACATTTGCTCTGGATGCAGTCTTGGTCAACGGTCCACGGCGCGTTGGGGCGCACGATGGCAAGGTCGGCCTTGAATCCGGGACGGATGAAGCCCCTCTCGCTGACCTTGAAAAGCAGGGCGGGATTGTGGCTCATCAGTCGGGGCACGCGGGTCAGGGGCATCACGCCTTCGTCTACAAGCTCGAGCATCGAGACGAGCGAGAACTGCAACATGGGCATTCCCGAGGCGGCTTTGGCGCATCCGCCCTCTTTGTCCTTGAGCTGATGGGGGGCGTGGTCGGTGCCGATGCAGGCGATGCGGCCGTCGGTCAATGCTTGGCGGAGCGCGTCACGGTCGGTGCGGGTCTTGATGGAAGGGTTGCACTTGATGCGGGTGCCCAAGCGTTTATAGTCCTCGTCGCAGAACATCAAGTGTGCCACGACGGCTTCGGCGGTGATGTTGGGGAACTTTCCTTCTGCCATATCCTGCTCCGGGATGGCGGGAATCAGTTGGAGTTCACGGGCGGTGGACACATGGGCAAGGTGGAAATGGGTGCCGTTGGCTTTCGCCAGCGATACGGCTAAAGCCGAAGAGTCGTAGCAAGCCTGTTCGGAACGGATTTCCGGATGGTGGATTACGTCGGGATCCTCGCCATATTTCGCCTTGGCTTCCGCCATGTTGCGGTTGATCTCGTCGGTGTCCTCGCAGTGGGCCATCAGCTCTTTTCCGGCAGAGGCAAAGATGTTTTTCAGTGCTTCGGGCTTGTCCACGAGCATGTTGCCGGTCGACGAACCCATGAAGAGTTTGATGCCGGGCAGATGTCTCCTGTCCAGTGTCTGAAACGTGTCGACATTGTCGTTGGTGGCGCCATAGAAGAAGGCGTAGTTCACGTGGCTCTTCTCCTGTCCGAGTTTGCGCTTGTCGTTCCATGCTTCAGGTGTGGTGGTCTGTGGCTTGGTGTTGGGCATGTCGAAATAGGAGGTCACGCCACCATAGGCGGCGGCACGGCTCTCACTTTCGATGTCGGCTTTTCCGGTCAGTCCCGGCTCGCGGAAATGCACGTGTTCGTCTATCACTCCGGGCAATATGAAGCACCCCGTGGCATCCACGACAAGGTCGTAGTTGTCACGGGGCGTGTTGTTGTCCTTGATAATATCTGCGATGCGGTCGTCTTCGATGACCAAGTCGGCTCTGTATTGTCGTTCTTCGTTGACAATGACAGCGCCAGATATTAACGTTCTCATGTTATTGTCTTGTGTGTTTTATTCCTTGCTTGGCTCAGCGGGCTGTGCCATCTCGTTGGGAGTTGGCGGTGCTTGCTGGGCATCTTGTGGAGCGGCTTGTTGGTCGGGCTGTGGCGCCGGCTGCTGAGGCATGTCGGGCTGGGCGAGTCCGTTCTGCATATTTTGTATTTTCTGTGCCGCTTCCATATATTCCTTGACGTAAGGGTCGTTCTTGAAGGTGTCGGTGGCCTTGCTCATGATGTCCTCGATCCATGGGGTGAGTTCGGGGTATTGGAAATCGGCGGTCATCATCATGAAGATGCCGGGGCCGAGCACATTGTCGAAGTTTTCGGTGATGAACGAGGTCACAAGGTCATCGAGCTTCTGGTCGATGCTTGCCGCTTCGGCAGCGAGCTGCTCGTTGACGGTTGCCATGTCTTTTCCGTCCATGATGGCTTGGTCGTGCTTGTGGACGAGCTCGGCGTTCTGGTTTTGCAGCTGGTCATACTTCTTCATGAACTTGAAGAGCTTGTCGTTGAGCGGCGTACCGCTGATGGTCTGCTGCGTGTTGTCGAGCTTGATGTTGATGGTTCCGCTCTCGAGCACCACGGGCATGACGCTCTCGTCGTCCATATAGATATTGGCCATTCTCACCGAGTCTGTGGTTCCGTTGAACGAGAACTGCCCATGAACCACCTCGCAAGAGTCGATGTTCTTGAGTTCATTGTTCTTGAGAACTTTCAGATAGAGCATCCTGCCATCGAGTGTCGACACGTTGGATGTTCCCTGGATGTTGTATTGGTTGGCGCAAGAAGCGAGCGCCATAACGGTAAGGAAGGCGTATAATATCTTATTCATATTGTGTTCTGCTATTTCTTAATCAGCTTTACAAAAGTACAATGTATTGCCGAGGTACGGAAAAGTTTTCAGTCTATTTAAAACTACATGGGTTTCTTTTATCATTTTTTATTTAATTTCTCTCCTTTTTCAATTCGGAAGAAATGCGGTGGGAGGAATATAGCTCGAGGATGGCTGCGATGAGCAACAGGAGCACCCACTTGTTGTACACGTAGTTGTAATAGTCTATATAGTTGTTGAACACGGAGGCGAGAAAGCCATAGGTGGTGTCGACCATGAGCAGGCCGGAGAGCAGGAAGCAGATGTCGGCAAAGGCCATGATACGGCGGAGCCGGGTGATGGTGAAATTGCTGCCTTCATAGGTCTGCATGGCTTGCATGGTGGTGAACAGAACTGCTCCTACAAGAAAGGTCCAGCAAGTGATGCGTTGCTGGAAAAGCAGCACATAGCATCCCACACTGGCAACCATCAGCACGCCGCCGAGCAGGAAAAGGATGGCGTGCAGTTTACTTTGTGGATTCTTCATCGGGTATGTTGGGTTGTTCGTCGTCGCTGAGCACGAAGATGTCCTCGTCGTCCGCTTTCATGAAATAGCGCTCACGGGCAATCTTCTCAATGTTTTTCGGATTGCTCCTGAGCATGCGGAGCTGGCGGGCATCGCGCTCGTAGCTGGCGTTGTATTTATTGATTTCCTCTTGCAAGTCGCGGATCTCAAATTCGTATTTGATTTTTTGCATGAAACTGTTCTCGTCGAGGAAACCCACGACGAGCACGCCAATCACTATCGTAATGATGTATTTGTAGTGACTGATCACGTTCCAAAAATATGTCCAACGGCTCATAACGATTTTGCAAAGTTAATGTAAATAGGTTGAAGGACAAAATAAAAACTTTTCTTTTTGCCTTTTTTAATCTGCGCTTAGAAATCAGTTGAGTTCCAAATCGAGGGCGGCACGCAACTTGGCGATGGATGGATTTTCCTCGGTAATGACCTTGAGCAGTTCCTCGGGAGTGAGAATCTTGGCGATTTCTTCGGGTTCGGCGAGGCGCAGGTCGAGTTCTATCTGTCCGTTGTGCAGGTCGCGGGCAAGGGTGGCCTTGATGCGCGACTTGATGCTGCGCAGCTGGTCGAGCAGGATTTGGTTGCTCACCACCACCTCGATTTGGGGAAATTCGAGGATGCGGGGCTTCATATTCTTCATGCTCGTCGCCAGGGCAATCATGTCATGGGGCATGCGGTTGCACATGGTAAGCCATTGCAGGTCGAGCTGGGCTTGGGAGAATTTGTTGTCCTCGTCCTTGTTCTCGATTTCGAAGACTTGGGTGTAAGCGCGTCTTTTCGGGCCTTTCCGCAAATTGGCAAAGGTCATGCCGATGCCTTTCAGCTTGGCTGCCGGTGCGGCTTTCGGTGCGGGTTTGGTCGCTGAATCATCAGTGGTCTGCACTGTTGTGGCAGGATCGGTGGCTGTTTGCGGGGCAGGAGCGGATGCGCCAGAGGCGACAGTGGTGGTCGAAGGGTTGGGGATGGCTGCTTTCTGCTGCACAGAGGTGTGCTGCACCGGAGTCCCGGCCACCTGTGAAGCCGGTTTAGACTTGGTTGAAAGAGCCAGAAGCTTGAACAGGGTTTTCAGTCTTCTGGGGCGACGCCCCGCACTGGCCCCGTCCGTGTCGTCCTTCTGCGTGATTTGTGCCACCTCGATGAGGGTCAGCTCCACGAGGAAACGCTTGTTGCTGCTCTGCTTGTATTCCACATCGCAGCGGTTGAGTATCTGCATGGCACGGTAGAGGAACGGGGTGGGGCACTTCTGGGCCTGTTCCTCATATTTCTGCTTGCGCGACTCGCTCACCTCGAGCAGGGGCAGGGTGCTGGCGTCTTTCGCCATGAGCACATTGCGGATGTGGGAGGCGAGACCGAGAGCGAGGTTGCCGGCGTCGAAGCCTTTGGAGATGACGTCGTTGAGCAGGAGCATCACGTCGCTCACCTTGTTTTCCAAAGAGAGGTCCACGAGGCGGAAATAGTAGTCGGCATCGAGCACATTGAGATCCTCGATGACTTTGGCATAGGTGATGTTGCCCTGGCAGAAGCTGGCTGCCTGGTCGAAGATGGAGAGGGCGTCGCGCATGCCGCCGTCCGCCTTTTCGGCGATGACGTTGAGCGCCTCGTCCTCGCAGGTAAAGCCCTCTTTCTGTGCCACCATCTTCAGGTGGTTGACGATGCCCTGTACGGTCATCCGCTCGAAATCATATATCTGACAACGGGAGAGGATGGTGGGCAAGATCTTGTTCTTCTCGGTAGTGGCGAGGATGAAGACCACATGGGCTGGCGGTTCCTCAAGGGTCTTGAGGAAAGCGTTGAAGGCTGCGGTGGAGAGCATGTGCACCTCGTCGATGATGAACACCTTGTAGCGTCCCACCTGGGGCGGAATGCGGGTCTGCTCCATCAGTTGTTTGATGCTCTCGACACTGTTGTTGCTGGCGGCGTCGAGCTCGAAAATGTTGTAGGAGCGCTGCTCGTTGAAAGCCTTGCAGCTCTCGCACTCGTTGCACGCCTCACCGTCGGCTGTGGGCGAAAGGCAGTTGATGGCCTTGGCGAAGATGCGGGCACACGTGGTCTTGCCCACTCCGCGTGGACCGCAGAACAGGTATGCATGAGCCAGCTTTCCGCTTTTCACCGCATTCTTCAGGGTCGTGGTGAGGGCTGTTTGTCCCACCACGGAATCGAAGGTCATCGGGCGGTATTTGCGTGCCGATACTATATATTCGTTCATGATGTTTTGGATTTAGTTCCGCAAAGGTAACACAAATTTTCCTAAATGCCTTGTCTGTGGAAATAAAAAAGTGGCAGACCTGTTTCTTGGGTCTGCCACTTGTGGTGGAAAATAGCCAAGTTGCGACTGCTGACGCTGTGGTTTGCGGTGGCTGTTTTGGCTATATAGAGGTGCTGTTTAGCTATCTTTTGATGACCTTCTTGCCTGTACTGACATAGATGCCGTTTTGGAGGCGGTTGGTGCGCTGTCCGTTGAGGGTGTACCATGTGTCGTGCTTCGCCTTGTCGGCCTCCACGCTGCTGATGGCTGTGGGGGTGGCGATACTGGCGTCGCTGAGGCCGCCATATTCGTTGGCCGCCTGAACGGAACATTTAGAGGTAGGAGTGAGGGCCACAGACGAAGGGATGGAGTATTCCGTGTCAGTGGTGAAGCCCACCACGTTTCCGTCTACCGTCACGACATAGCAGATGGCGTAAGGCACCGCCTGCCATGAGAGCTGTCTGCCCTCCTGGTTCACCTTCGGAGCGTCGCATGCCTCGGTGAGCAAGGTAGGCTGCCAGGCGTCGTTGCCTGAGAGCACGTTCTTCACCGTGTATTGGGCTGCTTCCTCGGCTGTGAGCACGGCCTTCTCGCTTTTGCCCCATACCTTGTTCTTGTTGGCGTCCTCAATCCAGTAGTCGGTGATGCGGTGCGACAGGTCAACAGGGTTGCCGTTGCCGTCCATCGTGTTGTACTCAGCCCAGAGCTTGGGCAGTCCGCCCATGTGGTCCGCCCATCCGGCTGCGGGTATTTTCACTTCCGCACGGGTGTTGATGAACACCGTGATAGGATAGTCGTGCCAAGGACGGCCCAACAGAATGCTGGTGTCGGAAGGCTTGCCGGGAGCGGTGATGAGGGTGTTCATGAACACGTAGCCCCAAGTGGTGCCTGTGCCATGGTTGGGGGCAACAATCCATCCGCCACTCTTGCGCACGATGTTGAGGGTGTCGTGGTCGAAGAACACGTTGCCTTGACCGTAGATGAAGTCGACGGCTCCCTCGATGAAACTGTCCTTGATGTAGTGGCGTCGGTTGAGCTTGGTGGTGGTGAGCCAGGTGTCCTGATAGGAGAGCATGCCCACTTTGTTGAGCACCACACGGTCGCCGACGGTGAAGAGGGCGAGGGCCTGCGGACCGCCGTTCTTCTCCACACCCCAGGAGTTGACGAAGTTAATGCCTTCGAAGTAGAGGTTGTCTGAGTTGGCGGTGAGGGTGGCGCCGGTGCTGACGGGATAGGCATTGTCGCCTCCACTACAGCGGTTGTCGGAGATGCTCACGAGGTTGCGGCCCTGACCGATGAAGTGGAGATAGGGCTTGGACTCAGGAATGTCGTGGTGACCAGTGTAGACACCCTTCTTGATGAAGATGAGCCAAGGTTGGGTGCGGCCGGCAGGGGCTGCGTCGATGGCTTCTTGCACGGTCTTGTAGTCGCCCGTTCCGTCTTGTGCCACCACGGCGTCGTAGAGGCGTGGCTCGGGTTGCTTGCGCTCCATGGTCGTGAAGTGGAGGGTCAAGCCCTCAAAGGCGTTGCCGCTACGGTCGGTGATGAGGCCGGCAGGGAGGGTGAAGGTGTAGGCTGTGTTGTATTTCAGTCCGCTATAAGCAAAGACGGCAGTCTTGCCACTGATGACGGGAGTGATGTTCTCGCCGTCGAGGGTGGCTGTGCCAGTGGTGGCGGTGATGCGCTCGTTGAAGACGAGGATAATGGATCCTGTGGAAGAAACGCCCTTCTCGTCGGCTGCGGGGATGGAGGATACGAGGCGGGGAGCCTCGGTGTCGTTGAGCGTTTCCTTGTCTGCAGTGACGAAAATCTCTGCCACGGCGGTGCCGTCGAGGTCGGAGGTCACACCGGTGAGTGGAGAGTCGAAGTCGGGCATGAAGCGCACTTGCACTTTGTCTTGTCCCTCAAACTCGGAAGGCAGGGAGAATTCCTGTTCGTCCCAACCGCGGTTGGGCAGGTTGTAGGTGCCGATGGTCTTGAAGTCGGTGCCGTTCTTGCTAGCCTGCATGTTGACGACAGAGTGTCCGTTGAAGTCGTCGCCCACGGCGGCGGCCACCTTTATATTATAATATCCCTTGGTGGAGAAGGAAATCTCGAAATAGTTTTTCTCTGAAAGATTCTTCCAGACGCGGGCACTCCACTTGTCTCTCATCATCGAACTGAGCCATCCTTTCGACACGCCTTCGGCGTTGCGGAGCTGGAGCAGACCGGCATTCTCGCTTTCCGAAGCATAGTCGGCGGCGCGGTCTTGTCCGATGCTTGTGTCGTGCAGGTCCCACGCCACGATGTAGTCGCAGGCGGAGAAGTTGGCCACCACGTTCTTCTCGCTGTCCATGCGGATGGTGCGTTCGGGCGAGGTGGAGTTGTCTTCCCAGTGGGTGAAGGTGAGAATCTTGTTGTTGTGGGTGGTGAGTTTCACATCGGTGCCGTCCTCATAGTAATGGGTGCCGTTGACCATGTGTCCGGTCGGGGTGACGGTCACGCTGTTGTCAAGGGCGCCGTTGGTCATGGAGAGGTTGAGCGCATACACGTTCTTGGCGGTGTAGACGGCGGTGAGGTCGGTGTTGGCGCTGATGTTGAACGAATAGGGATTCTTCTTCGAGACAGAGGCGCCAGTGGCGTCGGCCCAATGGTCGAAGTGGTAGCCGAAGTTCTCTGTGGCGGTGAGGGTGACGGGTGTGTCCTCGTCGAGCGTTTCGGCGGCCGGGTCGGCGACCACCGTGCCGGCTTTTGTGTCGCTCACTTTCGTGGTGAGGGTGTAGGAGGGCACAGCCTCGGCGGTGCCGCTGACAGAACCCGTAATGACGATGTTGCCGAATCCCACTTGCTTGTTGGTGTCAAGACTCTTGATGTAAATCTTGATGTTCAGTTCTTCCGAGGTCTCGCCTATCGCGCTGAGGCTATAGCTGCACTTGTCGTAAGCGTCGTTTCTCGCGGGGCGGAAGGCTGTGGCGATGGTGGCGTTCTTGCTGCCGCTGGAGGCGATGATGTCGAGCGCACCGCCATTGGTGCCGTAGCGGCTGGCGTTGAAGGAGAGTTGTTGAGGGGTGAAGCGCAGTCCCTTTTTCAGTTTCAGGGAGATGGTCACGGTGTTCTCCTCCTTGTTGTCGCTGGCCTTCACCTTGGGTTGGATGAGCGACAGGGTCACGTCGCCCGTCTTTCTGGCGTCGATATAGGCGAGCGAGCTGCCCAACCGGATGTTGGAATAGGATACTGCCCCCGCTATGGACGGGGTGCCCGACGTGACGTTTTCCGCTCCCTTGTCGAAGGGCCATGTCACGGAAAGGTCGTCGGCATGGAGTGGCGTGCTGGTCACAAGGGCAAGCAGAAGCCACAGAAATGATTTGATGGTTCGCATATGGTTTTGGTTTTAGTTGGTTTCCGGATGCTATTTAGCGAGATATTTCTTGTTTCCTCTGATGTAGAGTCCCTTGGTCGGGCGGGGCGCTTCCATGCCTGCGAGATTGTAGCAGCGGGCGGGGCGGTTGTCGGTTGTGATGGTCGAGATGCCGGTGGCGTCCATGGCCTTGCCGTGGATGGTCACGTCGCTCAGGCAGATGGTCTTGCCGGTGGCCTTGTTGTTATACCAGGGATAGACGCGCACGAGCAAGGTTTGTCCGGCTTTGAGCGAGACGATGGGACGGGCGCTTACCTCAAGCATGTTGTTGGCGGGCATGCTTGACGGGAAGAAAATGTTCTGCGGGTTGGCAAAGTTGTCCTCGGTGGAGTAGTAGACCTTGCAGCGCATGCCGTTGCCACCGCATCCGCACACGAACATGCCGATGGAGTCGACCTTGAGTTCGGTGCCTTCGGCGGCGGTCACGCCAAACTGGATATAGCGGGTCGACACCTCGTCGATTTCCCCCTCGGGCCAGTTGTCGCCCACGATGAGGTCGCGCTGTGTCTTGCGGGAGGCTTCGAATCCTGTCCACTCGGGCCATACCGTGTTGGCGTTAGGGTTGGCATAGCGCTGCACATACATGCCCTCAAAGGTCTGTGGCACGATGGTGGCAGGGCCGGTCAACGTGCATTGGTCGTCGCTCTCCAGTCGCCAGTAGGCTTTCACGTCTGTGCCACCCTCCAGATTGACGGCAGCGGCAGTGACGGGTATGCTGATCGTCTTGTCGCCCTGCTTGATGGTGATGGTGGCCGTTTGCTTTCCTGGCTCAGTGAGCGTGAGCTGCATGTAAAAGTTGCTGATGAGTGTGCCGTCGCTATAGTTGATGGTGGCGGAAGAAGCCCAGGTCTTCTTGTCGGTCGACACGCTGATGCCTTTGCTGGCAGTGATGCTGACGGTGCCGTCTGCCGGGGTGAGGGAGAAACCGCTCAGGGAGAACTCCTTGGTCAGCGTCTGTCCCTTGTAAGCCTCGCCCAGGTCTGCCTCTGCCGGCGATACACTCAGTTCGGAGGGCAGTACAATATAGTCGCTCAGGATGTTCGCTTTCTTGAGCAGCTGGGCGCACTGGCGGGCGATGAGGGTGGCACCGGTGGTGGCGAGGTGGGTGCTGCCCTTGCCGTCGCCGAGGATGCTGTGGCATTTCTCGTTGCCATAGCTGAGGTAGAGCTCCTTGGTGGCGGTGGTCATGTCGATGAATGGCACGTTCATCTCCTCAGCCACGAGCTTCATCTGGTAGACATAGTCCATGGTATGGTCGGAGGCGGGCAACTTCTGGTTCTCGATCACACCTGTCGACGTGAGTTTCTTGAAGTTGTCGCCGAGGTCGTGCTGCCCCGTGCGGTTGATGGTGTTGCCTGAGAAATACATGCGGCAGATGGGCGCCACCAGGATAGGGGTGCATCCCGCCGCGCGTGTCTCGCTGACATATTTCTTCAGATATTCCTTATAAGTGCCCGAGGGGGTGGTGCCGCGGTAGTCTGTGGAACTGGCGAGGGCGGTCTGTCCCGTCTTCTCGTAGTAGGCTTTCAGCTCGTCGCCGTCCATGCCGTTGTTTTTCTCGTCGTTGTGGGAGAACTGGATGAGCACGTAGTCGCCGGGCTGCATCTGTGTCTTCACACTCTGCCAGAAGGCAGCCTCGCGGTAGAAACTCTTGCTGCTGGCGCCGGCCTTACCACGGTTGTTGACCGTGACGCCCTTGAAAAATTGTTGTAAATACTGGCCCCAACCACGGGTGTTGGTGCTGTTCTCGTCGTAGGTCTGCATGGTGGAGTCGCCGATGGTGTGCACCTTGATGGCTTGTGCCGAGGTGGTGGCGAGGGTCATGGCCATGGTCAGACAGAGGGAAATCAGTTTGTTCATATCTTGTTTTAGTTTTGATTGTTTCCGCTTTCGGTTTCGGATGGTGCAAAATTAGGCTAAAACAAGGGAAAGAAGAGGGTAAAAATGAGCCAAGGAGGGGGTGAAAACGGGTCGAATGCCGTTTTTTGCCCCTCCTTGACGTGTTTATATACCATTGGTGCGGTAGTTGGAGGGCGATGTGCCCACCATCTGCTTGAAGGTCTTGCTGAAATATTTCGGGTCGGTGAAGCCGCAGGCAAATGCCACTTCGGCCACCGGACTGCTTGTGTTGCGGAGCAGTTGGCAGGCATGCTTGATGCGGGCCTCACGCATGAACTCGGCAGGGGAGAGGCCTGTCAGCTTCTTGATTTTTCGGTTGAGCACCGAGCGCGACATCGCCACGGCGCTTGCCATCTCGTCCATGCTCACCTCCGAGTTGCCCATGTTGGCCTCGACAAACTGCATGAGCCGTTGCTTCAGCCGTTCGTTCTCCTCGTCAAGAGGCGCCTCGGCGGGCACTTCGCTTGTCGGAGTCGGTGCTGATTCCGGGCTGTCGGTTGCAGCCGCCCCGTGCTTGTCAAGCAGGGCGAGATATGCGGCGAGGGTCTCCCGCTGTTTGCGGCGTGTGCGGCGGATGGTGACCCAGGCATAGATGGCGCCGAGCACGATGGCGAGCAGGAAGAGGAAACCGAGAATCTGTGCCCAGACGGTCTCCACAAACCGTGGCTCCACGTGCAGGAGGATGGTGCGTGTGTTGTCCGTCCATGTGCCGTCGGCATTGGTGCTGCGCAGTTGGAGGGTGTAGTCGCCGGGCTTCAGGTCGGGCAGGGTGAGGGTGTGGCTGTTGTTGATATAGGTCCAGTCATCGTCCTTGTGCAGGCGGAAGGCGTATTTGATGTCTTCGGGTGCGCGCAGGTCAAGGGCGGCGAAGGAGAGAGTGAGGGTGCGCTGCTGGCTGTTGAGCGAGATCTCCTGGAGATGGTCGGCGCAGAGCACGCGCGGCTGTCGCTCTATCTGATAGCCTGTGAGGACGAGGGGCGGCACATAGCCGCCGGTGAGCAGGTCGTTGGAGCGGAGCGTGAAGGCCCCCTCCTGCATGCCGAAGAGCCATCGCCCGTCGGGCAGTTGGAGCGGATGGGCGTCGCTGTATTGGTGGGCTTCGTGGAAGAATGCCTTGCCGTAGTTTCTCACTTCTCCGCTTCTCAGGTCGAAGGTGGAGATGACATTGCCGCCCACGATGAGCAGGTCATGGCCGGCGAGGGTCAGCGACAGAATCACGTCGGTGTCGAGTCCCGTGGTCTTGTCGTAGTGCTTGAACGTGATTTCGGGGTCGAAACAGTTCTTCATGTCAAACTCGTTGACGCCGCCGCTCTCCGTGCTCACGAACACCCGTCCGTCGGGCGTCTCGCAGAGATCCATCGTGGCGCTGTTGCTCAGGCTCTCCTTGCGGTCGGGCTCGCGCTGGTGCATGACGAAGGGGATGGACAGCTCCTTGCCCCTTGCGGGCAGCGGGGCGATGGCGAGACCGTAGGTGGTGGCAGCCATGATGGCCTTTCTGTCGCGGGAGATGTGGATGTAGCGCACGCGCCACCCTTCGGTGTGGGCGACGGCGAGGGGGAGGCCATAGCCATGGGGCATGCAGAAGATGCCGTCGAAGGTGCCGAGCCATACCCGTCCATAGGCGTCTTGGCGGATGTCGTAGACCGAGTTGGCTCTGACATCGCCCAGCGACTGGTGGCTGACGCTGTAGCTCTTGCCGCCGTTTTGCGGCGTGAGGCAGAAGATGCCGTCGGGCTTGGTGCCGAGGAGAATGGTGCCGTCGGCGAGTTGGCAGACGGAATAGACTGCCGACCCGAAGGAGGCGTAGGTGGGGGAGAGGGTGCCCAGCGGAGTGAGGTAGCCCTTCAGCCGGTTGTCAGCCCCAAAGATGCGCACGGTCTCGTCGTCCTTGGTCGTGACCCAATAGTTCTTGTTCCGGTCGAGAAAGAAGCACCTTACCTGTGCGGGGCGCTGCTGGAAGAAGTTTTGGCAGGGCATTTCGTAGTGGGCCTGCTTGATGATGGCTTGTTCGGTGAGAATCCAGAGATTTCCTTGCCGGTCGTGATTCTGTCGCTTGATGATTTCTCCGTCTTGGGTAAAGCGCTTCTTGGGCACAGACTGGATGTTGTGCTGGCGCTCCAAGATGCTGTTCTGTCGGGCGGAAACAGGTGAGAAGCGGCCCGACTGTCGGTTGAAGAGATACCACCGCTCGTCAATCATGCAGTAGATGTTGTCGCCTGGGGCAGGCATGATGTCGCGCACGCGGTCGGAGGTGGCGGGGCATCCGTCGCCGGCATGGGTCTTGAACGACACAAACTCGTATCCGTCGAAGCGTGTGAGTCCGTTCCATGTGGAGAACCACATGAATCCTCTTTTGTCCTGCAGCATTTTTGTGATGTGCCATTGTTCCATGCCCCATTGCTCGTCGTAGCGTGTTACGTGGTTGTTGGGCAGAGCGATGGCGGTCGCGATGAAACACAAGGCGACAAGTGTGGCCTTTAGTCTTTTGATTGTCATTTTCGTCTGTACGGTTGGTCTGTCGGTTGTTCTTCTTTTCTTGTCTTAGGCTCGTAAGGCAAGGCTTAGTGTTGAAAGATATTGCAAAGATAGTGCAAATGAGTGGAATACAAAACAAATTCATTTGTTTTTATTCCCGAATGCCGCCTATCTTCTGTAAAGATACAATACTACTGCCATAAAATTACGGCAGGGCTGAAAGTCCTGCTATAACTTAGCCCGGGGCAGTCGCCCCGGGAATTTGCATCGCCAACACCACGCCCTATGGGGGCAAAAGAACAAGACTGTCGCATAAAGTATTGATTTTCAGAGAGTCTTCACTCTTTTGCCCTTGCAAATGTTGTTCACTTGTTCCTGGGGCGTTGCCCCAGGCTATGTTCGTGTTGGGCTTTCAGCCCGCATTCTGCTTTCTGTTGTTGCGAGGGTGCGGGTAGGATAGTACAAAAGAGTGGAATGGGGGGAAAACGAAGAAACGCTCGCTCCAAAAATGGAACAAGCGTTTCTTGCGGTGTGTACGGGACTCGAACCCGTGACCTCCTGCGTGACAGGCAGGCATTCTAACCAGCTGAACTAACACACCATTGCTGATTTGCGGGTGCAAAGGTATGGTTTTATTTCTGATTCTCCAAAAGTTTGCCGAATGTTTTAACGTCTTTTAAAGAATGATGTTTGCGGAACTCCTGGATATGAGGGAAGGGAGGGCAAAATGGAATGGGGAGATTTTCCTTGGTTGGAAATCTCCCCATCTCTCTTTCTTATCCTTATATGCAAAATATGTAATCTCGGTCTTAGATGAGCGGCATGCCCATCTCGGCACACTGCTTGCGCATGTCCTCGGGCCAGATGCTGGCTTGAATCTCGCCGATGTGCGCCTTGTGGAGCATCACCATGCACAGACGGCTCTGTCCGATGCCGCCACCGATGCTCAGCGGCAGCTTGCCGTCGAGGAGCTGGCGGTGGAAATAGAGTTTCTCGCGCTCTTCCTCGCCTTCCAGCTTCAGTTGCCGGAGCAGACTCTCCTTGTCCACGCGGATGCCCATAGAGGAAAGCTCGAATGAATGGCCCAACACGGGATACCAAATGAGGATATCGCCATTGAGTCCGGCCAGGCCGTTCTCGGCCACCGTCGACCAGTCGTCGTAGTCGGGGGCGCGCCCGTCGTGCTTCTTGCCGTCGGAGAGCTTTCCGCCGATGCCGATCACGAACACGGCGCCATACTTGCGGCAGATGGCGTCCTCGCGCTCCTTGGGCGTCTTGTCGGGATACATCTGGAGCAGTTCCTCGCTGTGGATGAAGTGGATCTTTTCGGGCAGGAAGGGCTTGATCTGCGGATAGGTCTCGCAGGTCAGATACTCCGTGCGGCGGATGGCGGAGTAGATGCGCTCCACGATGTTCTTGAGGAAGGCGACGGTGCGCTGCTCGCGGGTGATGACCGCCTCCCAGTCCCACTGGTCGACATAGAGCGAGTGGAGATTGTCCAGCTCCTCGTCGGCGCGGATGGCGTTCATGTCGGTATAGATGCCGTAGCCCGGCTCGATATTGTATTCGGCGAGGGTCAGGCGCTTCCACTTGGCGAGCGAGTGCACCACCTCGGCCTTGGCGTCGCCCAGATCCTTGATGGGGAAGGTGACGGCTCGCTCCACACCGTTGAGGTCATCGTTGATGCCCAGTCCCTTCAAGACGAACAACGGGGCGGTGACACGGCGCAGGCGCAACTCCGTGGAGAGGTTCTGCTGGAAGAAGTCTTTTATCAGTTTGATACCCTGTTCGGTCTGCTTGGTGTCAAGCAGTTGGGTATAATCTATTGGTCGTATTAATTTGCTCATTCAATGTGTCGTTTAGTTACAGTGCTGCAAAGGTATATCTTTTATTGATAAAGTGCAAGCATTTTGCAGAATATTTTCTCATATTGGCAATATTTAAGGCTTTGGTACTGTCTTTTTAATAGTAAATGAAGCTCCTTTCCTTGACACAATGTCGGATGAGGATGAGAGAAGGCAGTCTTCCTGTCTCTATATTATATATAAGGTGTGGTGAGAGAAATGGAAAAAATATATTAATTTTGCAGTTGGTTTTGCTCCCTGTGCGTATTATAAAGGAGAGACAAGAACAACGAATTGTATCACTAAAACATAAACGAAAGACATGAAAAAAATCTTCTGCCTCGTTTTCGCTTGCCTGATGACCATGGGCATGAGCGCAAGCAACGAAGACAAGTATGGAGCGCTCTATGAGGGCCTTCCGTTCAAGATGGACAAGGTGACAACTCCGCAATTTCCCGCCAATGAGGTCAACCTCAAGGATTTCGGGGCGGTGGGCGACGGCTCGTCGCTGTGCACCGAGGCCTTTGCCAAGGCTTTCGCCGCACTCGAGAAGATGGGCGGCGGCAAACTTGTGGTGCCCCAGGGCGTGTGGTTCACCGGTCCTATCCAGTTGAAGAGCAATGTCAACCTGCACTTGGAGATGGGAGCCGTGATTCTTTTCTCGCCCGACCCAGACCTTTATCCCATCGTCAACACCTCGTTTGAGGGACTTGAGACCCGCCGCTGCCAGTCGCCCGTATCGGGTGTCGGACTGACCAATGTGGCGATTACCGGCCAGGGCGTGATCGACGGCAATGGCGAATACTGGCGTCCGCTGAAGCGCCAGAAGGTGACCGACGCGCAGTGGCAGGCCATCACCTCACGTGGCGGCGCCCTGAAGAATCCCAACTACTGGTTCCCCGACAAGTATGCCTTGGCTGCCGACAACTCTGCCAACATGAACGTCCCCTTCCTCCAGACCGATGACGACTGGAACAAGGCCAAGCGTTTCATCCGTCCCGTGATGATCAGCCTTGTGGGCTGCAAGAACGTGTGGCTCCAGGGCGTGATTTTCCAGAACTCCCCAGCCTGGAACCTCCATCCGCTGATGTGCCAGAACGTGCTCGTCGAGGGGGTCCAGGTGCGCAACCCCGCCTATGCGCAGAACGGCGACGGCATCGACCTTGAGTCGTGCAAGAATGCCCTGATTGTCAACTCCACTTTCGATGTGGGCGACGACGGCATCTGCATCAAGAGCGGCAAGGACGCCGACGGCCGCAAGCGTGGCATCCCTTGTGAAAACGTGATTGTCAATGGCTGTACCGTGTTCAAGGGCCATGGCGGCTTCGTGGTGGGCAGCGAGATGAGCGGCGGCGTGAAGAACATTGCCGTGAGCGACTGCCAGTTCCTCGGCACCGATGTGGGCCTCCGCTTCAAGAGCGCCCGCGGACGCGGCGGTGTGGTGGAGAACATCTATATCAAGAACACCTCCATGTTTGACATCCAGACCGACGCCATCACCTTCGACCTCTATTATGGCGGCAAGTCGGCTGTGGAGGCGCTTGCCGACGGCGATGAGGCGAAGAACAAGAACGTGGCGAAATACAAGGTCGACGAGACCACTCCCTGCTTCCGCAACATCTTCATTGACCATGTGATCTGCCGCACCGCACGTCGTGCCGCCTATTTCAATGGCTTGCCCGAGATGCCTGTGAGCAACGTGCAGATACGCGACGTGGAAATCAACCATGCCAAGGAGGGCATCGTGGTGAACTATACAGACGGCGTGGTGTTGGACAACATCAAGGTGCAGTCTGAGGGCCACACGTTCAATGCCAAGAATTCTTCCAACATTGACGTGAACGGAAAGAAGTATAAGAAAGTAGACGGAAAGGGCATCGAGCTTGACTTATAGTCGGCTTGTGAAAATTTTCCCGTCCAAATATTTTGCGTTTCGTTCTTTTTGCCGTACCTTTGCAGAAGCTTTTGGACAAGCACCTCTGCAAAGGTGCAGCGAAAAGAGCGTAAAGGACCCGTAGCTTAGCTGAATAGAGCGTCAGATTCCGGTTCTGAAGGTCATGGGTTTGAATCCCATCGGGTTCACTAATCAAGTCATTTTTAACTCACGAAATTAACCGAAAGCGTCTGATTTTCAGACGCTTGTGTTCGTTAAGTGCTATAGTGGTTCTCGTCTTGATAGTGGCACACCCGATAAACCTGTGGGAAGATTACATTTCCCAAGCAGATGTTGCCAAAGCATAACCCAAGTAGATGTTGCCAAAGCAAGTTGCGGGCTGAAAGCCCAACATGACCTTAGCCTAGGGCAGCGCCCTAGGAAACGCATGAGTATCAGTTGCGCTCTGAAAGAGCAAAAGAATGAATATCAACTGAATATCAGTGGCTTATGTGGTAGTTTTATTCTTTTGCCCCTGTAGGGCGTGGCGTTGGCGCTGCATATTCCCGGGGCGACTGCCCCGGGCTAGTTTGGAGCAAGGCTTTCAGCCTTGACATACCGACGACTGCCTATGCTACGTTCAGGCAAGGCCTT
Source organism: Prevotella sp. (assembly GCA_050873125.1). Classification (GTDB taxonomy): domain Bacteria; phylum Bacteroidota; class Bacteroidia; order Bacteroidales; family Bacteroidaceae; genus Prevotella. The sequence continues at coordinate 38,467 of JBNMIE010000011.1, forward strand.
CTTGATATATTTCCATGAACAATCCGTTCGAGCTAGAAAATCCCCCTGATTTATCGAGTGAGCCAAATTCCGCACCAAGGATGGTGAGGAAAAGAATATCAAGGATAAGATTGAACTTGACACTCCACAAGAAGTATTGGTGAAGCGCAAGGGAAAGATTGCGTCCTATCAGCGTTTCTTCACTCCGAAAGAGTTGAAGGAATGGGTAGAGAAAGAACTTGGTGACGGATACAAGGTTGAGGTTGCCAACGAGAAGAACAGCGGAACAAAAGGTCTGGCTGCTGTTGTGGTAACAAAAAAGGCCCCGGAGGAAACCGTGTCGACTCCAAAAGAAATTGGAGGAAGGGACTCAGTCGTTTCTCCGAAAGCCGATGCAAAGGTACAACAAAAACTTGAACAAACAAAGGCCTTATATGAAAAACGTCCTACATCTCCCCGTTATCCTCACATTGCACATAGTTACGAAACAACAAAAATAGAGCTAATCGCAGGAACATTGGTTAAACCCAAAGGTGATAACCCCAATACGAAAAGCTCTATTCTTGTTGCAAAGTTACTTGAAAATGTTGAAATGTCCTACAATCCAAGCAAAAAAGTTTTGGATGCAAGCAAGATTCGTGAGTTCCGCACCAAGGACGGTGAGGTGTATGGCTTTACTGACGGTGAGAAGATTTATCTGGACACCAAGAGGATTGACCAGAAGAGCTATGACGCCTATACCGTCATGATTGGAGGCGGAAGACACGACAAGAAAGTGGAAGTGGTCGATGACAGAGAAAATAAAAATGGTGACAAGGATAGGAAATCAGACGAATTGTTCCTATCTTTGCAAAATAAAAAAGGAAAGGATTATTATGATACAGTCACAGAACTTGCAAACAGGGTCGCAGACGGAAAAGCCGTCTTCACAAGCCTTCCCGAAGAGTATGAGTCACGAGGAGTACTTAGCGTTGCGCAAGCGGCAGGTAGAGCTATTACATCAGCTTGGCTACGAGACGATATTGAACGCAGCGAAAGCCTACCACGTGGAAGCAGCAACAATGGGACAAGCGATATTCACTTGGGCCGTAACAGGGAGGATGCCTGCATTCCTAAAATCGAAGAATGGGCGAAACAAAACGGCTATTGGATAAACGAGGAAGATTATGCTTCCAAAGGATACGAAACCAATCGTACAGGTATGGAGTCTACTGTTTACTTCGTTGGAGACAAGGTAGTAAAATTTGTAGATTACAAGACTTTGCATGAAGAAAGTGGTATTGATGGATTCTTGGAGCGTGTTACGATAATGAATACCATTGATCCGGAATCAGCATGTAAAATGTTTTTTTTTTCGCTATGGAGAAAATGCGAAAGGACAGTAATTGGCGGGATGGAACGGAAAACGCCCGGAGCGGGGAAGGCTCCGGGCGGTCTTTTAAGGCTGCGGCTACTCGTCCTTGGCACTCTCGCCGGGGATGTAGGTGCCCGCCTCGACGAGGCTCACCTGCTTGCGCAGCTCACTGTTGCCCCACGACTTGGTG
>JBNMIE010000012.1:0-38196 GCA_050873125.1 Prevotella sp.
GAGGTTCTTGTGGCGCAAGACGCAAAGCAAGATTGATGTCGTCAAGAGCCTGCTGATAGAGTCTGCACTTCATGGCGCACTGTTCTCTTGTATAAAAGAATTGTGCATTTACTCGTCCGAGACGCAGTGTGTCATATTTGTTGTAGTCTTGCATGGCCTTTCGGTATTGTCCCATCTTGTCCAATTGGGTGGCACGGGCAATGTAGTATACTGCATCACTTGGTGTGTTGGGTGTTTTGCAGATGGCAACAGCGCTGTCAAGCATTTGCAAGATATCTTTGTCGTCAGCTTTCAGTTGCATTTTACATTGAGCTGCCTCATAGAACAATTCGGGGTTGCGCAAGGTTGATTTTGTCAATTGGAGGAACATGTCACAAGCTTGTTGGAACTCTCCTTTTGTATATCTGATCTGCGCTTCCAAATGCTTGTAGAGCGGTTGAGGGTTGATGCCATAGGCTGTTTGCGTTTCTGCAATGGCTTTGTCCAATGACCAGTCTGCATAAGGTATGTCGCTTTTATACAGTTCTTTCTGATAAATCAGTTTGGCATAGCTGAAGTGAGCCCCGTCTTTTGGATTGGACTTCTCTATGGCTGTGTCCATATCTTTTGCTGCTTCAGCGAAATGATTATATTTCTGCTCCATTTGCGCTCTTGTTGTATAGCCATCAGGATTGAGCGGAAATTTTTGGATAAATTCATTGATGGTCTCCATATATCGGGCAGAATCATTCTGTGCAGCAAGCATGAGAGCCACAGTGGCGTCCTTCTCATTGTCGGGTAGGGCAGTACGGATGGCTGTTTGGCGCAGGACGGGATCAGTGGCGGTTAGACCTGACACCTGCATGTCTGCAGCCAGTCTGGCTCCTGTGGCAGAAACCTTGTCTCCAGATTTCTGTAACAGACCGAGCAGATTACCTGCAGCGTCGACCAATGGACATCCGAGATCAGTATCATCAATTGGGTTGGAAATGATATAATAAGGATATTTGTTCATGAATTGTTCCACCTTTTCCACTTTCATTTGTTTGCCCGCAGGCTTGCCCACAGTATAATTCACTTTCCAGGTCACACTGCCTGGAGTGGCTTGCTTGGTAGCGAAGGCGGCACCAATCGTATTTCCTTTGACCACGATTTTGGCCATATCATAAAGTTCGTTGGCCCCAATGATACAGCTCACTTCATATTTCTTTCCTCTATTGTCTATAACAACGGCATGATCTGCACCAACAAATGGTTTCCAGGGACAGATGCCTACACCGTCTCCAGAAATGAATACACCGTGTGATGATGCAAGGATACTTCCATCGGCTTTGAAGGTCGTGAGCGTGAATACACTTTTAGCGGCATTGCTCACAGCTGATTGTCCCCAAGTTGAGGTAATGATAATGAAAAGAAAAGATAGGATTATGGAGAAACGTTTCATTTGTAATATCTTTTAGTTGTTTGTTTATTGATTGAGCAATGCTTTGGCATTGTTGATGGCCGCTTCGGTCACATCACTTCCGCTTAACATCTGAGCGATTTCAACCACTCGTTCATCTGCAGATAGGTGGTTCATGTGGCTGATGGTGCCTTGTTCACTTTCTTCCTTATATACTTTATAGTGGTGCTTGCCAAGGGCTGCAATTTGAGGTAGGTGAGTGATGCTGATGACTTGTCGTCCATTATCTCCCATTTCCTGCATGATATGGGCCATCTTTTCCGCAATTTTACCACTTACACCAGTGTCTATTTCATCAAAAATGATGGTTGGCAGTTTAACGGCACCACTGATCATTGCCTTGAGAGAGAGCATCACTCGAGCAATCTCTCCACCCGATGCTACCTGTGATACGGGTTGCATAGCCGTACTGGTGTTGGCACTGAAGAGAAATGACACTTTGTCTCCTCCGTTTGTACTGAGTGGTTTGGGCTCGATGCACACACTGAATCGCACATTGGGTATACCCAATGGAACCAACCGCTTCAGCATTTCCTGTTCAACTTTCTTGGCTGCTTTTTTCCGGGCATTGGTAAGTATGTCACCTTGTTTCTTGCAAGCTTTGAGCTTCTCTTCCACTTCTGTTTCCAACATTTTCAGTTCCTCATCGCTATTGTCGATATGGCTGAGCTTGTCGGCAATGTCTGTCTGAACAGTCAACAAATCTTCCACGGTTGTGACATGAAATTTTTGTTGTAGACTATAGATGGTGTCAAGACGAGTGTTGATGGCGTCCAATTCTGCAGGATCAAAGTCAACATTTTCAGTTTTGTCTTCAAGTTCTTGCGCAATATCTTTCAACTCTATGTAACAACTGTCAGTCCGGTCAGCGAGTTCTTGTATTTCCGGATAGACACTTAGGATAGATGAAAGACTGTTTGTGACAGATTTCAATTGGTCGAGCACGCCATTCCCTTCATCGCCATTCATTGCGGTATTGGCTTGATAGAGGGCTGTTTTGATGTCCTCAGAGTGACTCATGGTTTCGCTGTCTCGTTCCAACTGCTCTTGTTCACCTTCTTTCAATTGAGCTTTTTCCAATTCTTGATATTGGAAGCGCATAAAGTCTTCGTCTTCTTTGGTCTTGGCGATATCTTCTTTCAGATGCTCGAGCTTTTGAACAGCCTTTTTATAAGCGTCATATTGCTTGCGGTATTCGATGAGTTGTGGTCGATCTCCGGCGATGATATCTACAACATTGAGTTGGAAATCCTCTTTGTTGAGCAACAGGTTCTGATGTTGGCTGTGCACATCTACCAATTGTTCGCCCAACTCTCTCATGGTTGTGAGTGGAACAGGTGTGTCGTTGATGAAGGCACGACTTTTGCCGGATGACGACACTTCTCGACGAATGATACAGTCATCCGCATCGAAGTCGATATCATGTTCTTCAAAGAAAGATTCCATTCCATACTTTGAAAGGTCGAAATGGGCCTCGATGACACATCTTTTACAGCCACTTTTGATGGCTTTGGTGTCGGCACGTTGACCAAGGAGCAGACCGATGGCACCAAGAATGATGCTCTTGCCTGCTCCAGTCTCTCCCGTAATGACGGAGAATCCTGAATCAAAGTCGATATCCAGTGTGTCGATAAGGGTAAAATCCTTAATATATAAGTGTTTTAACATGTCATTGTTTGATTTTCTCCCAGGTGTTGTTCTGTGAGGCGTTGATACTGAAGAGTATGTCGTATACCGCTTCTTTTTCTTTTTGTGTGCCTTTCCCTTTATAAATGTTGGCCAACTCGTCTTTCTTAAAGTCTGTCCATATTTGTGGCAATAGACTCAATGGCTTGTTCTCGTGGCTTTTCTTCAATCCTTCCTCCAGGGCTGTACTGATGGCTGTCCGTCCGCGCTCAGCGTTATTGGCCATTTCGTCAAGTCCTTTCCGGTAATAGTCATATTGCATTTGACGGAATGGTTGCATGGCTCCATCAAGATAGTCGTTGATGATGGCGAAGCGGTTGCGGTCGTTGTCAAAGGCTTTCCAACCAGTGAAGTTCAAATTCTGTGCATTGTTGGTCAGATTCATGCAACGTTGCAGTAGGTCTTCTCCTCCCATAGGTGAGAAAGTGTCAAGGTCCAGTCCGATGATGAGATAGGCATAGTATGCACATAAGGCAGTCAGCTGGTTGTCTATATTCTCCTCATTGAACTCCAATTGGTCAAATTGTGAAAACTCGAAGTTGAAGTCACCATCACGGTTATTATAAATAGTAGTGGTGTAGGCAGCGTCAAAAACAGGTCTGTTGGCTTGAATCAGCGCATTGCAAGTAAATAGGTTCGTGCTTTTGTCATACTTTGTGACGGTGATATTGAAATTGCAGTTGATGCGCTCATTCTTCTGAAATTGCAGGCTCGTCCATTGTCTGTCGTTGAAGAACTTTTCGAGTGTTTCTTTCAGATTGTCAAACACGCTGGCATCAGTGCCTTGAATCTGATTGTGATTCACGGTCACTTTTGCCTGCAGTTCTTGTGCCTCTATGAAAAGAGGCACCATGAGGCCGAATATCACTGTCAATAGTCTTACCATACGCATATTTCGTCAATGATGTCTTTTGCCACCTCCTTTTTGGGCTTTTTCTCAAATGTCTTCTTGCCATTCTGACTGATAATGGCAATCTTGTTGTTGTCGGATCCGAAGCAAGTATCTTTCACCCTTAAACTGTTTAGGACAATGAAATCGAAATTTTTCTTTTTCAGTTTCTTTTCAGCATTAGCTTCCTCGTCGTTTGTTTCAAGGGCAAACCCTACCAGTCTTTGTCCTTTTTGCTTGCGTTTTCCCAATTCTTGGGCGATATCATGTGTCGGCTTCAGTCGTACGACCAAATCGTCTTTCTCACGCTTTATCTTCTTGTCTGCCACTGTTTCTGGCTTAAAGTCCGCCACAGCAGCACTGAGGATTGTGATGTCTTGTTTGTCGAAGTTGTCGATGGCCGCCTGATACATTTCTTCACAACTTTCCACATCGATACGATGAATGGAGGGAGAGCATTTGAGTGCTACAGGACCGGCAATGAGTGTCACGGAAGCACCTCTACGGGCGCATTCCTCAGCGATGGCAAATCCCATTTTTCCTGTGGAATAATTGCCGATGAAACGTACAGGGTCTATCTTCTCATAGGTAGGTCCTGCCGTAATCATAATTTGCTTACCCTGAAGTGTTTCCTTTTCTTCGTTGAAATATTCATCAAGGGTATTGACGATATTGACGGGTTCCTCCATTCGCCCTTTCCCTTCCAAACCACTTGCCAAGAAACCACTGTCCGGTTCAATGATGTGGTTACCATAGCTGAGCAGTGTTTGCATGTTGTGCTGAGTGGAAGGATGGGCATACATATCCAAATCCATGGCGGGGGCTATGAATACTGGAGCTTTCATGGAGAGATAAGTGGTGGTGAGCATATTGTCGGCAATGCCGTTAGCCATTTTCCCTAATGTACTTGCCGTACAAGGGGCAATGAGCATAGCGTCTGCCCACAAGCCGAGATCGACATGGGAATTCCATGTTCCATCGCGTTGAGAGAAAAATTCACTCACAACGGGTTTGTGGGTAAGTGCCGATAAGGTGATAGGAGTGATAAATTCCTTTCCAGCCGGAGTGATGACCACCTGTACCTCAGCACCCCGCTTGATAAACTCGCGGATGATGAGGCAAGATTTGTAGGCGGCAATAGAGCCGGTTATACCCAAAACAATTTTCTTTCCTTTTAGCATGGATGGTTGTATTTACTTTGTATTGAAATTCTTCAAGCGGATTCTTGTCAGCGTCTGTTTCGTATTGTTAGTGAAGTCACTGTTCATAATCCAACTATAATAGCCTGGATCTCTATTGAGCACGTCGACAACAGCCCAACCTTTGTACTTGCCGAAGTTGAACACTTCCTGTCTGCGGGGAGTTCCGTCAGCGTTGAGTATCTTGTTGCCTTTCCCGTCGGTCATCTCTTTCCAAACAATGCGACCAGCGAAATCAACATTGTCGTTCTGTTTTGACATTTCTGCCAAGGCATTCATGTCGTTGGGCAGTTGGCGTTCCTCTTCTTCTTGCTTACCGGGAGCATACATGTCGAGTTCTCCCATCAGTACCCGATAGGTGGCCTCCGTGTCTTGGTCAGCACTGTGAGCCTTGAAGTCATCTTCCATCTTGCGACCGCAATAAAACTTATACGCAGCAGCAAGATTACGGCGTTCCATCTTGTGGTAGATTGTCTGTGCATCAATGAGACGGGCACTGTTGAAGTCAAAGTCAATGCCAGCACGCAGAAATTCTTCTGCCAGCATAGGGACATCAAAGTGATTGGAGTTAAATCCGGCGAAATCGCATCCAGCAAAGGCGTCCGCCAATTGGGAAGCCAAATTCTTGAATGTGGGAGTTTTGGCTACCATCTCATTGGTGATGCCGGTCAACTCAACTACTTGTGCAGGTATTTCTTTCAGCGGATTGACATAGTGGTTGCCTCTCACTTCGGTTCCGTTTGGAGACACCTTAATATATGATATCTGGATGATACGGTCTTTTACCAAATCCAGACCGGTTGTCTCCAAGTCGAAGACAACCAGTGGCTTTGTTAGATTCAGTTTCATTTCTGTTTAATTTCCTTCCCTATTTTAATCATTAAGCAACATAGGCATGAGCAGCATGAGCACATCCTGTTGTTCCGGCTGTTCTACCGGCACAATGATTCCTGCACGGCTTGGGTCTGCCAGTGATATGACAACATTGTCACTATCGATGTTGTTGAGGATTTCTTGAAGGCTGGAACCCTTGAAACCGATGTCCATCTTGCTGCCGCTATAGTCACAGGGGATGCTCTCTTTAGCGCTGGTGGCGAAGTCGATGTCCTCTGCCGAAATTTCAAGATGACCGGCGTCGAGGTGAAGACGGACCAACTGACTGCTGTCGCTTGAGAATGGAATGACACGGCGCAAAGCACTCAGCAACGATTTGCGGTCAATGGTGATGTTGTTAGGATTGTCTGTAGGAATCACGGAGTTGTAGTTGGGGTAACGACCCTCAATAAGTCGGCAACTGAGAGAGCCTTCTGCGAATGTGATTTCGGCATTCTTTCCGTCAAAGCGAATCACCACATCTTCACCGCCTTTGCCCAATACGTTTTTCAGTAAGCCGGCAGGTTTCTTGGGAAGAATGAAAGATGCGGGAACATCACTTGTGATATTGAGGATGCGGTTGCGCACCAACTTGTGTCCGTCACTCGCTACGATGGCAAGACCATTGGCGCTGAGGTCGAAATAAAGACCATTCATAACTGGGCGGAGATCGTCTTGTGCAGTGGCAAAGATTGATCTTGAGATGTTTGCACTCAGCACACTTTCATCGATAGTGATTGTTGAAGCATCTTCGCTTATGGGTTGAGAATCAGGATATTCGTCTCCATTTTGTGTGGTGAAGTTATAGATGCCGTTTTGATAAACAATCTTGATGGTGTTGGTATTGAGATCCACGTCGAACTCGAGCGGTTGCTCTGGCAACTCTTTTACGGCGTCAAGAATGGTCTGGTTGGGTACGGCAAAGCAACCTTCACCATCACATTGGTCTAACTGCAAGGTGGAAACCATGACATTTTCATTGTCAGAAGCTGTCATCTTCAGTTCGTTACCTTTGATTTCAAACAGAAAACAATCAAGAATCTGGATGGAATTCTTGCTACCGATTACTCTTGCGAGAATTGACAAACGACTGCTCAAGGCAGTACTTGATAAGGAAAATTTCATTTAAGTACTATTTAAATTCTTTTTTACTCGTGTTTTGCTAATTGACTACAAAAATACAAAAATCAAATGTGTAAAGCAAAAATATTCGCCGAAAATTTGGAGTTATTGAGGGAATTTTAGTAATTTCGCACATTGAACAAAGGAAATTCCAAAATTAAAACAATTTTATAGTATAAATGGAAATATCAGGTAAAATCATAGCTGTGCTCCCTGCAAACAGTGGAGTGTCGGCTCGTACAGGCAATGCTTGGATGTCACAGGAGTATGTAATCGAGACACACGATCAGTATCCTAAGAAGATGTGTTTCAGAATTTTCGGTGAAGATCGCATTAAGCAATTCAATATACAGAGCGGTGAAGAATTGACAGTGTCTTTTGATGTGGACGCTCATGAATACAATGGTCGTTGGTTCAACCAAATCAACGCTTGGAAGGTGGATCGTGTTCCGGCTCAGCAGCCTGCATCTGCAGCTGTGCCTCCAATCGATACACCATTCCCTCCACAGGATATGGCTGCTCCTGCACAACCTGCAGCTGAGGGCAACAGCGCAGACGACTTACCATTCTAAGTTAATGTGAATAGACAGTAAAAGGCGATGAAAACTTGCATGAAGTTTTCATCGCCTTTTTGATTATTTCCGGGTCATTTCTTTTTCAATCCAAGTCATCAGCACGCTGACTGCATACGCTTGCTCTTCAGCAGTTAGCAGTCTGCCGGGAGGTATATGATGCCATTTGTAGAAACATCCACGGCAGCAGCAACCGGTGGCATGCTGGGCTATGAATACAGGATGTCCACGCATGGGGGTCTGTTTCCCATCATTGGGGATGACGGCCGGTGCCAACCGTTTTGCCACGAAGTCAGCTGCGTGTTTCCGGATGGTATCCATCCCTTTTTCTGAAATGTAGTCCAAGTCTTTCTGCTTCAGATGAAAACGACTCCGAAAGTCAGATTTTGATAACCGCTCAAATAATAAGGTGTGGTCATACTTTTTTGTTTCTGTATGCATCTTACGTTCTTCTTCCTTGTAAAAGTCTTCATCCGAAAACAAGCTGGTCTGTATAACCTTTTTCTTTTCCATGGTCCACCCGTGTTTGCTTAAGCCTCTTTCTGTGGATTGGCAGCAGGTTGTTTGTTTTCCGTGTTCTGAGGCTTCCGGTTGCCATTTCTCCGGTGTCTTCCTTTTCCGCCTTTGGCTTTTGTGGCATTGCTGTCTTGTGGCTTGGCTTGCTTTCCGGCTTTGCTTTGCTTCTTGCCTTGTCCACGTCGCTGCTGTCCTTGTTTGTTTCCTCCTCGTCCGTTTCCATTGCGTCTTCCGCTTCCTCTTCCTCCTCGAGAAGGTCTGCTTGCGTTGGGCTTGTATTCGGGGCCATCTCCTAATTCTTTGGGCAGCGGTTTCTTGTCGATAGTCTTCTCAAGGAACTTCTCTATCTGCTGGAAGTAGTAGATGTCATCTTCGCTGACAAAGGTGATTGCCTCACCGTCGCGATTGGCACGGGCTGTTCGACCGATACGGTGAACGTAGTCTTCCGTGTCGTGCGGCACATCATAGTTGATGACCATTTCCAGGTCATCGATGTCGATACCTCTGGCGATGATATCCGTGGCTACCAACACATCAATGTTGCCACTCTTGAATTGGAACATGATTTCGTCACGTTCTGCTTGGGTGAGGTCGGAGTGCATGGCACCGCATTTGATTTTCATGCGTACCAAGTTATGGTAGATGTCCTTCACCTTCTGTTTTGATCCGGAGAAGATAATGACCCGATGCAGTTCTCCTTGTTTGAAGAGCGATTTGATAATACCCATCTTCTGCGACTCGTAGCATACATAGGCGCTCTGCTTGATTTTCTCTGCGGGCTTGCTTACAGCAAGTTTCACGATGCTCGGATTCTTCAGCAAGGTCTTGGCGAGCTGCTCAATTTTCTTGGGCATGGTGGCGGAGAACATGATAGTCTGGCAGGTAGGAGGAATGTGTTTGGCAATCTGAAGGATGTCTTCACTGAAACCCATGTCAAGCATGCGGTCAGCCTCATCGAGGATAAAGAAGGACAGTTTGCTGAGATCCACATTTCCCAAACTCAAGTGGCTGATGAGGCGTCCAGGGGTAGCAATTACCACATCGGCTCCCAACCGGAGAGACTTGAACTCCTGGTCATATCTGTTGCCGTCGTTTCCGCCATAAACAGCCACACTGCTCACTCCATCAAGATAATAACTGAAGCCTTGCATTGCTTGGTCTATTTGTTGAGCCAATTCTCTCGTTGGACTCATTATCAGACAGTTGACAGCGTCTTTCGGATAATCATAATCGTCGAGCAGACTTAGTACAGGAAGCAGGTATGCGGCTGTCTTTCCGGTTCCGGTCTGTGCCACACCCAGTACGTCGTTTCCGTCCAATATTTCGGGAATACACTTCTCCTGGACAGGAGTGCACTGTTCGAAGTGCATATCGTAGAGGGCATCGAGAACGTTATCGCTTAAATCTAATTCGTCAAAGTACATATTTATTCTTTCTTTTGTTTCTGTTTGTTATCTTGGAGCACGTCGGTAGCAGAAATATGCCACGACTGCGAAAATGATATTTGGCATCCATGCGGCCAAGGCTGGTGGCATGCCGGCATTGATGGCAAATGAGGCGGAGATGGTTTGAAGCAGAATGTAGCCGAAGCTCAATGCCAATCCCACTCCGAGGGCCATACCCATTCCTCCTTTCCGCTTTCTTGCGGAGAGCGACAGACCGATGATGGTGAGGATGAAGGAGGCGAAAGACATGGCGATGCGCTTGTGGTATTCCACTTGATATTGCACCACATTACCGGACCCTCGGTTGATCTGCTTGGATATATATTCCTTTAGCTGTGGACTGGTGAAGGTCTCTTGTTGCCCTCGAGAATAGACGAGGTCGGTTGGCTCCATCATGATGACTGTATCCTTCACGGATCCTTGGGTGATATGCTCCCTTAGTCCCTTGAGTGTTCGGATTGTCCAAAACGACGCTTTCCAGTGGTATTTTGAGTCGGAAATGGTGTCGTATTGGATTTCGCTTGCCGTCATGTGGCTTACGAGTTTTTTGTTCTCAAACTTGTCAAGACAGAAGCCGTATCCCTTTTTGTTATTGTCGTCATAGTGCTGGATATAAGCGATGACACCCTTGTCCACTTGCAACTGCACATTCTCCGCTGCCGATATCTTCTTCTTGTTTTTATAGAGCGACTCGAAGTTCTGCTTGATCATTGTTCCATGGGGTATCACGTAGGCTCCGAGATAGAAGGTCAAGGCGGAGATCATGATACAAGAAATCATATAAGGTCGCATCAGCCGTTTGAACGATACTCCAGCGGCGAGCATGGCGATAATCTCACTGTTGCCTGCCAACTTGGAGGTGAAGAATATCACGGAGATGAAGACAAACAGCGGACTGAACAAGTTGGCGAAGTAGGGGATGAAGTTGGCATAATAGTCAAAGACTATCGCTTGCAGTGGGGCATGAAACTTCGTGAACTTGTCGAGGTTCTCGTTGACATCGAAGACGATGGAGATGGAGATAATCAGAAGAATCGAAAAAACGTAGGTACCGATAAACTTCTTGATGATATAGCGGTCAAGAATGGTGGTGTAGTGAAAGGGATTGAGCAAGCGAATCCAGCTGAGATGGCGTTTGAGCCATCTCGCTGTCTTCAGTATCTTGCGGTATCGCCTTATGTTTTTCAGCTTCATTTGCGTATAGTAAGTTCTTGATTACAATCTTCTTCCCAGTTGGTCGATAATGGACGACTTCCATTGTGTGAAGTCACCGGCAATGATATGTTGACGGGCATCGGTGACCAATCGAAGATAGAAGGCGAGGTTGTGTATGCTCGCTATCTGCATGGCAAGCAGTTCCTGTGCCTTGAACAGGTGGTGGAGATAAGCTTTCGTGTAGGTCTTGTCCACATCACAACCATCAGGGTCGATGGGGGAGAAGTCCATCTCCCATTTCTTGTTGCGCATGTTCATTGTGCCTTCGTAAGTGAAGAGCATGGCGTTGCGTCCGTTGCGGGTCGGCATTACACAGTCAAACATGTCGACACCTCGTTCTATCGCCTCGAGGATGTTCTGTGGTGTACCTACTCCCATGAGATAACGTGGCTTATCCTTTGGCAGAATTTCATTGACCACCTCAATCATCTCATACATCACCTCTGTCGGTTCGCCTACAGCCAGTCCGCCGATAGCGTTACCGTCCGCTCCCTTGTCTGCCACATATTTGGCAGCCTCTCGTCGCAGGTCTTTGTATGTGCAACCCTGGACGATGGGGAAGAGAGATTGTTGGTAGCCATAGAGTGGTTCGGTCTCGTTGAAACGCTTGAAACAGCGGTCCAACCATTTCTGGGTGAGTTCCAAACTCTTCTTGGCATAGTTGTAGTCGCTCTTGCCTGGAGGACACTCGTCGAATGCCATCATGATGTCTGCACCGATGATGCGCTCTGTGTCCATCACGTTCTCGGGGGTGAAGAAGTGTTTGGAGCCGTCGATGTGTGAGCGGAACTCGCATCCTTCTTCCTTCAACTTCCGGATGCCGGTCAGAGAGAACACTTGGAAACCGCCACTGTCGGTGAGGATGGGGCGGTCCCAACCATTGAACTTGTGCAGTCCGCCGGCGGCTTTCAGCACGTCAAGTCCGGGACGGAGATAGAGATGATAGGTGTTGCCCAGGATAATCTGTGCTTTTACCTGCTCTTTCAACTCGCTGAAGTGTACGCCTTTCACACTGCCACAAGTGCCGACGGGCATGAAAATTGGGGTTTGTATCTGTCCGTGGTCCGTGGTGATGAGTCCGGCTCTTGCGTCGCTGGCTGTATCTGTATGTTGCAGTTCGAATTTCATGTCTTAATCTTCCTTTTTCTTTTCTTCGTCAATGGTGAATGTCACAGGGTTGTCTACCTTCTCGTCGGTGAGGGCAAAGTCCCAAACCTCTTCCACATTCTCCACATAATGGAAATTCACACCTTTTATATATATAGGCTCAATCTCCTCGATATTTTTCTTGTTCTCCTTGCACATCACGATGTCTGTGATGCCGGCACGTTTGGCGGCGAGGATTTTTTCCTTGATGCCGCCCACGGGGAGCACTTTTCCTCGGAGTGTGATCTCGCCGGTCATGGCGGTGTTCGCCCGGACCTTGCGCTGGGTAAGTGCCGAGGCGATGGAGGTGGCGATGGTGATGCCTGCCGAAGGACCGTCTTTTGGTGTAGCTCCTTCTGGCACATGGATATGGATGTTCCAACTGTCAAAGATGCGGTAGTCCACGCCGAGCTTGTCGATGTGTGCCTTGACATATTCCAAAGCGATGACAGCACTCTCTTTCATCACGTCACCCAGATTACCGGTCAAGGTCAACTTGCTGCCGTGTCCTTTGCTGAGTGAGGTCTCGATGAAGAGTATCTCTCCGCCTACACTAGTCCATGCCAAACCGGTCACCACGCCAGCATACTGGTTGCCTTGATAGATGTCACGGTAGAATGGTGGTTTGCCGAGTAAGTCCTCAATCATGCCTGTGGTAATCTTCTCGCAAGGCAGTTGTCCGTCGCGCGCCTTTTGGAAAGCGAGTTTGCGGAGGGTCTTGTTGATTTGCTTCTCCAACTGTCGCACACCGCTTTCTCTTGTATATTGTTCGATGATCTTCTCAATGGAAGCCTTGTCAAACTTCAGTTTCTTCTCGTCCTCGAGTCCGGTGTTCTTCTTCTCTCTCGGAATCAAGTGGCGCTTGGCTATCTCATATTTCTCCTCAGTGATATAACCGCTCAGCTCGATGATTTCCATTCGGTCAAGCAGGGGACGGGGAATGGTGTTGAGATCGTTGGCGGTGGCGATGAAGAGCACCTTCGATAGGTCGTAGTCCACGTCAAGATAGTTGTCGTGGAAAGCATTGTTCTGTTCCGGGTCGAGCACTTCGAGCAGGGCTGACGACGGATCGCCGTTGACATTGTTGTTGGTCACCTTGTCTATCTCGTCAAGGATGAACACAGGGTTGCTTGACCCCACCTTTTGCAGACTCTTGACGATGCGTCCAGGCATGGCGCCTATATAAGTGCGGCGGTGGCCACGGATTTCCGCCTCATCGTGCAGACCGCCCAAGGACACTCGGATGTATTTGCGGTTCATGGCATCGGCGATGCTCTTGCCCAGACTTGTCTTGCCCACTCCTGGAGGGCCATAGAGGCAGAGAATGGGCGATTTGAGGTCGCCACGGAGACTCAGCACGGCAATATATTCCAGGATGCGCTCCTTCACTTTGGTCATGGCATAATGGTCGCGGTCCAGGATTTTCTGTGCATGTTGGATATTGAGGTCATCCTCAGTATAGACACCCCATGGCAGTGAAACCATGGTCTGGAGATAATTGTATTGCACGCTGTAGTCTGGACTCTGCGGGTTGTACATTTCCAACTTGGCAAGTTCCTTGTCGAAAGTCTTGGCTACCTCTTCCGGCCATAATAAGTGTGCAGCTTTCTCTTGCAGTTCTTTCACCTCTGGCGACGAGGTATCCCGACCGAGCTCCTTCTTGATATTCTTCATCTGCTGTTGCAGGAAGTATTCGCGCTGTTGCTCGTCCAAGTCCTCTCGGGTCTTCGACATGATATTCTCCTTCAGAGTTTGGAGTTGTCTTTCCTGATAGATGTATTTCATCAGGGTGAAGAGGCGCGATTTCACGTTGGCAGTCTTCAGAAGCTTTATCTTGTTGGAGGTCTTGAAGGGGAAATTGCAACTGAGATAGTTGACCAGAATCTGCGGATTGCCGATGTTCTTCACGCCGAACTGAGCCTCGTTGGGCAGGTTTTCGTCGTGCATGATACAGTCGATGGCACTCTTGCGCAGTTCGTCCACTGCAGTCACCACCTCTTTGTCCTCCGTGTTGAGCGAGTCGTTGGGCATCGGGGTGACGTCACCAGTATAGTAAGGCTTGGTGCCCACAATGCTGTTGAGCTTGCATCTGCCCAGACCTTGTACGATGGCGGTGGTGTTGTTGGTTCCCGGCATGTCCAATATCTTGACAAGCTTGGCATAGACGCCCACATTGTAGATGTCCTTGATGGTGGGATTCTCCTTGTTCATGTCTTTCTGGCTGAACAGGGCGAAGCGGGCCTCGCTGTCTTCACCGATTTTCTTGATGAGGTTCAGACTGGCCTTTCTTCCGATGAGGATAGGCGCAATGACTCCGGGGAAGAGCACAAAATTGCGTGTGACCAGCATCGGTATCGGATTCTGTGGATTTTCTGCTTGCAGGAGTTGGGTGAGATCGCCTTCGAAATCGGCAATCATCTGGAATGCGTTATTATTCGTATTCATTTAAATATCTTCAGTTTTCTTCTGTATCTATCTTGTTATCGTGCACAAAAGGCACATTTAGCGTGCAAAGTTACAAAGAATAATCGACAAAATATCCTTTTTACTTATTTTATTATGGTATAGGGAGATAAAAACAAAGAGAAGCGTGAAGCCTTTCTTGTGGAGACGTGATGCAAGATGTCTTCATCGGAAAGGATTCATGCTTCTCCTGACGGATATTATTTCTTGGTTTTTAGAATACGCAGGGAAGGGCTGCCAACTGGTAGTACAGGGTGCGGGCTATGCGCTCATGTCCCTTGTCGTTGGGGTGCAGACGGTCGGTGTCGGAGAGATGGAAATACTGTGCGTGTTCGTCAAACAGCGGATAGAGGCCGCAGAGCGAGTTGAGGTCAATCACAGGCACAGCCCAGATGTTGCCGGCTTCCTTCACTGCGTCGATATAGCTCTTCAAGTACTCTCCGCAGAGATTGCGATAGTCCTCGGTGGGTTGCCAGTTCTTGTCGTTGGCATAGAATCCAGCTCTGTGTATAGGGGTGAGGAGCACGATCTGCTTGGTAGGATACATCTTCTTCACAGTGCTCAGGGCGATGTTGATGCGTCCCCGATAGGTGTCCTTGTCCATGGACATATATTGGTGCATGCGGGTCACCATGTGCTTGGGCTCATGGATGCCAGCCATCACCTTCTCCTTTTTCTCGGTATACCATTTGCCGATGGGGACACCTGCGTTATAGTCGTTGGTACCGATGAAGATGAGGATAGCGTCCACATCGTCTCCGTGCTGTTCTTGTAGTTGCTTGGCTTGACGGGGTATGTCATTCCATTGGCGTCCGCTGACCGCATAGACATAAGGAGTGATGTCGAGCCATTTCTGGAGGAAAGTCCAGTATTTGTCTTTCGAGGCCTTGTTGCGGGGATCGGTGATGGAGTCGCCGAAATAGGCCACTTTCTTTCCTTTCCAAGGGTGCTCCAGCCCTTGGGCCACTGTTGTCATGCATGTCAGCATGGCGAGACATACGCAGAGTGTGCGCAGCATGTTTTTTCTTTTCATAGTTATGATTGATTATTGTTTGTTGTTTTGCTGAATAGTTCCGACATCCTGCCGATGCGGTAGAGGTTGAAGAGCCAGAGCGGCGCGTCAGGCTTTATGAGTCTTTGCTCCATCTTCTCCCTGCCGAGCGTGAAGAGTCTGGCGAGGATGGGGGAGAGGTGGAAGGCGTTGAGCTTGTCGGTGAGGGCCAGCAGGGTCGAAAAACCTGCCAATTCTTTTCTGAAGAGATAGAGCGTCTCCATTGCCTCGTTGCTTTTTCTGAGGAATGTGGCATTCGATTGAAAGTCCTCAAACCGCAGTGGATTGTCCACATGGGTGATGCCGATGTGGTGCTGCTCCAAAGTCTTGCCCCATAGCACATCTTCATACCCGTAGTGGCGGAAGCGCTCGTCGAAGGGATGTGCAAGGGCTATTTCGCGTCGGACAATGAAATTGGAGGTGTGGAAGTTTTGGTAGGCTTTGCCTTGCCGGAGTCTGTAGTCTCTGTTCTGCAGATTCTTGTGCTCCAGCTTGTAGCGTAGGGAATGGTCGTCTTTGTCGGGGATGGTATATCCGCCATAGAGAATAGGAGGGTTGTCCCCCTCTTTCAGCAGACGGACATAATGGGCTATGTAGTCAGAGCGTTCCACGACCATGTTGCTGTCGAGGAAAAGCAGCCATTTTCCGGAGGATTGTTGTGCCAGGAAGTTGCGTATGCAGGCTCTTCCACGGTTCTCCGGACATTCTATCAACCGGCAATGCTCATACACGTTGATGGCGCGGTTGACCTCCACTGTTTCCTTGTCGGTGGAACCGTCATCAGCCACCAGCAACTCGTAGGAGAGTCCTTCTACGGAAGATGCCTGCCGTTGCAAAGTCTTGATGAGCGGCAGACAGACATGGTTATAGGTGGGTATGAGTATTGACAATTCGGTTATCATATATGCAAAAGTACGTCTTTTATCGTTGTGGAAGTGTGATTTGTCTATTATTTTTTGATTTTTTATAGGAAAAGACGTAATTTTGCGGTTCAAATAGAAAAGGACTTAAAAACATACAAGACGACAATGAAAAAGTTTGTATTGAGCGGTGCCATGGCTCTTGCCATGTTGATGTCCGCTGGAAACGTGAGTGCTCAAAGCAACAACACAGTGGGTAACATTCTCAGCAACGTGCTTGGATCTTCTTCAAGCAGTTCTACGACCGGCAACATCCTGTCTGGTCTCTCGACAATTTTCAACAAGGCCAATGTGGCTACCAAGGATAAGATTGTCGGCACTTGGACCTATGTGGAGCCGGCAGTGGTCTTCTCAAGCGACAATGTGCTGTCCAACCTCGGTGGCAAGGCTGCGTCTGCCGCCATCGAGAAGAAGCTCCAGAGCAAACTGAACACCTATGGCTTCAAGAAGGGCATGGTCACCATGACTTTCGACAAAGACGGCAACTTCACACAGAAGTTCAAGAACCGCACCCTCAAGGGCACCTATACCGTGAAGGACAAGAACGTGCAACTGAAATATGCAGGCACTTGGAAGCAGGTGGTGGGCACCACACAGATTGTGGACAATTCCCTGCTGATTGTCATGGATGCCAGCAAACTCTTGAAGTATGTCAACGTGCTGGGCACCGTGAGCGGCAGCAGCGCACTGAAGACCGCCACATCGCTTCTTGGCAGCATGAAGGGCATGGAATGTGGCTTGAGATTGCAGAAATAAGTTAAACTATATTAAATGTCGGTATCTATCTGATTGATACTCCGACAAATATAAGTAACTTTGCACCGCTGTTACGAGTTGACAGCATAAAATTCAAACCTTTAAATACAAAATTAAACAATGGCAACAAGAATCAGATTGCAGCGCGGCGGTCGTAAGAACTACGCGTTCTACAGCATCGTTATCGCTGACGTAAGAGCACCACGTGATGGTAAATTTACTGAGAAGATTGGTACTTACAATCCTAACACCAATCCTGCTACTGTAGATTTGAATTTCGAGCGTGCACTCTATTGGGTAGAGTGTGGTGCACAGCCTACAGACACTGTACGCAACATCCTCAAGGGCGAGGGCGTTTACTTGATGAAGCACCTCAAGGGTGGCGTTAAGAAGGGCGCTTTCGATGAGGCTTCCGCTCAGAAGAAGTTCGACGCATGGAAGGCTGACAAGCAGAAGGGCTTGGACGCAGTTCGTGAGAGCGAAGTGAAGGCTAAGAAGGAAGCACAGGCTAAAGAGCTTGAGGCTGAAAAGAAAATCAACGAGGAAATCGCAAAGAAGGTAGCTGAGAAGAAGGCTGCTGAGGCTGCTGCCAAGGCAGAGGCTGAAGCTGCTGCTACTGAGGCTCCCGCAGAGGGCGAGGCTCCTGCAGCTGAGTAATCCTTGGGATCGTCTCCTTGAAAAATTTAGGGAATCGGCATTGCCGGTTCCCTTTTTTGTTGTATGCTCGGCAGGAGCATTAATGGATGGATTTTAGCGGATGGCAATAGCAGTGACTTTTCCTGATAGGAATAGACATTATTCTTTGTGGCTGGCGCCGATAGGGCCAAACTCGCTTGCCAGTCCGCCTTCGCTTGTCTCCTTATACAGGGAGGGCAGGTCGTGCCCCGTACGCTTCATCACCTGCACCACCTTGTCGAACGACACACGGTGGTTGCCGTCACTGAAGGCGGCATAGAGGTTGGCGTCGAGGGCTCGGGTGGCAGCAAAAGCGTTTCGCTCTATGCAGGGAATCTGCACTAAGCCACATACTGGGTCGCAGGTCATTCCCAAGTGGTGCTCCAGCCCCATCTCTGCCGCATATTCTATCTGCGACGGACTTCCGCCAAACAGTTGGCAGACGGCGGCGGAAGCCATGGCACATGCCACACCCACTTCCCCTTGGCATCCTACATCGGCGCCGGAGATAGAGGCGTTCTGCTTCACGATGTTACCCACCAGTCCTGCGGTGGCGATGGCATGGAGTATCTTTGTGTCGTTGAAGTCGTGTCCGTGCTGGCAATGGTAGAGCACAGCGGGGAGCACACCGCAAGCTCCACAGGTAGGAGCGGTGACGATGGTGCCGCCGGAAGCGTTTTCCTCGCTCACCGCCAGGGCATAGGCATAGACCATGCCTCGGGTCTGCAACTCGCGTTTGTAGCCCGATGCCTTCACATAGTAGGTGGGGGCTTTTCTCATCAGGTTCAGCGGTCCTGGCAATCTTCCCTCGTGGTTGATGCCCCTTACCACCGACTCCTTCATGCTCGTCCATACCGTGTGCAGATAGTCCCAAATGTCGCTTTCCTCGCACATCTGTACATATTCCCAATAGTTCCTGCCGTTGTCGTAACACCATTGCATGATTTCTGTCATCGTCGTCATGTCGTAGACCGGCTTGCTGTCGAACATGTCGTTGGGCTTTCCTTCAGACAGGGCGCCACCGCCGATGCTGTAGACCGTCCATTCCTCGATGACCTTCTGCTCGTTGTCTTTCGCCACAAACTTCATGCCGTTGGGGTGGAAGGGGAGAAACACATTGGGCTGCCAAATGATGTTGACGGGGGCTTTGGGGGCCAGCACATCCTCGATGGCACGGTCGGTCATGTGCCCCTTGCCGGTGGCGGCAAGGCTTCCGTAGAGTGTCACCTCATAGGCTGAGGCTTCCGGATGTCGTTCGAGAAATATCATCGCCGCTTTCTGGGGTCCCATGGTGTGACTGCTCGAGGGACCTTTACCAATGCGATAGAGTTCTTTGAGTGATTTCATTGTTTGTGTATTACCAAAATTTGTGTTGTTCTTCGTTGTATTCAAATCCTGCTTTGGCCAACTTCTCCTCGAGCGCCTTGCGGTCTACGTTCATGTCGTCACACAGTTCGTCGAGTGAAGAGTAGTTGTCGCGGAGCAGCATGTTCACTGCGGAAAAGAGAATCATTGGATCTTCGGGTAATTTTTCCATTTCTTTGTTATCTTGTTTTTGTGTGTTAAGGGAATCTGATTTTATGATAGGTTGATAATGAATTTGAGAAAAGGTGCAAGTTCATTTTCGCACTTGCACCTTTTCCTTAAATCATATTGTTTTGTCTCAACCAACGTTTGCCTTTAGGTGTGATACAAAAGAACAAAAAGGCAAATGTTGGAATGCCAACCATTGCTAAAATTATTAATGTTCCCATATTATTTCTCCTTTTTATTTGTTAATAACAGACCTGCTGCCAGCAAGCCGATGGATATGGTCGCGCTCAGCAGATAGATGAGCCATCGCATATCCTCCAAGTCTTTTATCAGGGATGCCACAAATACACCGGTGAGGAAATATTTAGAGACGTCCATCAGGTAGTTGCCTAACTTCTCCTTCCACATATTCTGTTCTTTTTATGGCGCAGGCTGCGCGCCTGGCACAGTTAGAGCGGGGCTGTCTTTGCGGTCACTTGCTCTATTTTTGGCAAAATTAGAACAAATCTTTTGTATATGCAAGAAAAGAAAGTGAAAGATTGTTGTCTCTTTACAAGATTTGTCGTATCTTCGTGGCAAAAAAGATGGATAGAAAAGAAATGTGGCTGATCAACTACAGCCGTCTCAAGGCCTATGTGGAGGTGCACCGCCAGTTTCCCGACAAGAAGAAAGTGGAGAATCGGGGCTTGCTCAACTGGTGGAAGTATAACATGAAGTGCTTGCGGAGTGGCAAGCTGGACGACGAGCGTCGGCAGATGCTGATGGATTTGAGCAACATGCGTTTGGTTCATGGGCTCTTCCAGGAAAAACAACAAGAGTGACATTCCTCGTTCTTGGGGGAATGCCACTCTTGATTATATGATGGGAGAAACAGTGTTTAGATTTCTCCTTCCTCTTCAAACCATCTGTATTGTGCTGATCTGAATGTCTTTTGGTCGCCTGTGTTCATGGAGCCAGGAGTGATATTGATGCTATTGCCATTTTCGTCGACAGTGTTGCTTCCTGCCATCATGGCGGTGGTGTCGACTTTTACCAGTTGGATGTCGGGTGATATATATGCTTGTTTCATAATCGTTGGTTTGTTATTTTACAATAAATTTCTTGCCGTTCTTCACATAGATGCCGGCTTTCAGTTCGCCAGTTACACGCTGTCCGTTCAGGTTGTATACAGGAGCGTCGGCTTTGTCGACGCCATGGATGGCGTCGATGGCTGTGATGATGCCGCTGATGTTGGCTTTCAGTGTCTGGCCTTCCAGAGATGTTGGCACGAGGAAGAAGGCGCGGTAGCCTCTCATCTGTGCTCCACTGGTGGCCTTCAAGATGGTGTTGTCTTCGCCCAGTCCGGCAGCGAATGTATTGCCTTTTGCGAAGGTCGTGATGTCTGTCGGACCATAGGTGCCGCGCATCTGCACGCTGCCTGCAGTTCCTTCTACTTCGACTGCGTTGCTATTGATAGGTTTCAAGGTGAACTTATAACCATCAGCAGGGGTGTCGATGCTGGGCTTAATCAAGTAAGGCTTGCTTTTCTTAATGCTTGTGACGGCTTTGAAGTTGACAGTTGTTGCTGTCGCATTTTGGAAAGCGCAAATCTTCACATCGTCACCGAAGGCCTCCTTGGCTTCTTCCTCAGTAATGTCGAATGGCACACAGAACGTATTCCACTCGTCCTTCACCAAGTTTCTCTTCAGTGTTACAGTATAGTTGTCGTAAGCTGCATTGTGATAGTCTTGGTCTTCGTCAAGAGTCAAATCTTTGGCTACAGGAACTTCTACTGTAACTGTGATTTTTGTGGCGCGAGCTTGTGCGGAAGCAGTGAAAACCACGTCTTGTGCATTGCCTGTCCAAGTACCAGATTTGTATGTTCCTTCAGTTGATTTTAAATTCGATACGGGATATGTACTACTACTCCCAACAAATTCTATTTTAACGATATTGCCGATTTTAGTAGAAATTGTAGTTGTGGAATTCTTATATAATCGATACTCTGTAGTTTTGAATGCTGCGTCACTACCACTAATAGTTATAATACTTTCTGATATTTTGTCAGGGTTACCATTTTTTGTATTAGAACCTTTTGTCGTATTGCAATCGAAGACAATGGGCATGGTCTCAAATTTTGCGCTTGTGTCTTTGACATTCAATGTACAAGTAACAGTTGCAGGCTTATAATCGTCATTACCTTCAAATGTTGCAGTGATTGTATAAGTTGCACATACACCTTTATTATATACAGCTAATTCGTTTTCGTACATTAAATCGTCGCTTGATGTTGTGTATGTAACATGAAGACCATGCGGATTGTTCAATTTAATTCCATCATAAGAATCGTTGTTGAAATCTGCTGTATATGTATCTTCTTCGAAGGCAATGTCCGCATTTGCACGTTTGTCCTGGTTAACAATAGTGTATGAAGCTTTTGTTACTGCATATGTTTCAGTGTCTTCAGGGGTGAATGTGGCGGTAATAATGGCTGTACCAAAACCTGTGACGGTAACTTCACCAGTTTTTTCGTCAACAGTAGCAACATCTGTGTCACTACTTTCGTATTTGATAGTTCCGGCTATTCCGGTAGTTTCAGATGCTGTATAGCCCTTAAAAATATCCCCCCCCCAATTTGCCATTGGCAAGAGTTACAGTTGTATTGTCTTTGTCTGAACCGAAGGTAACAATTGTAGGTGCTAAATTTTCATATTCAATGGTTACTGTTTTTATGTAGAGGCTTTTGTTGCAACTTAATGTTAAAACGACAATATTACTAACATCATTACATTCAAAGCTATAATCTAAATTACTTGTTGTTCCGTTATTTGAGATGGATTGTTTTCCATATGATGTATTCCCAATAGTAACAGAAATAGAAGTGGAGGCTGAACTACCATTTGTATTTGCGTTGACAATTACTTTTTTTATTCTTATATTATCAACATCAAGAGTGGCTTTTAATTGAGTCGCGCTGGGTTTAAACCATTGGATGCCTCGATTGTTGGCGTCCGTACTTGCAGCATTAACATAATTCCATGTCACAGAACAATCTCCAGAACTTTTGCATCCTGCTGGTTTTTGAGCCAATGTACTCACAACAGTTTTAGTCTGAGCACTTCCTGCCGCCGACCACACTACTGTCAGCAGCAAACAAAATAGAAATCGTAAATGTTTTGCCATATAAGTTAAAGTTTATGATTAATATGCCGAGGTTTGGGGGTATGACGATACGTATTATCGTATATCGACCACAAAAGTACAGCTACTTTTTTACAATAGCAAGACAAACGGATAAAATTTTTGTGAAATGACTGATTTCTTGATGCGCGACTATAAATAATGTTAAGAAATTGTCTCCGAATGCACATTCTTTGACGGGATTTTTATATATTTGCAGTGTGCAATCAATATTTACGCGTAAATGATAAAAACTCTACTCTCGATAACTGCTTTTTCGGCTTTGATGCTCATGGGCAATCCCTTGACCGCATCCGCCACCGCATCCATAGAATTTATAGATGTCAACACCACCAACATCGTCGTGACCTCAAGTCGCAACGCTGTGAGGGTGACCGGTGCCTATGGCAAGACACTTTACATCTTCGACCTTTCAGGAAAGTGCGTCAAGGTGTTTAAAGTGGACGGGGCAGACTGCCGTTTCGACCTCAGTTTCCTCAACAAGGGCATTTATCTGGTAAAGGTGGGTGATGTCACCCGCAAACTGCCGATTAACTAAACTGCATTTTGCGCCCGACCATCCGTTTTTTTCTCTCTCTCGTCCTTGCCGCTCTCACCGTCATTTCCTGCAAGGAACACGTCGATAATCCCAATAAGAACCTGTCGCTCGACGACTACAATTCTTTGCGGGAGAAGTCTTTCGTGCTTCATTTCCACCGCATCAACGATGCCTTGCAGACCGAGCTGTCGCACGACAAGGACTCTTCACTCGCCGACTACCGCACCCGGAGCTATTACCTCAACCATGGCACCTTTCTTTGGATAGACCGCCAAGGGGTCAATCCCAATGCCCGCATCCTTTGGCGGCACATCGCCCATATCGACTCTTTAGGTTTCGGGCGCAAGGCGTTTCGCCTCGCCCAGATTGAAGCTGACCTGCAGCGTGCCGAACACTTTGATTTCGACACGCTCCACACCATCAACCGTGTCTACGCCCGGTTGGAATACAACCTCACGAAAGCCTACCTCAGATATGCGGTGGGCGAGCGTTTCGGCTATGTCAACCCCAAGTTCCTGCTCAACAAGCTCGATGTGCGGGATCCCGAGGATACCCTTTCTCCCGTCAGTTATCGCACCCTTTTCGACGTGAAGATAGACCGCCCGGGGAAAGCCTTTTTTGCTAAAGCCTTCCACATGCCGTCGACCGACAGTCTCGACTTGTTCCTGGAGCAGGTGCGTCCGCAGGGCAAGCTCTACCGCGCCCTGCTCGCCCAATTGCAGAGCGGGCACCATTCCGGGGCTGAGCGCCAACTGATACTCTGCAACCTCGAGAAAGCCCGGTGGCGCATGGCGGACAGTCCCGACCGGCACGACAAGTTTGTGCTGGTCAACATCCCCGCACAACACCTCTTTTTATATAATGGCGACCAAGTGGAAAGCATGAAGATTGGGTGCGGTTCGCAGAAGACCAAGACACCGATGCTCAACAGCTACTTCAAGCGGATGGATGTCAACCCCCAGTGGGTCATTCCCCAAAGCATTGTCCGGAAAGACGTGGCGCGCCATGCCGGCAGTGTCGCCTACTTCCAGAGCCGTCGCTATGTCATCAGAGAGCGCAGCACGGGCAAGCTCGTCAGCCCCGAGCACGTCACCGCCGCCATGCTGCAGAGCGGCGCCTACAGCGTTTCACAGGAAGGAGGCGAGGGCAATGCGCTCGGCCGCATCATCTTCCGCTTCGACAACAATTTCGCCGTCTTTCTCCACGACACCTCCTCAAGGGGCGTTTTCGACCAGCGGCAGCGGGACGTGTCCCATGGCTGTGTCCGTGTGGAGCGCCCCCTCGACCTTGCCCGCTTCCTTTTGGGCGACGACAAGGACGGCATGTATGAGAAAATAGTCTATTCGGTCAACGCCGACGTCAGCTCGCTGGGCATGGGCGCCCGGCAGAAGGCCGACGGACAGGGCGATGGCGACGATGAGCGACAAGACAGAGCCGGGAAACTGGACCGTAGCAAGCTTGTCAGAAGCATTGCAGTCAGTCCCCAGATACCTCTTTATATAGGCTACTACACCTACTATCCCGTGCAACCCGGCAAATGGTGTCAGTATCCCGACATCTATGGCTACGACCGGGTGATCTACAACGACTTGAGACAATTCTTGAAGTGATGGACAACGACACAAGCACACTCTCCCGACGACTTGTCGACCCCGCCACGCAGCGCGAGGCCTTTGGCGAGATGGTGGCCCTCTACAGCGAGAAACTGTATTGGGTGGTCCGCCGCATTGTCCTCACTCATGACAATGCCAACGACGCCCTGCAAAACACCTTTCTCAAAGCTTGGGACAAACTGGACCACTTCCGCGAACAATCCAAGATCTATACCTGGCTCTACCGCATCGCCGTCAACGAGGCGATAGACTGTGTCCGCCGGGAGCGCAGCGCCTCCTCGGTGTCAATGGAGGAGGGCAGTGTGGCGACGAGCCTCCTGGCCGATGAATATTTCGACGGCGACACCATGCAGGCCCATCTCCAGGAAGCCGTCAGCCGGTTGTCCGATGTGCAGCGCGCCGTCTTCACCATGCGCTATTTCGACGAGATGAAATACAGCGACATGAGCCAGGTGCTCAA
This sequence comes from Prevotella sp., assembly GCA_050873125.1. Taxonomy (GTDB): domain Bacteria; phylum Bacteroidota; class Bacteroidia; order Bacteroidales; family Bacteroidaceae; genus Prevotella. The sequence continues at coordinate 25,294 of JBNMIE010000012.1, forward strand.
CACCTCGGAGGGCGCCTTGAAAGCCTCCTATCACATAGCGGTGAAGAAAGTGACTGAATATATGAAAAACTTGGAGTGAAAACTTGAGTTGCCCCCTTCCGTTAAAGATTTTATCACGACCGTTAAACCTTTCGGAAGTTCCCACGTCATATATTACAAAAGCATTAAGACAGATGGAAAAAGACATATTACTGAAACAACGAATAGGAAACGCCAATCCCTTCCGTGTGCCTGATGGCTATTTCAAGGCCTTCAACACGAAGATGATGGACCGGCTGCCCGAGCGGGAGCGTGGAGCTGTGCTGCTCGGCTGGCACAAATACCGCTTGCTGCTCTGTGCGGCGGCGAGTGTCTGCGGTCTGGTGTTCGGCGTGAGCGTCTTCCTTAACCATTACGAGCACCGCGACACCCCCCGTGTCGCCAAGACCTATGAGGTGAAGGCCCACGACCAGCAGGTGGAAGAGATGGTGGACTACATGATGCTCGACGACGACGACATCGTTTCCTATATGGCCAATTACTAAACAGAACAGCTGATGAGAAGAATATTGTTCCTACTGATCGTCGTGATGTGCTCGATGGCAGTGAACGCCGATCCAGACTCCAATTTCGATCCCCGGCAATATCGTGTGGCGCTGCGCCAATTCATTGTGGCGCGGGCCGGACTGACTCCGCAGGAAGCCACCAAGTTCTTCAAACTCTACGATGAGATGAAGGAGAAACAGCGAGGCTACTTCCGGAAGATAGGCCAGTCGATGCGCTGCCGCCCCATGACAGACGATGAATGTGCGAGAATCATCAAGGAGCGCGACCGCTACGAGCTTGAGATGAAACGCCTGCAGCAGACCTACGACTTGAAGTATCTCAAGGTGGTGCCCGCCAGCAAACTCTATGAGATCATCAAGGCGGAAGAGGAGTTCAACCGCACCGCCTTCAAAAACATGTCCCGAAGAAGATGAAAAACCTGAAAACCATATTCCTATTAGTGGCAGCCATGCTTCTTGGTCATGTGCTGCAAGCCAATGCCCTGTCCCCGAAGCGGGAATTCCGTGGCGCCTGGATACAGTGTGTCAACGGACAGTTTATGGGCATGTCGACAGAGACCATGCAGCGCACCCTCATCTCCCAGCTCGACGAGCTGCAGCGCGACGGGGTCAACGCCATCATTTTCCAAGTGCGTGCCGAGTGCGACGCCCTCTACAACAGCCCCTATGAGCCTTGGAGCCGATTCCTGACCGGCACTCAGGGCAAGGCTCCGTCTCCCTATTGGGACCCACTGCAGTGGATGATTGAGCAGTGCCACAAGCGGGGCATGGAGTTGCACGCCTGGCTCAATCCCTACCGGGCGAAGACCAAGAACACCACCAACCTCGCCGCCAACCACATCGCCATCACCCATCCCGAGGCTGTGTTTCCCTACGACGGACTTTTCATCCTCAACCCCGGCATCGCCGCCAACCGAACCTACATCTGCAAGATTGTCGACGACATCGTGCGCCGCTATGATGTCGACGGCATCCACATGGACGACTACTTCTATCCCTATCCGGTGGCGGGCCTTCCGATTCCCGACGACCGGGAATACCGCGCGAGCAGCAATGGCATTGCCGACCGGGGCGACTGGCGCCGATATAATGTCAACCTGTTCATCAAGCAGGTGTCCGACTCCATCCACGCCATCAAGCCTTGGGTGAAATTCGGCATCTCCCCATTCGGCATCTATCGTAACAAGACGGCCGCCGCCCCCATTGGCAGCAACACCCGTGGCACCCAGAACTACGACGACCTCTATGCCGACGTGCTCTTGTGGGTGAACAACGGATGGATAGACTATTGCGTGCCCCAGCTCTATTGGCAGATAGGCCACACCGCCGCCGACTACAAAACCCTGATAGAATGGTGGAACCGCTATGCGGGCAACCGCCCTCTTTATATAGGAGAGGACGTGGAGCGCACGGTGAAGTTTGCCGACACCCAAAACCCGAACATCAACCAGATGCCCGCCAAATACAAGTTGCACGAGCAGATGAGCCATGTCAACGGCACCGTCCTCTGGTATGCCAAGGCGGTGGCGGACAATGTGGGCAACTATGGCACGGTGCTGCGCACCAACTACTGGCGCTATCCTGCCCTCCATCCCCTCATGCCTTTCATCGACCACAAGCAGCCCAAGAAGCCGAAGTCGGTCAAGGGCGTGTGGACCTCCGACGGCTACATGCTCTTCTGGGGCAAGCCAGCAGGCACCAAGTGGAACGAGGCTGCGGTGAAATACGTGGTCTACCGCTTCGGTAAAGGAGAGAAGGTCAACCTTGACGATCCTTCCAAGATTGTGAAGATCACGACAGACACCTTCCTCAAGTTGCCCTACAACGATGGCAAGGAACGCTACACCTATATCGTCACCTCTCTCGACCGTATGAGCAACGAAAGCAAACCGGCCAAGAAAGCCGTGAAACTCTAATCATCTAATCATAAAATCAAAGCGTCCCATGATTGCAGAAAGACAATCATGGGACGCTTTGTTTGTTCTCGTGAGAAAAGTTTTCGGCCCCCAATCATACATACCTACATAAACCTTCCGTTTCCCTTGTGTTTATGCGGAGTTTGACGATGTAGGTACCTACATAAATCATACATAGAACCTACATAACAGGCATGAATCCTACATGATTTTCGCCAAAATCGGGGGAAATAGGCGGCTCTATTCGTAGATAGTCGCCACAATCTTGCGCTCTCCGCCATAGTCGCGGAACTCGCAGAGCCAGATGCCCTGCCACGTGCCGAGGTTCAGCCGGTGGCCGGTGATGGGGATGGTCAGGCTCACGCCGAAGAGCGAGCACTTGGCGTGGGCGGGCATGTCGTCGGCCCCCTCCAGCGTGTGGTCATAATAAGGCTCGTTCTCGCGCACCAGGCGGTTCATGATCTTCTCCATGTCGCCGCGCACGTCGGGATCGGCATTCTCGTTGATGGTGAGGGCGCACGACGTGTGCTGCACGAAGAGGTTGAGCAGTCCGGTCTTGGGCAGTGGCGGTAACTGTGCCAGGATTTCCCCCGTCACTAGGTGGCAGCCACGCCGCTTGGCGGGCAGCCGGAATATCGTTTGCTGTATCATGTCTGATCTTTCTGTTTCCAGTAACTCTGTTTAGAAGAAATGCATCTCGCCGATGAGGAAGAGCAGTCCATAGCCCAGAATGAGCGAGATGGCACCGCCGAGCGCGCCCGCCTTGAGCATGTCCTGCTGGTTGACCAGTCCGGTGGAGTGGGCGATGGCGTTTGGCGGTGTGGAGATGGGCAGACACATGGCGCTCGAGGCGGCGATGGCAATGCCGATGAGCACGGTGGAGGTGCCGCCGATGCTGTCAAGCGACGGCCCCATGCCCTTGCACACCGTGGCGAGAATGGGCACGAGCAGGGCGGCGGTGGCGGTGTTGGAGATGAAGTTGGACAACACGTAGCAGATGAGTCCCGAGATGACCATGATCATCACAGGCGACCAGCTGCCGAACGGTATCGACTCGATGGCAGCGTCAGCGAGGCCCGAGGAGTTGAGTGCGAAGCCGAGCGCGAAACCTCCCGCCACCATCCAGATGACACTCCAGTTGATGTCCTGCAAGTCGCGGGCGGTGATGACGCCCGTCACGGCAAACACGCCCATGGGCACCATCGCCACGGCATTGGCGTTGACGCCCGTCACCTTGTCGAGCACCCAGAGCAGCACGGTGGCAATGAACGTCACAGCCACCACCACCGAGCGCCAGTTGTGCTTCACGGAACCCAGGAAGTGGATGTCCACCGTCTTCTGCTTGAAGGGGAACATCTTGAGCAGCATCAGCCAGACAATCAGCAGCAACACCAGCACCAGGGGCAGCATGAACGCCATCCATTGTCCGAAGCCGATGCCGAGGTTCAGTCCGTCGGGGTCGTTGAGGAATTTGAGGGCTATGGCATTGGGCGGCGTGCCGATGGGCGTGGCCATGCCGCCGAGGTTGGCTGCCAATGGGATGGCCAGCGTGAGCGCCACCTTGCCCTTGCCGTCAGGGGGGAGTGAGCGGAACACCGGCGTGAGGAAGGTGAGCATCATCGCCGCGGTGGCGGTGTTGCTCACGAACATGGAGAACACGCCCGTGATGAGGATGAAGCCGAGCAGCACGTGGCTCGACTGCCTGCCGAAAGGCCGGATGAGCGTCTTGGCGAGCAGCACATCGAGGCCCGACTTGGTGGCGGCGATGGCGAGAATGAATCCGCCCAAGAACAGGATGATGATTGGGTCGGCGAAAGTCGCCATGATGGAGGTGGCGTTGAGCAGTTCGCCGAAGTCTTGCCCCTCGCCCCGTAGGAAGTTGAAGCTGCTGTTCGAGCAGGTCAGTACCAGGGTGGTGATGATGGCGAGCGACGTCGCCCAGGCGGGGATGGCTTCGGTCAGCCACATCAGGGTGGCGAAGACGAAGAGGGCGATGACCCGCTGTTGTATGATGGTGAGTCCGTCGATGCCGAAACTCTGTGTCGGCAGATTCCACACGATGAGTGTGATGGCTACTGTCACGAGAAATTGCCATAGGCGTTTGCGGTCCAAGTGTCCCGTCAGTTGGTTTGCGTCTTCTGTCATAATATTGAATTATTAATTGTTATTGGTCTGTTGTTTGGTTTAGCGTCCCGTTGCCGGTTTCGCTTGCTAAGTTACGACATTTATTTGGAGAAGACAAGAAAAGGTCCCAAATTTTTTGCGCTGTCTCTCGTTTGCTCTACCTTTGGATAAGATAGGCTGCATCTCGGCAATAAAAATAAATGGGATTTATTTTATATTGCTCTCGATTTGCACTACCTTTAAATAAAGTAGGCCGCATCTCGGCAATAAAAGCGAAAGTCTTTCAGCCTTTTGCTTTGTATTGCTCTCGATTTGCACTACCTTTGTAGACAGAAAACAAAAAACGAAAAGATGACAAACCGACTTACACATTTCATTCTCACGCTGCTCGCACTCTGTCTGTGCACCGCAGCCTTCGCGCAGCAAGACACCGAACAGAAGTCTATCGCTTTGAGAGACAGCGTGCTTCGGCAGATTACTGGAGCAAAAGTTCAATCCAGAGAAATCCTCATCACAGCCCTGGGCGCCAGGGGCGACGGCAAGACCGACTGTCTGCCGGCATTCAAGCGTGCGCTCAAAAAAGCGGAACGACAGGGCGGGGCAAAGATTGTCGTGCCCCCGGGCACTTACTTCCTTCGTGGTCCGCTCCACCTGGTGAGCAACCTGTGCCTGGAACTGCAGGAGGGGGCGACGCTCAAGTTCACGCCCGACCCCAAGTGCTATCCCCTCGTCAATACCAGTTGGGAGGGGACATTCCTCCACAACTATTCTCCATTCATCTATGGCTATGGCCTGCACGACGTGTCCATCACCGGCAAGGGAACGATAGACGGCAACGCCATGACCACGTTCGCCACCTGGCGCGCCCGGCAGAAAAGAGGTCAGCAGCTCAGCCGCGACATGAACCACCAGGAGGTCGACGTGTCGAAGCGCGTCTTCGGTGACGGATACTGGCTTCGTCCCCATCTCCTCCAGCTTTACCAGTGCCGCAACATCACGCTGGAAGGGATGAAAATCATCAACTCCCCCTTCTGGTGCGTGCACCTGCTGAAGAGCGAGAACATCATCTGCCGTGGGCTGCGCTACGACGCCAAGTTGGTCAACAACGACGGCATCGACCCCGAGTGTTCCCGGAATATCCTCATTGAGGACGTCCACTTCGACAATGGCGACGACAATATCGCCATCAAGAGCGGCCGCGACAACGATGGCTGGGCAGCCCATTCGCCCACGGAGAACATCATCATCCGCAACTGCCATTTCAAGGGTCTCCACGCCGTGGTGATAGGCAGCGAGATGTCGTCGGGCGTGCGCAATGTCTTTGTCGAGAACTGCGACTATGCCGGATACTGCAAGCGCGGCATCTATGTGAAGACCAATCCCGACCGCGGCGGATTCGTGAAGGGCCTGTATGTGAGCAACTGCCGGTTCGGCAACGTGGAAGACCTCTTCTACATTACCAGCATGTATGCCGGTGAGGGACAGGACAGCCGCCACTTCACCGAGGTCAGCGATATCCATGTCGACGGCCTTTCCTGCCGGCAGGCATCGGCGGCCGCCATCGTGCTGCAGGGCACGGCGGCGAAGCCCATCGAGCGTGTCGACTTCAAGAATGTCGAGGTGGGCGAGGCGAGAATCGGCATGAGCATAGACCATGCCCCCGCCGTCCGTTTCACCGACTGCCACATCGGCGGCAAGGCGGGCACACCCACGCAGATCACCGACAAGGACAAGATTTTCGAGCGGCAATAGTGCGGTCTGAAAACGTCTTTAATGAAGTGCCCAAAATCGGTTCAAGAGTTTGGGCACTCGATGCCCACCGCCTGGGCATTGAGTGCCCACCGCGTGGGCAACTGTTGCCCAAGGCCTTGGACCATGTTGAAACAAGCCGTTTTTGACTTTCTCCGATTAGACTATACGTTTTTAAACCCTGTAAACCGGAAAGGTAGACACTGTCTGTTTTATACAACTATAATGGTGGACACCGTATTTAATTTGACACGGTTTTAATAGACATAATTTATATAATCACACTAAAATAGTAGTCAACAGACAACTGTCCGCCCGAATTTATTTTACCTTTTCTTTTGCACACTCGGAAAAATCAGTTAACTTTGCAAAATATAAGGCAGAAATAATAGATATAAAATATAAAATTGTAGGATATGCTTACACTTAAACTCATCAGTGAGCAAACTGAACATGTAATCAAGGGTCTGGAGAAGAAACATTTCGACGGAGCCCGCGAGGCTATTTACAAGGTGCTTGCCATCGACAAGTGCCGTCGTGAGGCACAGATGCGTCTCGACAATAACAAGCAAGAGGCCAACAAACTCTCTAAGCAGATTGGTGCTCTCATGAAAGAGGGTAAAAAGGATGAGGCACAGGAAATCAAGCAGAAAGTGGCTGTACTCAAGGAGGCAGACAAGGGCTTGCAGGAAGAACTGGACACAGCCCAGAACGACTTGACCACCTTGCTTTGCACTATTCCTAACGTCCCCAACGACCAGGTGCCTGAAGGCAAGGACGCTTCAGACAACGTGGTGGTGAAAGAGGGTGGAGTGATTCCCGATCTTCCAGAGGATGCCCTTTGCCATTGGGATCTCGCCAAGAAATTCAATCTCATCGATTTCGACCTCGGTGTGAAAATCACAGGAGCAGGTTTCCCTGTATATATCGGCAAGATGGCGCGCCTGCAGCGTGCGCTTGAGGCTTTCTTCCTTGACGAGGCCCGCAAGAGCGGCTATCTGGAAGTGCAGCCTCCATTCGTTGTCAACCAGGCTTCCGGCTATGGCACAGGTCAGCTTCCCGACAAGGAAGGACAGATGTATCACTGCAATGTCGACGACCTCTACCTCATTCCTACAGCCGAGGTTCCGGTGACCAACATTTTCCGCGACGTGATTCTCGACGAGAAGGATCTGCCTATCAAGCGTTGTGCTTACTCAGCTTGCTTCCGTCGTGAGGCAGGATCTTATGGTAAGGATGTGCGCGGTCTCAACCGTCTGCATCAGTTCGACAAGGTGGAACTTGTGCGTATCGACAAACCAGAGCACTCTTACAAGAGCTTGGAGGAAATGCTTCAGCATGTGGAGGGCCTCTGCCAGAAACTGGAATTGCCTTACCACATCCTCCGTCTCTGCGGTGGCGATATGAGCTTCACCTCTTCTATCTGCTACGACTTCGAGGTATGGAGCGCCGCACAGAAGAGATGGCTTGAGGTCAGCTCGGTTTCCAACTTTGAGAGCTACCAGGCCAACCGTCTGCACTGCCGTTTCCGCAATGCAGACACCAAGAAGATTGAACTTTGCCACACGCTCAACGGCTCTGCACTCGCATTGCCCCGCATCGTGGCTGCGCTCATGGAGAACAACCAGACTCCGGAGGGTATCCGCATTCCTAAAGCGCTCGTACCATATTGCGGTTTCGAGATGCTCGACGGCAACAACTTCTAATTCCAACGAACACTCACATGCGCCGGCGAGCGTTAGCCGGGCATTCTCTTGTATAACATTGGCGGATTTTTTGAAAGAAGAATCCGCCAATGTCCTTTTTAAGCCATAATCCCCCTTTACAACTAAACTATAAAAACAGCCAATAACCATGAACCGAATTATTAGAAAAGAGCAGTTCTCACCTAAAGTATTTTTATTTGAGATAGAAGCACCATTGATCGCGCGCAGTCGCAAGGCTGGCAACTTCGTCATTGTCCGTGTGGGCGAGCGGGGCGAGCGCATGCCACTCACCATCGCCGACGCAGATCCGAAAAAGGGAACGATAACCCTCGTGGTGCAGGAAGTGGGCTTGTCATCCACGAAACTTTGCCAACTCCAGGAGGGCGATTCCATCACAGATGTGGTCGGCCCGCTCGGCAATGCCACGCATATCGAGCGTTTCGGCACCGTGCTCTGCGCCGGAGGAGGCGTGGGCGTGGCACCGATGCTGCCCATCATCAAGGCCCTCAAGGCAGCCGGCAATAGAGTGCTCTCTGTCTTGGCGGGCAGAAGCAAAGAACTGATTATCCTCGAGGACGAGGTGCGCAAGTATAGCGACGAGGTCATCATCATGACCGACGACGGCTCCTATGGCGAGCAGGGAGTCGTGACCGTGGGCATGGAGAAGTTCATCCAGCAGGAACACGTGGACAAGGCTTTCGCCATCGGCCCCGCCATCATGATGAAATTCTGCTGCTTGCTCACGCAGAAATACAATATACCCACAGACGTGTCGCTTAACACCATCATGGTCGACGGCACGGGAATGTGTGGCGCTTGCCGTCTGACCATCGGTGGCAAGACGAAGTTCGTTTGCATTGACGGCCCCGAATTCGACGGAGCGCTTGTTGACTGGGACGAGATGTTCAAGCGCATGGGCACATTCAAGGATGCCGAGCGCGAGGAGATGGAACATTTCCAAGAGCACTTGGACAGCGTCCTCAATCCTGCTCCCGCAACGGAGGAGCATCAGATATCGGTGGACATCGAGCAGGTGGATGAGCCTATCGATGTGCTCACCGACCGCAATGCTGAATGGCGCAAGGAACTGCGCACGGCAATGAAGCCCAAGGAGCGGACGAAGATAGAGCGCGTGGTGATGCCCGAACTGGATCCCATCTATCGTGCCACGACCCGTCTGGAGGAAGTCAATATCGGTCTCACGCCGGAAATGGCGATGCGGGAGGCCAAGCGCTGTCTCGACTGTCCTAAGCCCACCTGTGTGGAGGGCTGCCCTGTCAATATCAACATTCCGTCGTTCATCAAGAATATCGAGCGAGGCCAGTTCCTTTCAGCTGCCAAAGTGTTGAAAAACACATCCGCCTTGCCTGCCGTTTGTGGACGTGTCTGCCCGCAGGAGAAGCAATGCGAGAGCCGTTGTGTGCATCTGAAGATGAAAGAGAAGGCCGTGGCCATCGGTTATCTGGAGCGTTTTGCTGCCGATTTCGAGCGCGAGAGCGGCAAGGCCTCTCTGCCGGAAATAGCACCTGCCAATGGCATCAAGGTGGCCGTGGTGGGTTCGGGTCCATCCGGACTGAGCTTTGCCGGAGACATGGTGAAGCGAGGTTATGATGTGACGGTCTTTGAGGCGCTCCATGAGATTGGCGGTGTGCTCAAATACGGTATCCCCGAATTCCGTCTGCCCAACCGCATTGTGGATGTGGAAATAGACAATCTGAAGAAGATGGGCGTGCATTTCCTGACCGACTGCATCATCGGAAAGACCGTCAGTGTGGAGGACTTGCAGAACGACGGCTTCAAGGGCATCTTTGTGGGAAGTGGCGCCGGATTGCCCAATTTCATGAACATCCCCGGTGAGAATGCTATCAACATCATGTCTTCCAATGAGTATCTCACGCGCGTGAACTTGATGGATGCTGCCAATCCCAAGGCGGACACACCAATCAATCTTGGCAAGAAGGTGATGGTTGTGGGTGGTGGCAACACCGCCATGGACTCTTGCCGAACCGCCAAGCGTTTGGGAGCAGATGTGACCATCGTCTATCGCCGCAGTGAGGAAGAGATGCCAGCCCGTCTTGAGGAAGTGAAGCATGCCAAAGAGGAAGGCGTGGAGTTCTTGACCCTCCACAATCCTATAGAGTATCTCACCGACGAGAAGGGTGCGGTCAAGGCGGCAGTGCTTCAGGTCATGAAGTTGGGCGAGCCAGATGAAAGTGGTCGCCGCCGTCCGGAACCGATCCCCGGCTGCACGAAGACCATAGAGGTGGACGAAGTGATTGTGGCCATCGGCGTGTCACCCAACCCGCTTGTCCCCAAATCTATTCCAGGACTCCAACTTGGCAGGAAAGACACCATCGTTGTGGGCGACGACATGCAGTCTTCCCTCACTGGTATCTATGCCGGTGGTGACATCGTGCGTGGTGGAGCCACAGTGATTCTGGCCATGGGTGACGGCCGGCGTGCTGCCGACCACATGGACAAGCAATTGCGACAGGCAGAGTAGGGTAGAGTATAAAGATAAAGGCGGTGATAGCAGACGAATTGCGGTCACCGCCTTTATCTTATCCCATTCTTCCCATGTCAATTCTTGTCACAAGGTTATCCTAAAACAGTAAATTAAGGGTGAAAATTTAGGAAAATAAAAAATATCAGCAAAAAGTTTGAAAAACATTTGGAGGTTTCGTCAAAAACCACTACCTTTGCACTCGCAATTAAGAAATGAGGCTCCGTAGCTCAACTGAATAGAGCATCTGACTACGGATCAGAAGGTTACGGGTTTGAATCCCATCGGAGTCACAAGGTATTGTAAATGAGGATATTCGTAAGAATATCCTCATTTTGTTTTTTACAATCCTACTTTCAGTCCACGCTGTTTGAAGTGAAATTCATAAAAGGTGTCACCGGATTGTACTGACACTTTCATAAAACGGTTGCTGTCGAGTGTTGTCGGTTGAATCGTGACAGTCAATGTGTTTCCATTACGACTTGCTGTCAGCCAATTAGAGGTGATGGTTAAGTCTTCATGATCGTCATAGGCGGGAGTGAACTCTTTTTCTTTTCCATAAGCTTCCTGTTCGGTAACGCGGTTGATCCAAAAGGAACTGTAATTTGTACACTGGAACACAAAAGTTCCACCATCGGGTGGCAGATGGAAATAGCCGTCACTCGATATGCTTACTTCGGATTTCCACTTCATGTTGTCAACGTCTCCGTCGTCTTTGCTGCACGACGCTATGAATAATGGAAGAGCCATTAGGAGAAATAATAAAACCTTCTTTTTCATTGTCTTTGTTGTTGCTTGTCTATCTTATAAATGCACAAAGGCATAAAAGATTGCATTGTCAAGAGAAAATTTTTCGCCGGATGTGGGGTGGCAGATGGTTGCGGATGATGACGAACATCTGCCACCCGTAAGTTGTTTGTATATGATAAAATAGAACGGTGGTGGCAGATGTTGCAATTCTTTGGAGAAGTTTATTTTGTGATGTGGAAGTTTTATTTTTGAAGGAATATTTGGAAACATGAATGTTTCTTTGTACTTTTGCAAACGAAACATCAAGAGCAGTTCAGTCTGCACCAACCGAGTATGACAGCCACGGTGGTAAAGATACGATGTGGAAATAAGTTTAATTTCAAACAAATGTCATTATGGAAAAATCTCTAAGCAATGATTTTGCTGCTTCTTTCGCAGCAAGTACTCTCTCTTCTCTTGTGGAATCTTTCAATCGGGAGGTAGGTTTACGTGGCTTCACTTCAGCTCGCGCTGCCCACGACTTCGCTCTCATCCGGGAATTGATGCGTCGGGGAATCGATGTGTCTGCGGTTTATGATGGGCGCGGAATCTCTTTTGCCCATCGTGTCGGGGTGAAAGATAACAAACTGTTCGTTGTCAAATAAGTATATTTGCAGTCGACGAATGAAGAACCAGCGCTACTGTCTGCTCTTGGTGGCGACGGCTTTTCATGTGCGTCGACACAGCTTATGCACGAAAAAGACCGCATCCCTGTTTGGGGGAATGCGGTCTTTTACCTTATATGAAAAATGTATGAAAGTTTATTCTGATGCGAGTTTGGTGAAGCTCAAGGATGAGATGAGACCATCGGGTGATATTTTCACCACACTTCTATAGGTGTTGATCTTCTCGGTGTCGTCAGTGTGCTTCACCTCTTGTGTGGCAGTGAAGTTGACCGTATATTCATACTGCTCGTCACCAACTTCCCGCTTGCTGACATTGAAACCGGAAGTACGCCAAAGCACAGAGGCTACATTGTCCTTGTATTGCTTGTCCATGAACTCCACGGCGTCTTGCTGCGTGGCATTCGACTTGCCGATGAACTCGGTGAGTGTGCCTTCAAGTGTATTGAGCAGATTGCCCTCATTGTGACTGTTGATGCTCATGAAGAACTGGCGAATCACGCTTTGTGCCTGTTGCTGCTCTTGTGGTGATACGATCTTGGTCTTCAGCTGCTTGATGGCAGACTGTGCGTCGTCCACATGTTCACCGTTGGCATGGTCTGAGAGATAGGTCTGCAGAGCGTCGAGCGTGTTCTCGCTTGAAGCCTGTGCCCAGTCGATGGAGTCAATCTTGTGCATGATTTCACCCTTGTGAGGTGTGTCCGGATGACTGTCAAGATAGGCTTGCAGGGCAGACTTGGAGTTGCTCATCAAGGCATTGGTCCATTCAGTGTCTCCCTGACGCAGTTGCTGCAGATGGTCTGTGATGGCCTGTATGTGGTCAGCGGGAGCGTCGGGATAGTTGCTGAGATAGTCTTTCAATACGGTAGAGTCGCTGCTGTTCATGGCAAACTCATAGGCGTCGGCCTCTTTGTTGACTTGGGCGTCTTTGTAGGCATAGAGCAATAC
>JBNMIE010000013.1:0-36297 GCA_050873125.1 Prevotella sp.
ACAATGGGATTTTACACATTATTCGTACTCCTGATTGTCTTGGCAGCACTGCTGATGATCTTCATCGTGCTCATCCAGGAATCAAAGGGAGGTGGACTTGCATCCAACTTTTCATCATCCAACCAGATTATGGGTGTCCGCAAGACCACAGACTTAGTAGAAAAAGCCACTTGGGGTCTTGCCGCAGCTATGGTTGTGTTTAGCGTAATTTGCGCATACGTCGCACCAACAGCCACTACAGACCAGAGCGTGATCGAGAGAACTGACGACACCAACGGAGCTACCAACGCCAACAACGTACAGGGCTTCGGCGCAAGCCAGAAGACCGCTCCAAAGGCTGGCCAGCAAGCTGCTCCCGCCGCAAAGCAGGAAGCACCCAAGGCTCCAACCACACCTGCCAACTAATCAGGAAGCCAAAAGTTAAAGTTATCAGAGGGCTGCAACCCTGTCCCCCATCGGACAGGATGCAGCCCTTTTTCTGTCCCCTGTCCTCCGCACAATGTGGGATTAATTTTTCCAAGATTATCATACATACCTACATAAAACCTCCATTTCCCCAGTGTTTATGCGGCTTCCGAGAATGTATGATAGCCTCAAGAACCTACATAAATCATACATAAAACCACCAAAACCTACATCATTTTGCCCCAAAAGCCGTCAAAAAGCCCTCACTGAACAGAAGACAAGGGTATAAAAAACAAGAATTCCAAATGACATCAACGTCATCTGGAATCCTTATTTGTAAGTTTTTGTTTCCTAATTCAAATCGTTACCTGAATTTACTTACAATCTTCATACCTAAACTAAAACCTGAAATCCTAAACAAAATCAATCTTTACCTAAAACCAATAACCAAACTAACAATCTTTATTTACCTAAACTAAAACCTAAACTTGTCTTTTTTCTTTTGACACTGCAAAGGTACATCTATTTCCCGCTCAAGTCAATAGTTTTCTCTCGGTTTCCTCGAAAAAAGCCCGCTTTATTGACCTAAACCAAGTCATGTGTGCGCACACAACACTATTTTCCCTATTTTCACACTCTTTTGGCGATGAATCTGAAAATAGTTAATTGGATGTTAACAAGGCGCTATCTCGGGCGAGTTTTGTAACTTTGCAGGCGATTTCAACCACGAAAGATGAAGAAGATAGACAAAGAGATACTGAGCATCGCCCTGCCCTCCATCGTGAGCAACATCACCGTGCCGCTGCTGGGCTTGGTCGACGTGACCATTGTCGGCCACATGGGCAGCGCCGCCTATATCGGCGCCATCGCTGTAGGCAGCATGATTTTCAACGTCATCTACTGGGTGTTCGGCTTCCTGCGCATGGGCACCAGTGGAATGACCTCGCAAGCCTATGGCGCCAAGGACTGGAAACAACTGTCACAAATGCTCGTGCGCACCCTCTCCATCGGCATTGGCGTGGGACTGCTCTTCATCCTGCTCCAGCATTTCATCCGCGAGGGCGCCATGGCCGTCATGCAGCCCACGGCCGACATCCGAGGCTATGCCGCCACCTATTTCGACATCTGCATCTGGGGAGCGCCCGCCATGCTCGGCCTCTACGGACTGACGGGATGGTATATCGGCATGCAGAACACCAAGATGCCGATGATGGTTGCCCTTTTCCAGAACATCGTCAACATCGTGGCGAGCCTCTCGTTCGTCTATCTCGCCGGCATGAAAGTGGAAGGCGTGGCACTCGGCACCCTCACCGCCCAATGGGCAGGCTTTCTCTTCGCCCTCGTGGCGTTGCGCCTGCGCTACCGACGGCTGACCCTTCTCATGCGCTTCAGTGCGCTGAAAGACGAGGAGCAGATGATGCGCTTCTTTACCGTCAACCGCGACATCTTCCTGCGCACCCTGTTCCTGGTGGCAGTCAACCTGTTTTTCACGTCGGCGGGAGCCAAGCAGGGAGCCGTAATCTTGGCGGTCAACACGCTGCTCTTCCAGCTCTTCACCCTATTCTCCTACGTGATGGACGGCTTCGCCTATGCGGGAGAAGCCATCGGCGGCAAATATTTCGGAGCCAAAGACGGTGCCGCCTACCAGACCACCAAGCACCATCTGTTCGGTTGGGCGGTGGCGCTGACCGTGGCCTACACCTTATTATATTATTTAGGGGGCGAGCCTTTCCTCCATCTCCTCACCGACGACGACCAAGTGGTCCGGGCGTCGCTCACCTACCTGCCTTGGGCGGTGATGATACCCTTGGCAGGTTTCGCAGCCTTCGTGTGGGACGGACTCTACATCGGCATGACCGCCACCCGTGGCATGCTCATCTCGTCCGTTCTCTCCGCCATCGTCTTCTTCGCCGTCTACCTGTCGCTCTCCTCCCTGATGGGCAACCATGCCTTGTGGCTTGCCCTGCTCGCCTATCTGGCGATGCGCGGACTGGTGCAGACCGTGATAGAGCCTAAGCGCAATTTTTGAAAAAACAAGACAAAAACACATTCTTCCTTCTTTCCTTTTCAGGGACAGCAGACAAGCTGGAGCCTTCTGCTTCCCAGCAAATACGAGGGATGCGGAGCTTTTCAATTTTCACCGCGGTGAAAAGTTTGTTAGTGGCATATTAACGACTCCTTAGTGGCACATTAACCGAGCGTTACTCTGCCACTAACCCATCCTTACCCACCGTCCCTATCCGCAAGAACAAGGAAAAGATTTTACACAGAGTGGATGCTCATCCCTCCCATTGTCCGCCGAAGGAAGAAAGAGTGAGAAATAAAGCGGGAAAATATTTGTGGATACGGAATATAATTCGTAACTTTGCAGCCTGTTACGTGATAATTACATTAATAACAACAATATTTAAAAGAAAATGAAAAAAGGTATTCATCCAGAAAACTATCGCCCCGTCGTATTCAAGGATATGTCCAACGGCGATATGTTCCTTACACGTTCTACATGCAAGACTACAGAAACAGTAGAATTTGAAGGTGAAACTTACCCAGTGGTAAAAGTCGAAATCTCCAGCACCTCTCACCCATTCTACACAGGTAAGAGCAAGCTCGTCGACACAGCAGGTCGCGTAGACCGCTTCATGAACCGTTACGGTAAGTTGAAGAAGTAATATATAGATACCATTTATATATTTCAGCTAAGAAGAGTGCGTTCAACCGTAGTTGCATATGCGGTTGGTCGCACTCTTTTCGTCTTTATATCCAAACAAACTATGAAAAAGATATTCTCTATCCTCCACCTGCTCGCCCTCTCCGCCCTGCTCTTCTTCTCGGCTTGTGGCGGAGACAACAACGACGACTTCGGCGACGGCGGCAACGAAAACGGAGGCGGTCAGACAGGAACTTCTCAAAATGACAATGCCAACAAGGCGGGCGGAAGTGTGCCTACAGAAGTCACACGCCTCGAGTTCCCGAAAGTCAAGGGTGACGCCTACGACCTCATCATCGTGAACAAAGCCACGGGCATCGGCGTGAACTATTCGCTCGAGTGGGACTGTGCGAAGAAAGCACAGCGGTGGACTTGCTACCAGATGTATGCCGGCAACAGCACGGTCAACTGGAACCGCAAATCCTGGGAACAGACTTCATGGCACGGCGACCCCTTCCAAGAAGACCCCAAGATACCAGCACAATACCGCACCAAACTGTCCGACTACAGTGGTTCCGGCTACCAGCGTGGACACATCTGCCCTTCCGCCGACAGACTCTATTCACAGCAAGTGAACGAGCAGACCTTCTATCTGAGCAACATGCATCCGCAAATCGGCACCTTCAACAGGGGCATTTGGGAGCAGATGGAAGAACAAGTGAGAAACTGGAATGTCAACTCCTTCCGCGACACGCTCTTCGTCTGCAAGGGTGGCACCATCGACAAGACCGCACAAATCAAGGGTTACACGAGAAGCGGAATCATCGTGCCTAAATATTTCTTCATGGCCGTGCTCTGCAAGCAATATAACAGCAAGGACAAGAAATGGAACTACAAGGCCATCGGCTTCTGGATAGAACACCAGAACTCCCCTATCTCTGGCGACAAGATATCCAACTATGTAGTGTCCATCGACGAGTTGGAAAAGAACACCGGCATCGACTTCTTCTGCAATCTGCCCGACGATATAGAAAACCGCGTGGAAGTCGTGAACCCCAAGAACAACACGGCCGTCATCACGGCATGGAAACTGACAGGAAAATGATTTCCGACAAACAAAAACAGGCAAGCCTCCCACAGAGAGCTTGCCTGTTTCGTTTCAACTATACATTATCCTTATTGTTTTCCGCCGGTTTTCTTCCCCATCTTCATGGTCATCGTCTTCTCCTGAGTGCCCATCGCCCTGGTGTAGCGGTCGAGGCTTAAATCGTCCCGCTCGGTGAGGTTCAGTCCGTGCATCGTCGAATCAAAGATGTTCGCACTCAGGTCGAGGTCAGCATAGTAGATGACAAACCGCTCGCCGCTGTCGTAGCGCAGATAGATGTTGCGGGTACGTGGGTCGATATACCAAGTGAACTTGTACTGTCCGAGCAGCGTGTCGTCGCCGTAGGTGCCGTCCGAACGCAGTCCATAGCGATATTCCACGCCATTGCCGTTGAGCGAGTTTTGGTTATACTGATAGAAGCCGAAGTCGGCCCCATAGACATTCGCCCCGTTGCGGTCAGTAACCGTGATGGTTCCTCCCCATTCACCGTTGACATACTGCGCCATCTGTATCATCTGCGCCGTGCCATAGTCGAACGGGTCGCCATACCAGTCGTAGTCGTCATACCAGCCACCATTATAATCATAGTAGTTCCACCCGTCGTCCGGGTCACAGCTGGTCAGCGAGAGCGGCATCAGCGCCACTGCCAGCAACACAAGCCAAGAGTTCATGCGTTTCATAATCCGTGAGTTTTTTAGTTGTTCTTTATGTTTCTACGTGCAAAGATAGTGCAAAATCCCGACACGCCAAAGGGAGAAACACTATTAGTCTGTAGGGAAATTCCTAAAAAAGCGTGTCATCCATTAGTGCAATTCAATTTAAATGATTAACTTTGCACACATATAATAGAATATAAATACACACACATAAAACACAAATGAGAACTGTATACGATTTCTCTGTAAAAGACAGAAAAGGTAAAGAAGTATCATTGAAAGAGTATGCCAACGAAGTGCTGCTCATCGTCAACACCGCCACAAAATGCGGCTTCACTCCACAGTATGAAGAACTGGAGAAACTCTATGAGCAGTATCATGCCCAGGGCTTTGAAGTGCTCGATTTCCCCTGCAACCAGTTTGGCGCACAGGCACCAGGCACCGACGAGTCCATCCACCAGTTCTGCAAACTGAACTACGGCACCGAATTTCCCCGTTTCAAGAAGGTGAAGGTGAACGGTCCCGACGCCGACCCTCTCTTCAAGTTCCTCCAGGAACAGAAAGGATTCGCCGGTTTCGACCCCAGCCACAAGCTCACCCCCGTGCTCGACGACCTGCTCTCCAAGGCCGACCCCGACTATAAGGAGAAGGCCGACATCAAGTGGAACTTCACCAAATTCCTCACCAACAAGCGCGGCATGGTCATCGCCCGCTTCGAGCCGACAGAGAACATCGAGAACATCAAGAAGCAGATAGAAGAACTGCTCAACGCATAACCACCAACAACAGTACAAGACAACTATGGAAAGAGAACATATCAGCTGCCTCATCATCGGCAGCGGCCCTGCTGGATACACAGCGGCCATCTACGCTTCAAGAGCCAACCTGCACCCAGTGGAGTATTGTGGACTCCTGACAGGCGGACAGCTCACCCAGACCACACTGGTAGAAAACTTCCCCGGTTTCCCCACCGGCATCGACGCCAATGAGCTGATGATGAACATGCAGGAGCAGGCCAAGCACTTCGGCACCGACCTGCGCGACGGCGAAATCGTCAAGGCCGACTTCAGCAAGCGCCCCTACGTGCTCACCACCGACGGCGGCAAGGAGCTGGAGGCCGACACCGTGATCATCGCCACTGGAGCCTCAGCCAAATATCTCGGCTTGGCAGACGAGGAGAAATACAAGGGCGAGGGTGTGTCAGCCTGCGCCACTTGCGACGGATTCTTCTACCGCAAGAAAGTGGTGGCAGTTGTGGGCGGTGGCGACACAGCCTGCGAGGAAGCGCTCTACTTGGCTGGACTCGCCAAGAAAGTGTACCTCATCGTGCGCAAACCTTTCCTCCGCGCCAGCGACGTGATGCAGAAGCGCGTGATGAACAAGGAGAACATCGAGGTGCTCTTCGAGACCAACACACTCGGTCTCTTCGGCGAGAACGGTGTGGAGGGTGCCCATCTCGTGAAGCGCAAGGGCGAGCCAGACGAGGAGAAGTTTGACATCGCCATCGACGGTTTCTTCCTCGGCATCGGACACAAGCCCAACAGCGACGTGTTCAAGGAGTGGGTAGACACCGACGAGCAGGGATATATCAAGACCGACGGCTGCAACCCGAGCACCAACGTTCCCGGTGTGTTCGCGGCAGGCGACGTGGCAGACCCACACTATCGCCAGGCCATCAACGCAGCGGCAAGCGGTTGCCGTGCCGCCATCGAGGCAGACAAATATCTCAAGTCGCTGAAAGACTAAGTTCCTTCTCCGACTTCCGGCAAGATAACCCAAGAGCCCGACAGCATCATGAAAATGCTGTCGGGCTCTTTTCGTTTGCATTTCCTTTTCTATCTTCGGAACAGACAGAGGCCACTGAAGGTGAGGAGGCCGTTGAGCATGAGCAGCTCGTAGCCAAACTTATAGCCGGTCAACGTGTGGGTCAGCGTGTCGATGGCGAAACACAGCAGCGGGGAGAGCACGCAAATCCATGGCACAGCATGGTCGCATGTCTGCCTGCGGGTGAACAAACCGAAGGCGAAGAGGCCGAGCAGCGGGCCATAGGTGTAGGAACAAAGCACGTAGATGGCGTCAATCACGCTGGTGGAGTTGACGGCACGGAACAGCAGAATGAACACGGCAAACACCACCGACATGGCCAAGTGGACCCGCCGACGCAACCGCTCGTCGCCATGACGCTCACGGATGTCGACGCAATAGCTGGTGGTGAGGGCGGTCAGGGCAGAGTCGGCACTGGAGAAGGACGACGCCACCACACCCACGGTGAACAGCACCACCACGGCACTGCCCAAGCGTCCGGTCGCGGCGAACATCGTCAGCAGGTCGTCGCTCTGTTCGGGCAAGGCGATGCCCTGTTGGCGCGCCAACTGCACCAGCAGCACGCCAAGGGAGAGGAAGAGCAGGTTGGCGGGCACGAAAGCCACGCCATAGGTGCACATGTCCTTCTGCGCCTAGCGGAGTGTGCGGCAAGTCAGGTTCTTCTGCATCATGTCCTGGTCGAGTCCCGTCATGACGGTGACGATGAACACACCGCTCAAAAACTGCTTCCAGAAGTTCTGTTTCGACATCCAGTCGTCGAACACGAACACGCGGCTGTGGCTGTCCTCCATCACCGACCTCACCACGCCGGAGAAGTCGAGGTGGAGCGCCTGCGCCACACCGACGATGATGAGCACCAGGGCGGTGAACATGCAGAGCGTCTGCATGGTGTCGGTCCACACGAGAGTCTTGATGCCTCCCCGCCGCGTGTAGAGCCATATCAGCGCCACCATCACCGCCACGGTCAGGGCAAACGGCACACCAAGGGCATCGAACACGAAGCGTTGCAGGATGAAGCACACCACATAGAACCTCACGGCGGCACCGATCATCTTCGACAAAAGGAAGAAGCCCGCCCCCGTCTTATAAGCCCGCTTGCCGAGTCGGCGGTCGAGATAAGAATAGATGGTGGTGAGGTCGAGCCGGTAGTAGACCGGCAGCAGCACGTATGCCACCACGACATAGCCCACGACAAAGCCGAGGCAAGTCTGGAGATAAGTCATGTCGATGCCCATCACCATGCCGGGCACCGACACGAAGGTCACGCCCGAGATGGAGGCGCCCACCATGCCGAAAGCCACCATATACCAGGGTGAACGGCGGTTGCCACGGAAGAAGGTATCGTTGTTGGATATCTTCCGGGCCGTGAGCCTGCTCACAAGCATGAGCAGGGCGAAATAGAGTAATAATGTGAGGATGATAAGCATTGTCCTGTAGTTTTCTTGATCCGAATAGTAAAACGGCTCCGCACCGCAAATATTGTAGGCGAGCCGGCGTTATTACGCAAAAAGGGCGCAGGCTCGCTTGAAGCCATGCGCCCTTTAGGGTATTGTTGATGTCTGTTTATCTCACCACCTTGATGACTCTTGGAGCCATTCCCTTGGCCTCCACCTTGGCGATGGCCATGCGGGAAGCGATGCCGGCAAGCGACATCTGAGGTTGTGCGATGGTGCGGGCAGAGAGGAGCGAACCGTCGGTGGCATAGATGTATAGCATGCCGCCCAGGGCGTTGTTGCTCACGGTGATGCAGTCTTGTGCACGGTTGTAGCCCACTTCGGGAGCCGACAGTGTGACGTGGCCAATGCCTGTGACGAAGCCGTCGCTGACAGTCTCGCCCATCAAGCTGCAGAGATAAGCCTCAAGGGCTGTGTAGCCCTCGGCATTCACCTTGTTCTGGTCTGCCACGTTGGGGTCGAGACCGTGGTTGCGCTCCCACTCGTCTGGCATTCCGTCTCCATCGGTATCGACAGGTGTAGTCCAGTCAGTCGGAAGCTCGATGAAGCCCTCACAGTCGGCCTCGGTGTCGATGATGCCCGACTTCTTGCCCATGGTAGTTCCACCATAGTTGGAGGTGCCGGTGCGAGCCTCGTTGACCACGCGCTGTTCCACCTGGTCACGGTTGACGGTACCGGCATGTGCCAGCACATACTGGTAGGCGTCTGGAGCCGACATCACATCGGAAATCATATACTGATAGGGATCATAGCTGCCCACAGGACCGCTGACCGCATATTTGTAGTAAGCGTGCTGAGGAACGATGCGGCTGTTGACACGAATCTGGTCGAGCGAGTAGGTCTCTGCTGTCATGGCCTTCCAGTTGTCCGCATTGGCGGCAGCGTTGCCCTCGATATAGTTTCCGCTGACATACCACTGGGCAGGAGCCCATGAGGTAGCGCCCTCGCGGGCATAGCTGGAGTTGACGAAAATGGTCTGCGAAGCGCCGTTGGAGGCGTTGCCCGGCTTGTAGTAGTTGCCCATGAAGTTGCACTCGTGGGCGGAGTTCAATCCGTTGTAGGAGCTGATGGGGGCTGTGTTCTCGCCACCATAGCAGCCACCGTTCTTGCCGTAGTTGTAGTTCACGTTGTTGATATACTCCATGAACACCACGCAGTCTTCTCCGCGTGCTCCGTTGATACGTGGACTGCGCGACTGGTTGTCGGCGAGCAGGTTGTAGCAGTAGGTGGCAGGAGAGCCGCCCCACTGGGTGCCGTAGCCACGCACGCCCTTGGCATGTCCGGCATTGTAGAGACCCTCATGCACGATGCTGTTCTGCACGGTGAGGAAGTGGGAGTCTTGGGTGTTCATGTTCTCCTCCATCGACCATCCGAAGGAACAGTGGTCGAAGATGAAGTTGTTGCAGTTCTCCACGCCTAAAGCCTGGTCTTGGAGCAGCTCGCCGTTCACATCCTTCTGTCCGGCACGGAAGCGGATGTTGCGCACGATGAAGTTTTCCGAACCGCCGAGGTTGATCTTGTTGCGGATGATGGAGATGCCCTCGCCCGGTGCCGATTGTCCTGCCAAGGTCCAGTCGGCGCGGTTGATGCGGAGCTGTGACTGGAGGACAATGTTGCCGCTCACGGCAAACACAATGGTGATAGGCTCGTTCTTATACTGGTTGAAGGCCCAGCGCAGGGTGCCCTCGGAACCGTCGTCGGTCAACTTGGTCACCTTGACCACCTTGCCGCCACGTCCACCGGTGGCATACTTGCCGAAGCCCTCGGCTGACGGGAACGCCTTGACGCGCTGCGCGTCTGTGGCCTTAACGAGGTTGCTCACCACACCGCGGCGTGACACGGCACGCACGGAATAGACAGCCTGGTCGTCGGCAGTCTTGGTGATATTCGGTTTGTCGGTGAAGCAGTTGAAGACACCGTCCTTATAAACGAGATAGCCCACAGCCTGGTCATCGCTCTCCCAAGAGATTTCGGTCGGAGAGATGACGAAGTTCATCGGGGCGGCTGCGCCACGCAAAGTTCCTGCATAGTCGAAAGGCACGTCGGAAGCCTTGCCGAAGAGAAACTCGGGATTCATATAGGCTGTCACCTCCTGATCAGTGGCCTGATGGCTGAACGACGCACGTCCTGTAGTGGAGGCGAGGGTACCATCGGCATTCATGTTCTTGTATTCATAGAGCGACGACTTGGCGCCATTGCCATTCCAATCCTGCCATCCAAGGGAATTGATATGGTTGCCGAGCTTACACTGCAAGAACATGGCGCCACCCTTCTCTTTCCATGGGCGGCCCAGGTAATAGGCTCCGTCAGCCACACCGGCAGCGGCAGTCACATTGCAATCGTGGAAGAAGAGGCCGGCATTGAAAGTAGACTGGCTCAGTTCGGGATAGAGCACCTTGGTCATCGGCAGACCAGCCTCGGCAGGAGCGGTGATGTAGCCCCCACCCTGCACGCAGCGCACCTCGCAGCCTTCAAACCACTCGAGTCCACCGTCATAGATGAAGTCGGTGGCACCCTCGATGGTACAATTGCTGAAATAGCCGCGGTTGCCCACATTGGCTTTGTAGGTGTCCTGATAGCCGCTCATGGTACACTTATTGAACACGTGTGCGTCGGCATTGGTATAGAGAGCCTCAGCCTGTCCCACATTTCCGCTGGTGTTGCGGATGGTGAGGTTCTCGGCATAGAAGCAAGGAGTGAACACGTTGAGGGCAGCACAGTCAGCATAGGTGTTGCTCTCATTACCCGCGCCACGACTCACGTTGGAGGTGAGGATGGTCTGGTCGCGGTCTTCACCGATGAGACTGATAAACTTATTATGGTTGTCCTTGGTGCCGGCATAGATGTTCTCGTCGTAGACACCCTTGCGCACGAAGATGATGCCACGCGACTTGTCGGGCACAGCGTTGATGGCATCCTGAATCTTGGTATAGTCGCCCGTACCGTCCTGTGCCACCGTGAACAGCACTACAGGAGCGTTCTCGTCGGGTGCGGTCTTCTTGTCGGGGTCTTTGTCGCCGAGGTCAGAGAGGGGACCCACGTCCGCCAACGGATGATCCTTGGCATATTGTGCCTGGTCGGCAGTGATCTCGTTGCCGAAGATTTGTATCTTGTGCACACGAGGAGCTTGCCATTGGGCCAAAGGTGTGAATCCGGTCTTGAAGACGGTCGTTCCGTCGTCTTTTTTCTGCACCGGATTGTTCGGGTCTTCACCATCCCACACACGCCAACGCAATGAAACATCATGGGCGTCAATGACATTCTCCATGAAATAGCCCTGGTCGCTAAAGACAGTCCAACCTTGTTTTTGTTTGTCGGAACCCATCCACACGAGTGGTTTCCATTCGCCGTCGCCCACCTTGTAGTCGCACTTGATGCCGCGTCCCCAAGAGGTGGACGACCACGACCACTGCACACGCTCCACGTATGGGATATGGTCTATCTCCATCCAACCATGCAGAGATTCTGTCGTGGTGGAAGCATTGCGACACATCTGGACAAATCCAGCCTCGCCATAAGTAGGCTTGCCGTCTGAGCCATAGACTATGTTGTCCTCAAGATATTTGGTATGACCCGTGGTCTTCCAGTCATTCCATCCCCATGGTGCTCGTCCACAAGCGTTCTCGCCCACGTAATACTGACGGGAAAAAGCCGCTGTGGCACCTGCATGGCCACCCGCCGACTTTTTGTTGGCGAATGCACAGTTATGGAACAATACGGGATAGGTGACATTGGCTGAAGGATTGGCACTAATGTTCTTGACGATGTTGACATAAGCACCCGTCGTATACTCGGGACAGTCTCGTCCTGTCGTATTCTCGGGCCAAGTGTCGGGCCAGACAAGGTCACTGAAATTGATGTCGATGACTTTGGGATAGGTAGAGCTGTTGCTCCATTCCGCCACCACACAGTCGGGGTCAAGGCTTCCCTCTATCTTCGACCACGAAGGTAGCGAGAAGCTCGCAAAAAGGCACAAGGTGCCCAATAGCTTGATTGGTTTGTTCATTGTTATGTTTAGTTTTGGTCTTTATACATTATTATAATATAATACGTCGCAAGCATGGACTTCCCCGAAGAAATCTTTCAAGGGGAAGGCAGTTAGGTGGCACAAAGTTAACAAATAACACTGTCAAGTGCAAGTTTAATGACAAAAAGTTGCACAAACTGATTAAACTTACTACTTTTGTAGACAATAACCTATAAAAGATCCTGAAGATATGAAGAAACAGAAACGATTCTTGCTTGACGAGAGCCAGATACCTGAACAGTGGTACAACATACAGGCAGACATGCCCAACAAGCCTCTTCCCCCTCTCAATCCGCAGACCAAGAAGCCCATGAAGGCGGAAGATCTGGCGCAGATTTTCAACCTCGAATGCTCCAAACAGGAGCTCGACACCGAGCATGCCTGGATTGACATTCCCGAGGAGGTGCGCGACCTCTATGCCTACTACCGCTCGACACCGCTCGTGCGCGCCTATGCACTGGAGAAAGCACTCGACACGCCTGCCCACATCTATTTCAAGAACGAGAGTGTGAGTCCGCTCGGCTCCCACAAAATCAACTCCGCCCTGCCACAGTGTTACTACTGCAAGAAGGAGGGCGTGACCAATGTCACCACCGAGACGGGTGCCGGACAATGGGGCGCTGCCCTCTCCTATGCCGCCAAGATTTTCGGGTTGGAGGCCGCTGTCTATCAAGTGAAGATCACCATGAAGCAGAAGCCCTACCGCTCTGCCGTGATGCGCACCTTCGGTGCCACAGTCGAGGGATCCCCCTCCATGTCCACACGCGCCGGCAAGAACATCATCACCCGCGACCCACTCAACCCCGGCTCGCTCGGCACCGCCATCTCTGAGGCTGTGGAGCTTGCCATGAACACACCCGGATGCAAATACACCCTTGGCTCCGTGCTCAACCATGTGGCACTCCACCAGACGGTCATCGGACTGGAAGCGGAGAAGCAGATGGAGATGGCGGAGGAATATCCCGACACGGTCATCGCCTGCTTCGGAGGCGGCAGCAACTTCGGTGGTATGGCTTTCCCCTTCATGCGCCACAACATCCTTGAGGGCAAGAAGACAGAATTCATCGCCGCCGAACCGTCCAGTTGTCCGAAACTGACCCGTGGAAAATTTGAATACGACTTCGGCGACGAGGCTGGCTACACGCCTCTCCTCCCAATGTTCACCCTCGGCCACGAGTTCAAGCCCGCCAACATCCATGCCGGCGGACTGCGCTACCATGGTGCGGGCATGATTGTGTCGCAACTGCTCAAAGACGGCTACATGCACGGCGTGGACATTCCACAGTTGGAGAGCTTCCAGTCGGGCATTCTCTTCTCGCAGACCGAGGGCATCATCCCCGCTCCAGAGAGCTGCCATGCCATTGCCGCCACTATCCGCGAGGCGCTGAAGTGCAAGGAAACCGGCGAGAAGAAGACCATCCTCTTCTGTCTGTCGGGCCACGGCTTGATCGACATGCCGTCATACGACAGTTATCTCAGCGGCGACCTGCAGAACTATGAACTCAGCGATGAGGAGATCAAAAAGTATCTCAGCCAAGTGCCAAAGGTGATGTAGATCTTATAGTATACGACCATACGAAAGAAGGGCTTGCCATTCCGACAAGCCCTTCTTTCGTATTTCTTTTCTTGGAAAATCTTCTTATAGAATATTCCCCCTATTGTCTGTTCTTGCTCTTGGGATTGTATATCTGCAAGGGCAACTCGCCATTGAGCACCCCGAGCGCATTGAGGGCCAAGGCTCCCATCTCGTCTTCTCCCGGCATCAGCACCACAGGAGCAAGATAGTCTATCTGCGGACGCAACAGGTTCATGCAGTAGTCGCTGAAGGCGATTCCGCCCGTGATGATGATGGCGTCCACCTGTCCACGCATCGCCACATACATTGATCCCGTGTATTTCGCCACATTATACATCATGGCAGCCAACACACGCTGCTGGGGTTCCTCCCCGCGCTTGGCATGCTCCACAATACCCTTCACATTGTTGTCACCGAGCAAGGCAATCAGTCCGCCACGGCCGGAAAGCATCTTCAGCACTTCCTTCAGCGTATACTTGCCCGAAAAGCAGAGTTCAGCCAACTGTCCGGCAGGCAATGTTCCCGCACGCTCGGGAGAGAAGGGACCGTCGCCGTTCAAGGCATTGTTCACGTCGATGACCCGTCCCTTGCGGTGGGCACTGACCGAAACGCCGCCTCCAATGTGCACGACAATGACATTCACATCCTCATAGTTGCGGCCCGTCTCCTTCGCCCAACGACGGCAGACGGCACGACTGTTGAGCGCATGGAAGATGGAACGGCGCTCAATGCCGGGCACACCCGTAATCCGAGCCTCGGGAATCATCTCGTCCACCACCACCGGGTCGGCGATGAAAGCAGGACATCCGCATTCCCGCGCAATGTCGTGGGCAATGAGAGCGCCCAGGTTGCTGGCATGTTCCATCTCGGCATAGCGCATGTCGTGGAGGATGTGCTCGTCCACCTCATACACGCCACCCTGTGTGGGATGCAGCAATCCGCCACGGCCTATCACCGCATCGAAGCGCATCGGCTGGTCGGCCTTGGCAAGCGCCTCGCCGACAAACTCACGCCGCCGGGGCAACTGGTCGACCACACGGATGTATTTGGCAAGTTGGCTGGGCTTGTAATGCTCGCCCGCCATCCACACCTGTTTGTCGTTCTCGTAAATGGCTATCTTGGTAGTTGTCGACCCTGGGTTGACAACCAATATTCTCTTCGTTGTCATCCTTTAGTCTAACTTTCCGCCCAACGCCAAACAAGCCAGCGCCAGACTGTAATATTTACACTCGCTCGAATCCGACCGCGACGGCAACACTACGGGAGCCGTGGTGCCGGTGAGCATGCACGCCGTGCGGGCATGGGCAAAATGAGTAATGGTCTTATAGAAGGTGTTGCCCGCCTCTATGTCCGGGAAGATGGCGATGTCGGCATCTCCAGCCACGGCAGCATCCATCCCCTTGATGCGGGCACTCTCTGCGTCACACGCAGTCTTCACATCCATCGGTCCGTCGATAACCACATTGCCATAGACTCCCTCGCGGGCATTCGCCTTGAGTTGTTCGTAGTCAAGGGTGACGGGGAACTTCTCGCTGACATGCTCGTTGCAATGGAGCAAGGCGATGCGCGGAGTGTTGGGCTGGAGCTGACGGCAGAGGTCGAGGTCGTAGCGTACCATGGCATCAAACTGCTTCAGCGTGGGACGGGGTATCACCGCCACATCGGAGCAAAGGAGCAACTTGTGGTAGTCGGGAATCTCGCACAGCGCCACATGGCTCATCACGCTGCCGGGCAGGAGAAGTCCCTGCTGCTTGTCGAGAATGGCACGCAGCAGCACATCCGTACTGACAAGTCCCTTCATGAGCACTTGTGCCTCGCCACTTCTCACGGCAGCCACAGCCTCACGGGCAGCCTGTTGCGGATCGCCACTGAAAGAGAGGAACGTAGCCAACTGCTCACGCTCAAAACGCTCCATGACGACACGTGTGTGCTCGTCTTCCGGACAAACCACCGCCACGCACGGCTTCTTGTCTGCCATGCGCAAGCGCTCTATCATGGATTGGAAATTGCTGATTTGTTTCATCTGTGTTTGTTGTCTTTCGGGCTGCAAAGGTAAGCAATTATCTCCGAAAAATATCTTATCCGGCTCAGTTTTCTGCACAAAGAGTCACTTTTTGCGCAATTTTCTCTTTCTTTCCCTCTGTTTCCTTATCCCATAAACCTAAACACCCTCGCTGACGACAGTCTGTCAGCGAGGGCGTTTGCCTAAAAAATCTTATGTCTCAAGAAGACTTATTTCTTGATATACTTGTAACCGTTGAGCACATAGATGCCTGCGGGCAGACGGTCGTAGTCCTTGGCATCGCAGACATAAGCTCCCATGACGGTGTAGACGCAATCGGTCGGACGCAGTTGGCTGGAGGTCTTCACCTGCTCAATGGCGGTAGCGCCACTGGAGATGTAGGTTTCCTTCGCCACACCAGCCTGTGCCTGAAGATCGCAGGTCTGACGGATGTCTTCGCTGGAAGCGGCAAGTTCAAGGGTCACCCGGCAAGCGGGCACCTGGAAATTGTGCTGGTCGGTGTTGAAATAGCTCAACTGCTCATAGCTGACAGGAATGGTAACCTGCTTGGTCTCTCCTGCCTTGAGCTCCACACGGGCAAAGCCTACGAGCTTGCGGCGCATATTTCCGTTCTTGCCATAGTGTGTGTCGCCGTTGAAGTTGGCATAAACCTGCACCACTTCGGCTCCGTCTCTCGTACCTGTATTCTTCACGTTGGCGGTCACATTGACCTTGCCATCCTTGGCAATGGAGGTGGCAGAGAGGTTCATGTCGGAATATTCGAAGGTGGTATAGGACAAACCGAATCCGAAGGGGAACTGTGGTTTGGATGCCTGGCAAGGATTCTTGGCGCCTCGGCCATAATACATATAGGTGTAGCCCCAATCGTCGATGTCATATTCCAACATGCCCTTGCGGTTCAAGGAAGAGTAGTTTTTGGCTGAGGCGTTTTCTGAAGGAAGCTCCTCAAGACTGTTATACCAAGTAGAAGTCAACTTGCCCGACGGATTGATGTCGCCGTAAATGGCGTCGCAGATGGCTTGTCCCTGTGCCTGTCCGCCATACCAAGCCTCAAGGATGGCAGGAATGTTGGCTTTCTCCCAAGAGATATCAAGCGAAGAACCGCTCTCAAGCACAAGCACGGTGTTGGGATTAGCAGCATAGATAGCCTTGAGCACGTCGAGCTGGTTGCCTGGCAACTTGATGGTGTAGCGGTCATGACTCTCGGTACCGGTAGCGTGGTCGGCAGATTTCTCAAAGTTTGTTCCACCAAGGAACACCACCACATCGGCACGCTTTGCCACATCCACCGCACGCTGAATCTCGCTACTGGTAGCCTTCACATTAACCCCTGTCGGGATGTTGCACATGTAGAGAGGACCTGTTGTCTCTTCTTCAGGAATGTCAGCTTTCTGGTTGGGATCGAAGAAGTTGAAATACTTATAGTTGCCCACATATCTGTTGGAACCAGTCAGTTTGACATAAAGGTCGTGCACACCTTTGACCACGTTTTTGTCTACCGTGGCGGTGACAGTCTTCCAAGTAGTCCATCCGCCCGTGTCGAGGTTCTTCACGGTCAGGAACGGAGTGGCATCCTTGCTGTCAAGCATGAAACTGACCGAACCAAGGCCATTTGACTTGGAAGCACAAGACATCTCGAAGTTGGGACATCCTTCGCCAAAATCGACTTTCTTATAGAGGAAGATGTCGCCATTGGCAGTGTTCTCCAAATAGCCTGCCCCCTTGTCATTATTGGCGGCTTTGTTGTGTGACACCACAGCCTCGTCGAACGGAGTGGCAGGAGTGCGGCCGGTGCGTTTCTTTTCCAAATGGAAGTCAAGCTTATTGGAGAAGGCCTGCCAAGGAGTGGTGGTATAGGTAGGTGTGCCTGAATAGTCGCCAAGCATGATAGCGTTGGCATAAGGACCGATAAGCGCCACCTTCTTGTCTGCCGTGATAGGGAGCAAAGGCTCGCCAGTCGTAGAGAGACGATCGTTCTTCAAGAGGGTGATGGACTGCTGGGCGGCCTTGAGGGCAAGCGCCTGATTGGCCTTGCTCTCGAGGGTGTTGTTGACCGGATACACATAGTTGTCGAATTCGCCAAGAGCGAAGCGGGTCTCAAGAACACGTACCACAGCGGTATCAATGTCTGCCTCAGTCAGGTCGATGTATTTGCGGCCATTGGGAGCAGGATTCTCCTTGGCCTGGAACTCTGGATTGACGGCATTGACGCCAGCACGCTGCATCACGGACGAGGCACTGCTGAACTCACAGTTGGTGTCGGTGCCTGCCTTGATGGCGAGACTGGTGGAACGGGCTTCCATAATCTGGTCTTGCTCTGTGGCATCGGCATAGGGAGCATGCATGGTGGCAAAGTCGCGGGCACCATTGACAGTTCCGGCAGTGTAGTCGCCGAAATAAAGATGCTTGGTGGCACGATGGATGCAGCTGACACCGGCGCAGTCGGAGGTGACATAGCCCGTGAAGCCCCACTCCTTGCGGAGGATATCGTTGAGGAGCATCGGATTGCCACAACACGGCAATCCGCCATGGGCGGTAGCAAAGCCTTTCTTGTTGGCATCGAGTTCCTTGGTGTCAATAGAGAAAGCGTTATAGGCGGCCATCAGACTCTTGACATTTGCCTGACGCACACACATCTCGAAGGCAGGCAGATAATATTCGCGCATGTTCTTCTCCGAGACGAATGAGGTGGTGGATTGTCGTCCTGCCTCATAGTTGTTGGCTGCAAAATGCTTGGCACATGCAATGAGTTTATAATAAGGTGTCTGCGGAGTGATTTCTCCCTGGAAGCCCTTGACAAACTGCACGGCAAGAGTTCCAGCAAGGAAAGGATCCTCGCCATAGTTTTCCTCCTCGCGTCCCCAGCGTGGGTCGCGGGCCATGTTGATTGTGGGCGACCAATAGTTCAAACCTTTGCCCTTGTTGACATGGTAGATACGGGCCTCATCGGAAATGGCAGAGGCGCATTCGTAGACGAGCTGCGGGTTCCAAGTGGCGGACATGCCCTTGGATTCCGGGAAACTGGTCGCTGCTCCAGAACGGGCCACACCGTGGAGTGCCTCGTTCCAATATTGATAGGAAGGGACAATGACCACACCGCCACGCTTGATAGGCTCACTGACGCAATTGCCAAGCTGGTCCACTTTCTCACGCAACGTCAGTTCCTTGCAAAGCAGGACAGCACGTTCATGGAAACTCTTCGTCTTGTCCAACCACGGATAAGTGGCGGAGGTTTGTGCCCAACTGGCCGTAGAGAGGGCGGCAAGGGCAGCAAGAAGGAATTGTTGTTTCATTTGTTGTTGGTTTTAGTTTTTATTGACTTGGGCAAAAGTAGCCACAAGTTTCAATCACTTTGGGGAATATTTTATCTTTTAGGGGAAATATTTCCGCTATGACCTATTTTTACCCCATATTCAATTAAAAAGCCGTATCTACTACTCTTCACGAGCAACAGATACGGCAATATTATTAACCATATAAATTCTCCTTAGCTGACCTTATTCAGCTTCTTCAGGATAGAGAAGATGAAGAGAGCCGCAAGGAGGCAGATGACCATCAGTGTGCCCCACACGAAAGGCAGCGGCATGTCCCACATGTGTCCAGGGATGGACACAAGCTTGTTGCCCAGGGCAGTGGCCACAAACCATCCACCCATCATCATGCCCTTATACTTGGCAGGTGCCACCTTGGTGACGAAAGAAATGCCGATAGGCGAAAGAAGCAACTCGGCAAAGGTGAGGATGAGGTAAGTGCGCACCAAGATGTTGGGGTCCATATCAGCCACGTGATTTGGCTGGCTTGGTACTGGCAAACCGATGCTTGACAGCGTGAGCAACAGATAGGCCACAGCAGCCACGAGCATACCCAAACCAATCTTCACTGGTGCCTTAGGTTCCTTGCCCTTCTTGGCAAGCCATCCGAAGAGAGCGATGCTCACCGGAGTGAGCGCTACCACGAAGCAAGGATTGAACTGCTGGAAGATTGGAGCGTCAATGGCCACCACATCGTGTCCATGTTCCATATAGGTGTAGCCAAGAATGGCTGCGGGGATAATCAAGAGGGCAAGGTTGACGCAGATGCCTACGGCTGTCTTCTTGCCGGAAATCAAACCGACCAAGCCATAAACCATCAGGATGCACCAGATGAGGTTGACCACATTGAACTCCATACCGGTGAAGCCGGTGGCGGACTGGGCGGTGAACTCATCAGCAAACCAGGTGAGGGTAAGTCCGTTCTGGTGGAATGCCATCCAAAAGAAAATCACAACGGCGAACACAAGACAGAGGCAGATGATGCGCTCCTTGGTTTCGGCAGGACTCATCTCCTCAACATCATTGTCTGCATTTCCACCCTTCTCTCTCTTGTCTGCCAAGAGCACTTGCTTGTAAGTGGACTTGCCGAGGAAATAGATGAGGATGGACACGATGACCGACACACAAGCTACGGCAAAGGCGAAGTGATAGGAATCAGCCTTAGAGTAACCGAGATCGTTCTGCGCCCATGCCATGATGCGAGTGGCTGCGGTCGGTGCAAAGAGGGCACCGATGTTGATGGCCATATAGAAGAGCGAGAAGCCGGAGTCGCGCTGGCTCGCATATTTCGGATCGTTGTAGAGGTCACCAATCATCACCTGGAGATTTCCCTTGAAGAAACCTGTGCCCAAACTGACAAGAAGCAGGGCAAGACCCATGGCTACAATGGCCACTGTACCGCCGCCCAATGGAATGGACAAACAGAAGTAGCCGATGAACATAATCATGATGCCGATGATGACCATCTTGTTATAGCCCCATTTGTCAGCGGCCATACCACCGATGAGCGGCAAGAAATAGACTGCGGTGAGGAACCATGAGTAGATTTCCGACGCCATGCCGGCACCGAAACCGAAGTTCTCACCAAGGAACAAGGCAAACACGGCCAGCATGGTGTAGTAGCCGAAACGTTCACCTGTGTTGGCCAGGGAGAGGACCCACAGGCCTTTGGGTTGATTTTCAAACATTTCTTTTCTTTATTTTTAATTATTACTTATTAATCTCTCTTATGGGATTATGTTTTGTCTGAAGAAGTTCCGCTTTTATCAAAAGACTTTCTTTTCTGTCTGAAGGAGTCTTACTTCGTCTTTATCAAGTCGAAAAGATAACTCAACTTCACATTGATGGTGCCGTGGTTCGACTTGCCGAAATAGTCTTTCTTCGAATTGCCATAGATATTCGCCAAGCCGTAGTAGTAGCGTCCTTCGAGGAGGAAATGGCCCACACGAGGGAAACTCAATTCCAAGCCCAATCCGGCGGCAATGCCATAGTCGAGTTTCTTCTCTACCGGCATGGTCTCCTGAGCGGTGATGGTGTTGGAACGTTCAGGAGTATTGGGCGAATCAAGTGGATAGTTGGCTTTGGTCGACTCACTGAGGAAGATGCCCAACTGCGGTCCTGCCTGGAAAAAGAACTGCACGCCTTTCTGCTCCTTACCCCACGCCAAATGGGCAAAGACTGGAATCTGCACATAGTTGAGCGTGCGCTGGTATTCCTCTGCAGCATTGGTCAATGGATTGATTACGGGTTGGTTCTCGGTGGTCTGTATTTTCTGCTTCCATCCCATTTGGGCATAGTTCACCTCGGCGTAGATGGAGCAGATGGTACTGAAATATTTCTCACACACATAGCGTACGGAGAAACCTCCGGTGAGACCGCCATACTGATTTTGGGGAACTTTCGGGTCGAAGCCTATGGTGTTCATCAAGTAACCAGCATTGACACCCACGGCAAGGTCGTTGCGATGGGAACCTATCTGTGCCTGCGCAAGAGTGGCCAATGCCGAGAACAGTAGTAGAGCAAGCGTGCGGAGTGGAGCGTGATGGATGTTCATGATAACTTACTAATAGTTGATAGACTCGATGTTGCCCGAACGGGTGTAGTGCACAAGCATGAAACTCTCATTCTGATAGCCTCCCTTGCCCACCTTGCGGAAATTGAGCGGCGACTGAAGGGCTTTGTAGCCCAATGTTCCCTTGGCACCTGTGAAATTCTTGCCCTGCTCATGATAGCCACGGATGAAGAACATCGCCTGGTCATAGCCTGTAAGGGCAAAGCGGGGCAACGCTTCCATCATATCGGCCTTGAACCATGTGCGATAGTTGGTTTCTATCGTGCGTGTGTTCTTGAGTGTACCATTATAATAGAAGGTGGAAGGGATATAGGTGTCATACTTGCAGAAATTCTGCAAATCATATTTCTCATACATCAGCCATTCGGTGTAGCCATAGAGCGAGATTCTCACACCCGAGAGCTTGGCAAGTTTGGCAAAGGCGGCATTGAGCTGGGGTGAGCGGCCAGTGTTGAGCACCACGACATTGGGCTTTGTGGTGCTGAAAGCCTTGGCAAACATGGCATCAGACGAGTTGAGATTGGTGATGCTATGGTCGATGTGCTTGATTTCCAACTGTTCACGCAGAGGAAATGTGAAGGTACCCTTGTCGCTATTGGCATCATTGCAGTCGATGAACACGGCATGATACTGCGAAAATCGGTCGACAAAAGCACGGATGGCACTCTGGGTGAGCTGAGCCTGCGGTTGGTATACCTGGAAGATATTAGGATTCTTTGCCACCTCGTTGCCTGTGATGGAGAACGGTATGATCATCTTCACACCATAAGCCTTGCAGAAATCGGCAAGTGGAGCAACCATGGACGAATAGAGTGGACCAAAGATGAGTTGGCATTTGTCGGCGCCTTCCTGAAGAAGCACACTGCGGATGTCTGCGTCCTGTGGCACATTCCATGCCCTCACGTCGATGTGGTAGCCCTGGAGACGGAGTTGGTCAATGGCAAGCAGCATGCCGCGATAGTATTCCACCATACGCCGTCCATCGCCATCGACATTGTGCAAAGGCAGCATCACGCCCACCCGAATTGTTCCTGTGGCGGGTGTCTGCGAGGAGGTTTGTGAAGTTGTTTTTGTGCCAACGCTGGCAGCAGGCTTGGCTGAAGTCTGCGACGAAGGATAAGGGATAAAGATGTAGTCGTCTTTCTTCAGCTCATAGCCAGGCTTGTTCATTTCGGGATTGGCCTTGATGAGTTCCTCAATGGTGAGTCCATTAGCCTTGGCTATGCCGAAGATGGTTTCCTTTTTCTTCACCTTGTGCACCTCGCGCCATTTGGTGTTGGAGGTCTGCGCTCCCATACCCAAAGCAAAGGAGAAGAGCGAGAGAGCGAAAAAACTTCTTAATATCTTATTCATTATTTCCAATGTTTCTTTGTTTGTCTCGGCAGAACAGAAACGTGCCGCCAATCCTTTGCAAAGGTAATAAAAACTTTTGAACAAGACCTAAAGGTCTGGCAGGAAATAGCATTGATAGGGCATTTTCGTGAACAGGTGTAAACTTTTCAGCCACAAGTGTCTGCATAATGGATAATTCTTATTATCTTTGCACATTCACAACGACAACGTTTTATGAAGAAATTCACATTCCTATTCTTCCTGTTCGCCCTCACCCTCACGGCATGGGCCGACGAGGTGCCCACCATCTCGCCCTCGGCTGTATTCACCGACCCTGAAGGCAACGAAGAAACATCCACCGATTTCTCCGGTTCCGCACCTGTCCAAGCCCATTTCTCCGCAAACCCGGAGAATGTAGGCGCCTATGAGGCTCACTACGAGTGGCGGTTCTACACCCAGGGTAATGAGAATGCGCCCTATCTCGTGCGCTACGACCAGGATACCGACTACACTTTCACCTCCAGTGGCACCCACCTCGTGGTGTGTTACGCCACCTTCACCCTCGGCACAGACACCGTTGCCTACACCCAGGAATATTGGAACGAGACAGGCCCCATCCGCCTCGTCATCAGCGAGAGCAAGCTCGAGATGCCCAACGCCTTCTCGCCCAACGGCGACGGCATCAACGACATCTATAAGCCCAAGAGCGGATACAAGAGCATCACCGAGTTCCATGCCTATATCTTCAACCGTTGGGGACAGAAGCTCTACGAGTGGACCGACCCCTCCACCGGATGGAACGGCAAGCACAACGGCAAGGACGTCAAACAGGGCGTCTACTTCTGCCTCGTCAAGGCAAAGGGAGCAGACGGAAAAACCTACAACATCAAGAAAGACGTGAACCTGCTCCGCGGCTACGATGAAACCACCACAAACGGCAACCAGGAATAACACACAAGACATCATGCAAAGAGAAGACGAAAAGATAAATGTTTGGGGTGCGCGTGTGCACAACCTCAAGAATATCGACGTGACCATTCCACGCAACACCCTCACAGTCATTACCGGACTTTCGGGTTCGGGCAAGTCGTCACTGGCTTTCGACACCATCTTCGCCGAAGGACAGCGACGCTATATCGAGACTTTCTCGGCTTACGCCCGCAACTTCCTCGGCGGCATGGAACGACCAGACGTCGACAAGATTACCGGACTCAGCCCCGTCATCAGCATTGAGCAGAAGACCACCAACAAGAACCCCCGCTCCACCGTGGGCACCACCACCGAGATTTATGACTATCTCCGACTGCTCTTCGCTCGTGCGGGCACTGCCTACAGCTACATGACGGGAGAGAAGATGGTGCGCTACACCGAGGAGCGTGTCATCGAGATGATACTCCACGACTACGACGAACGCAAGATTTTCATCCTCGCCCCCCTCGTCAGAAACCGCAAGGGACACTATCGGGAACTCTTCGAGAGCATGCGCCGCAAAGGCTATCTCTACATCCGCGTCGATGGGGAAGTCAAGGACATTGTGCGTGGCATGAAGGTGGACCGCTACAAGAACCACAACATCGAACTCGTCGTCGACCGGCTGCAAGTACAGGCCAAGGATGAGGAGCGTCTGCGCAAGACTGTCGCCACCGCCATGAAGCAAGGCGACGGACTTATCATGGTCATGGACAAGGATACGGGAGAAAGCAAATATTTCTCCAAGCGTCTGATGTGCCCCACCTCCGGCGTGGCCTACAAGGATCCTGCGCCGAACATCTTCTCGTTCAATTCTCCTGAGGGTGCCTGCCCCAAGTGTAAGGGACTGGGCCGTGTCGACGAGATTGACCTCGACAAGGTCATCCCCGACCGCAAGCTCTCCATCCGCGAAGGGGCATTCGCCCCTTTGGGCAAATACAAGAACCAGATGATTTTCTGGCAGATGGAGGCGGTGCTCGCCAAATATGACTGCACACTCAAAACTCCCATCAACGAGTTGCCTGAAGAAGCCCTTGACGAACTGCTTTCCGGCAGCATAGAGCGGGTGAAGATAGACAAGAGCCTCGTCCACACATCGAGCGACTACTTCACCGAATACGACGGACTCGTCGCCTATCTGCGCAGCGCCATGGAATATGACGACAGCGCCACCAACCAGAAGTGGGCGGAGCAGTTTCTGAGCAACGTCCCCTGCCCCGAATGCCACGGACAACGTCTGAGCCGGGAGGCACTCAGCTACCGCATTTGGGACAAGAACATCTCCGAACTTGCGGACATGGATATCGCACAACTGCGACAGTGGCTCGACGAGGCCGAACAGCATCTCGAGCCTCAGCAGCACAAGATTGCCGCCGAAATACTCAAGGAAATACGCACCCGACTCGACTTCCTGCTCGAGGTGGGGCTCGACTATCTGTCGCTCAACCGGCAGTCCGCCACGCTCTCCGGTGGTGAGAGTCAGCGCATCCGCCTTGCCACGCAGATAGGCTCGCAACTGGTCAATGTGCTTTACATCCTCGACGAGCCTTCCATCGGTCTCCATCAGCGTGACAACGAGCGGCTCATCCACAGTCTCAAAGAACTGCGCGACCTGGGCAACACGGTCATCGTCGTCGAACACGACAAGGACATGATGCTCGCCGCCGACTATATCGTCGACATCGGGCCTAAAGCAGGACGCAAAGGCGGAGAGGTGGTGTTCCAGGGCACGCCACAGGAGATGCTGCGCCAGCACACCCTCACCAGCCAATATCTCAACGGCGAACGAGCCATCACCGTACCCCCGCAGCGCCGTAAGGGCAATGGCAAAAGCATCAAGATTTTCGGCGCCTCGGGCAACAACCTCAAACAGGTGGATGTGAAGTTTCCTCTCGGAGAACTCATCGTCGTCACGGGTGTCAGCGGATCGGGCAAGTCGACGCTCATCAACGAGACCTTGCAGCCCATCCTCAGCCAACATTTCTACCGCTCGCTCAAGAAGCCCATGCCCTACACCCGGGTGGAGGGGCTTGACAACATTGACAAGGTGGTGAGTGTAGACCAGACGCCTCTCGGGCGCACCCCACGCTCCAACCCTGCCACCTATACCGGAGTATTCTCCGACATCCGCTCACTCTTCGTCAGTCTTCCAGAAGCCAAGATTCGTGGCTATAAGCCCGGACGTTTCTCGTTCAATGTCAAGGGAGGACGCTGTGAGGCTTGTGGCGGCAACGGATACAAGACGATTGAGATGAACTTCCTGCCGGACGTGATGGTGCCTTGTGAGGTTTGCCACGGCAAGCGCTACAACCGCGAGACGCTTGAGGTGCGCTACAAAGGCAAGAGCATTGCCGACGTTCTCGACATGACCATCAACCAAGCGGTAGACTTCTTCGAGAACGTGCCCGCCATTCTCCAGAAGATCAAGACCATACAAGATGTTGGCTTGGGCTACATCAAACTCGGGCAGCCCTCCACCACCCTATCTGGCGGCGAGAGCCAACGCGTGAAACTCGCCACCGAACTGAGCAAGCGCGACACGGGCAAGACGCTCTACATCCTCGACGAGCCTACGACGGGTCTTCATTTCGAGGACATCCGCATCCTCATGGATGTGCTCCAGCGGCTCGTTGACCGAGGCAACACCGTGGTTGTCATTGAGCACAACCTCGACGTCATAAAACTGGCCGACCACATCATCGACATGGGGCCTGATGGCGGACGTGGTGGCGGACAGCTCGTTGTCTGTGGCACTCCCGAGGAGGTAGTGGCAAGCGGCAAGGGCGAAACCGCCCGCTTCCTGAAAGCAGAGTTACAGTCGTAACGACAATTCCCTTAAACACACTTGCGTCCCTTCTGTCGCCAACATTTTGGCCGACAAAAGGGACGCAAGCATTTTATATCCTGTATTTCTACGTCGTCGAAAAAATCAGTCATCCAACGCTGCCGTGAACTCGCGGTGGAAGGTGGAGAAGAGGGTGAGAATCTCCCGACGCTCGTCCTCAGAAAGCGACCAAAGGTCGAGCTCGCCTTGACGATGGGCTTGGACGGCACGGGCACAACGGGCAATCTTGCGCTTGTTGTTACGGGCCTGCAGCTGGTCGCCCTGGAGAGGCTTCTGAGCCACATAGGAAAAGGCACACAGACGAACCATGAATTGCTCAAAGCGATTGTAGAGCAGTGCCATGCGCATCATCTTCTCCGGATCTTGGTCAAGGCCCTCGAGGTCGAGAAGGCCCTCAAGATGGTCGTGACTCCAATCTGCGTCGGTCAGCCAGAACCACTGGAAAGCACACTTGTTTTCAAGAAGCAACAAGCAAGAGGCAAGTTTCTCCTCGTCCTCACCTTGCTGGAAAAGGGTGAACGCATGGCGAACCAGCCCTATCGCACTCACCTCAAAGCTATCGTCAACAGCATTTGACGGAAGGCCGAGAGAGATATTCCACCGGCGGTCCTTGTTCTTCACCAAAGCCGTATGGGCACCCATGAGCAATTCGGAAAGCTTGCCCGCAGCAGGAATCTCGCAGACCTCAGCGAGGCGGTTGCGCTGGTCGCGCACGGCGAGACTGCCTCCGTCGCGGAGCACGCAGAGATAAGTGAGGTGGCCTCCATCAAGCACTATCGAAAAGCGGTCGTTCTGGTCGTCACCGACAAAGGCGTAGTCATAAAGGTCAGCCTGATGTGGGAGGATTTCGATGTCGCCCATCAGTTTGTTGCCCTTCTCGTCTGTCAGAGAAAAACCAAGATAGGGTATCTGGAGATAAAGATGGAAAGGCTCGCCACGGCGTGGGGTCAGCGTGCAGCGGATGCCCTGGTCGGTGAAATCGTCCTTGCGGAGAGTCCAGCCCTCGGAGGTGTGCGTTGCCTTCTCCACACTCACCTCGCCAAAGCGCCAACGGAAAGCGAAGGTGATGGTGCGGTCATCCTCGCCCACCACACTGACAAACCTTTCCGGCTCTGTTCCGAGATAGACGGCACGTACAGGCTCCACCTCCTCGTCACCGTCACCGAGCACATTGACCAACAACTCTCCAACCATCGGGTCGTCTTCCCATTCCGTATCGGCAGGAGCGCCAGCAGACTTGAAGACCGTGAACGAGAGACGGGCCTCCTTGCGGCTGCCATCCTCACGGCAGAGGAAATAGCGTGTCGCCTTGGGTAGGAAAACGGGTGTAGAAAGATAAGGACTGAGGCATGGGGCGGTGTATTCCACCTCTGTCCATGCGGGTAGAGTGTGTGATGTTGTGTTATCTGTCATTTCTGTAGCTATGTATGATGTTATCCTGCAGTCCCTTGGACGGGACTTGGGAAAAAGGAATGCAAAAGTACTACAAAATGACGAGATATGCAAGCATCGGGGGAAAGAAAAACGGCACCGCAGGATTCTTCTGCAGCGCCGTTTTTCTATTTGTTGGAAGATTTTGTAGTCTTCTTGTTATTTCTTGTAAAGGAACGGAAGTATTCCTTTCATATCCGCATAGGCACCGTAACTGTTGTATTGCGTATCAAACTGGATTGTCTTGTTTGTCTCCACATTCTGAATGTTTACAGTATGATCAGCGTTGACTGTGATTTTCCACACACCACCTGAAGTTGGCAGTTCTGCAGAACGGTTGAAGCTGTCGTAGGTTCCTTTCATGTAATAGTATTCACCACTTGCATCTTGGATTGTATATCCATTTGCCACAGCCTTTATCGTGAAAGCATTGGACTCAGACGCACTGATTTTTCCGCTTGCATCAGTCACGCTAACAGGATTCTTCAAATAGCCATAGGCTGATGTCAGAGGTGAGGCTACAAGGTAATCAGCCTCATGCTTTGCCACAAGGATGTAAGTACCATCTGAAATAGAAGTAACCAATGTGAAGTTAGCATTTTGAGTAGGCTGGGTCGGTTCGTCTGTACCACCGTCCACGAGTCCGCCATTGGAAGTTGTGAGGCTGAAGTCATCGATGAGCACGTCCTTGCCTGGATTCTTTGAAACCATCACCAAAGGACAGACTGTTGTCTGGGCATCGAGGGTGAAGCTGTAAGTGACCAGTGTCCAATCTGTGCTGTTGATAGTAGGATAGGCTTTAGCATAAACATAGCTGCCGACCTTTCCGTCTGTCACGGGCACATAGCCCATATCGATACCGCCACCTTCTGCTGTGGCAGCCTTGGCATAGAACGACATGGTGTAAGTACCGGCCTTCAATGTGATTTCCTTATAAGCGAGACGCTTGTTGGCGGAAGAAGTGCCGGAAACCTTCACAGAATAGGTGCCGCTGTGGGCATCTGTGCTCTGGGCGAGCGTCGCATTGCCTGCTGAGGATGTGGACTTCCAATTTGTGGGGGTATTGCCTGTCCACGACTCAAAGTCACCATTGGTCAACAGATTCTCGCCTTGTGGCTGATCGGGCGTCTCCGGAGTGTCAGGAGTCATGGATGTGCCGTCGCCCTTGACGGTGAAGTCGTCCACTTCCCAACCGCCGGAATTGGAGTCTGTGCTGGTGTACTTGAAAGCGAGGGTCACCTTCTTGCCGCAATAGGCGGCGAGGTCGATGTCGCCAGACTCGACAAAAGTCCATGAGGTGCCGTTAGGATAGGTAGGGACGGTGAGCTTTGTCCATGTGGCAGTCTTCACGTCGCCATTGTAGTCGGTAGACGCCCAAACGGTCATCATGTCTTTCATCGTGCTCGTATCGTTGAGCTTGTTGATGGCGTGACGGAAGGTCAGCACAGCCTTGTGGCTGTCGGTGAGGTCGATGGCGGGCGACACTGCCCAAGCCTCTGTGGCGTGGCTCGCACTGTTGGCGAAGGCCGAGGCGTTGAGGTAGTTGGTGTTATTGTAGGAGCTCACCTTCCACACATAAGAAAGTTCGGAAGGAATGGTCACGTTCTGGAAAGTGAACCCGTTGCTGCTTCCGTCGAAGTTTTCGGAGAAGATGGTGTTAAGCGAACTGTCGTCCCCGGGAGTGTCTTCGCCTCCAGCTGTCGGCGTGTCGTAAGGTGCGGGCACGTCCTCACAACTGCTGAATGAGAATGTCGCCATCATCAGGGCGAACAGGGAATAGAATATCTTTTTCATAATTCTGTTTTTGTTTTCTTTGTTGTTTATTGTTTCAGTTGAGTTCCTCCACGTCCGAAGCCTTGCGCATCAGTATCTGCACAGTGTTGGTGAAACGGGTCAGAATGCCGGTGATGTTGACGTTGCCTTCAGGCAGAGGGTTGTTCTTGAATTTGGAGTAGATGCTGGTGCGGAGCACGAAGGTCGACTTTTTGTTGATGTTGCGGTTGACGCAGTTGTTGGTCACATAGACCGAACCGTCGTTGGGAGCAAAGACCTTGGTGCCACTCTGGTCGATGGTGGCGTTGCGGATGATGACGAGTCGTCCGCAGTTGTCTGCCAACCATTTATCTTTGTCTGACATTGTTTCACCTTCGCGTACATTGGTGTCGAGAGACATAAAATCGTTAAAGTTCACCTCGATGGGCTGCACCTGTGACATGTCGGGAGTACCGAGAGCCTTGAAGTGGTCTTTCCATGTGTTGTAGGTCATGCGGCCGATGCTTCCTTTATAGAGTCCGCCAATCTGTGGTTGCTGGCGGTAGGCGCCGATGTAGAGGCCCTTGAGGTCGACGAGGATTTCCTGTCCCACGCCGAGTTCCTTGTTGATCGACGAGGTGGACACAGCGATGCACATGCCGGCAGTGCCGTCGTCGATGTAGAGCTGCTGGTAGATGTTGCTTTCGATGTCGTTGCCCACCACACGGCCCTTGATTTGGATGTCTTCGTCAATCTGCTGGCAACCGCTGGCGTTGATGACGCTGGCATATTGGGTCTTGAGGTCTTTGATGCTCACCACGCGGGTCTCCTGGATGGAATTGTTGCCCACGGGAGCGTTCTCGTCGGAGAGCGGACTGTCCCAATCCTTGTCCATGCAGGAGGCAAAGAGTCCGCAAACGAGGGCGAGCATGAATATTCTGATGGTTTTCATATTGTCGTGTTGTCTTTAGAATTTATATGCGATGTTGAGCAGTCCGTTGGTTCCGAAGGCATAGAATTTCTTCGGGTTGCGGGAGAACTTGTATGTACGGGCCTTGTTGACGGTGCCGTCCTGGTTGAAGGAGTTGTCCGACCGGCTCTGCTCGTAACCTCCTGTGCAGAGGCGATCATTGTTGAGGATATTGTTGACCGTGAGGTTGATGGAGAGAGAACCTTTCTTGAGATAGATGCTGCGGCCGATGGAGCCGTCGAGCATGAAGCCGCCCTTGCCCTTGGTCTGGCTGATGTCCTCCTTGATAATCTGGTTGCCGTCCTCGTCGATGTCGAAGGCGCCGCGCTTGCTCATCGGAGTGCCATAGCGCTGATAGGCCGAATAAGAAAGGTAGATGCGGTCGTAGTAGTTGCAGTTCAGGCTGACATACCATCCGTTCTGGTGATAGTCAAGGCCCAGGCTGGCT
The DNA here is from genome assembly GCA_050873125.1 of Prevotella sp. Classification (GTDB taxonomy): domain Bacteria; phylum Bacteroidota; class Bacteroidia; order Bacteroidales; family Bacteroidaceae; genus Prevotella. The sequence goes on from JBNMIE010000013.1 coordinate 31,348, forward strand.
GCCGTAAGAGGCGTTCCCGACTCGCGCATGTCCTTATTATATACGATGTCGTCCTTGTAGTCGCCACTGTTTGACATCATGTAGCGCACGTGGCTGTTGTTGATGTTCTTGGCGTCGCTGATGGTTCCGATGGCCTTGAGGTCGAGGAAGCTGGCGAGCTTGAACTTCAGTCCAGCCTCCACACCATAGTAGTGCTTCTTGATGCCTGTCAGCGAGTTGTAGGTGAAGGAGTTCTCATCGTCGAAATAGAAACACTGCCACTCGGTCACATTGGTCATGCGGCTGTAATAGGCATTGATGTTGGCATGCATCCAGGCGTTGCGGTACTGGTAGCCCAACTCTGAGCTGAACACGCGCTCGTTTCTGAGGTTCTGCACGAAGTCGTTGTTGATCTCTGGCGAGGCGAAGGCTGTGGAAGCCTGTGGGGCGCGCTGCTCATAGCCGAGGCCAAGCGTGATGGCGTGTCCATGGCCCATGTTGAGCGAGGAGCCGAACTTGAATCCGCCGTCAACAAACTGGGCGGTGTGGCTCTTGCCGAACGAGTTGTCGGCAGCCATACCGTTGCGCATCTTTCCTTCGCGCTGCATGGCTGTGTAGCCCAGCCGTCCGGAGACGCTGTAGTGCAGGGGACCGAAGTCCTCGGTGTAGCTGGACCAGAGCTGTCCCTTGTCGACAAACAGGTTGTAGTCATAGCCGAAACGGTCGTCCTTGCCCACCTCGGCGTTGGGGTGGTTGAGGTCATACTGCACCTTGTCTGAGGTTGCGGGGTATGTGCCGATGGCATAGGTGTTGACGTTGTGGAACTGGGTGGCACCCAGCAGGTCGTCCATCGTCTGGTAGTGCATGCCCTTGTTCGTGGCCAAAGTCAGACCCAGCGCGAGCTGCTGGCTCTTGGAGAGCTGCTTGTTGAGGGTTGAGGAGAGCGACAGGTTGAGATTGTCGTTGTGCTTGGCCTGGATATAGTAGATGGCATCGGTGCCCTGGGCAGAAGCCTGGAGGTTGCCCCAATAGAGCTTGTCCCAGTTGATCTGGCGGTTGGCCTTGTCAGCAGTCCAGTAGTCGTATGCCTCCTGCCATTTGGCCACAGCGTCAGCAGTGTTGTTGGCGTCCGTGGGGTCCCAGACATTGTAGTTGGAACTTGGCAGGTTCTTCCAATAGTCGGGATGCGGGTTCTCACCGTTATAGTTGAGCTTGGTGCTCTTATACCAGGAGTAGCGTCCCTGGAGTGAGGTGGTCAGCTTGGTGGTCTCGTTGATGTTCCAGTCCCATGTCAACAGGGCTGTCGGAGCGAAATCGTTGATCACGCGCGAGTTGCGCTTCTTGCCGTTCTGATAGCCCCAATAGGGGTTATACTGGTTGTTGTTGGCCAGCCAGTATACCTCGTCGGTCGAGGCGCCTTGCGAGGCGCGCTCTGTCGGGTTGCCCCAAGTGGTGAAAGAGAGCGAGTGCTTGCTGCCCCACACCTTCTGCACACCGAAGAAATAAGAAAGCGAGTTGTAGAATGTGCCCTCCACATATCCCGGGTTGGCCCAGCGATAGGTCAAGGCTCCGGCGAAGGCCCAGCCACGGTTGTTGAAGCCCGAGGCGAAAGAGTACATGCCGCGCAGGGTGTAACTGCGGTTGGCGCCGGCCAAGGCGAAGCGGTGGCCGGAAGGCATCTTGCCGGCACGGAAGTCATAGTTGTTGGCGCCGGCCATGCTGGTCATCGCAAAGCCATTGCTCTCGAAGGGAAGCGCGAAGTCCACGGTCTTCGTCTGCTGGTTGAGTCCGCCCACGATGGAGTAGCGGAACTGTCCCGTCTCCATGTCGTTCATCGGAGCGCCGTTGATGTAGACGTCGTTGTACTTCTGGTTGAAAGCGCGGTAACGGAATCTGACGGGTGAGAACAGATATCCCACCTCCGAAGCGTAAATGTTGTTGTTGGAATTGATGATGGTCACGTTCTGCGACATGTCATCGTCCTCGCCCAACTGTGCCTCGGTGAACGTGAAGGCGGATTCGTCCACGTCTCCTTCCGTCTTTTGCCCCTGGGCATGTGTGCTCTGGGCGAAAGCCAGCGGAGAGTAGCAAATGGCCATCACGGCTAATTTCAGCTTTTTCTGCATAGATGTTTTTTATTATAAATATTATATTATGTGGGCAAAGTAACGAAATAAATTTTAAAAAACAAAGTAATACTGAATAATATTTCATGAAACATGCTTTTTTGTCGAAATATTTACCGACATTTGCAACATAAAATCAACATAATCATCGCATGAAGAAACAATTGTTATGGATTTTGATGCTCCTTTGCAGCGTCAATCTCTCCGCACAAAGAAAGTTCTCTATGTACGCCGTAGGCTTCTATAACCAGGAGAACTTGTTTGACACCTGCCACGACGAGGGCAAGAAGGACTATGATTTCCTGCCCAACGGCTCTTACCGGTGGAACGGCATGAAATATTCCCACAAGTTGCGCAACATGGCGCGCGCGCTCGCCGACATGGGCACAGACAAGCTGCCCAGCGTGGGGTGCGCCCTCATCGGCATGGCCGAGGTGGAGAACGACAACGTGCTCCGCGACCTCGTGGCGCAGGAACCGCTCAAGAAGCGGGGCTACAAATATGTGCACATCGAGGGGCCCGACCGACGGGGCATCGACTGCGCCATGCTCTACAACCCGCGCCTCTACAAGGTCAACGGGGTGAAACTCTATCCCTACGTGCAGTCGCTCGCCAAGGACAGCGCCTACTACACCCGAGGATTCCTCACCGTCGACGGCGAGATGGCGGGCGAACGGCTCACGGTCATCGTCTGCCACTGGCCCAGCCGCTTCAGCACCGAGTTCTACCGCGAGCAGGGCGGACGACAGGTGCGCGCCCTCAAGGACTCGCTCATGAAGGCCGACCCGAAGCTGAAAGTCATCGTCATGGGCGACATGAACGACGACCCGACGGACAAGAGCATGACCACCGCCCTGGGCTGCAAGGCCGACATCGACAAGGTGGGGAAGGGAGAGATGTACAACCCGTGGTACAACATCCTCGCCAAAGAGGGTGTCGGCACCTTGTTCTATAATGGCTCCTGGAACCTCTTCGACCAGATTGTGATGAGCCAAAACCTGCTCAACCAGCATGGGAAGAAGGATTTCTCCACGCTGAAGTTCTTCAGCAACCAGATTTTCCGCCGCGACTATCTCATCCAGAAAGAGGGAAAGTATAAGGGCGCCCCGCTGCGCACCACCGCCGGCGGCGTATGGCTCGACGGATATTCCGACCACCTGCCTGTGGTCACCTACTTTGTCAAGGAACTGAAAAACTGACATGGAAGCCAAGACCACAGTGGAAGCACGGCCGGCTCAGCCCGTGGAGACCCACCCCTTCGAGCCCTTCCTCCCGGAAGGCGCCCGGCTGCTGATGCTCGGCACATTCCCGCCCTCCCCCAGGCGGTGGTGCATGGACTTCTACTATCCCAATTTCCAGAACGACATGTGGCGCATCTTCGGCCTCTGCTATTTCGCGGACAAAGACCATTTCATCCTTCCCGGAGAGAAGCGTTTCGACCTTGACAGGATAGTCCCCTTCCTCCGCCGGGAGCACATCGCCATCTACGACACGGCGGTGAAAGTGCGCCGGACGAAGAACACCGCTTCCGACAAGGACCTGGAAATCGTCCAGCCCACCGATGTCAGGAGCATGCTCCAGCAGCTGCCCGAATGCCGGGCCGTGGTGACAACGGGCAGCCTCGCCACGGAAGTGTTCTGCGCCCACTTCGGCATCCGCCCGCCCAAGGTCGGCGAATATGCCGGGTTCGCGCTCGACGGCCGCCCATTGCGCCTCTACCGCATGCCCAGCTCCTCAAGAGCCTACCCCATGAAAGTGGAAAAGAAAGCCGAGTTCTACCGCCCCATGTTCGACTACATCAGAGCATAGGCGGGTCGCGGACTCCAGAACAATATCATCATAAAAACAAATACAGCACATGAAAATAATAGGTGTAGCCGGTGGCACCGGATCAGGCAAGACCACCGTCGTGAAGAAAATCGTGGAGGCGCTGCCTCCCCACTATGTGGCGGTAGTGCCACTCGACTCCTACTACAACGACACGACAGGCATGACCGACGAGGAACGTCATGCCATCAATTTCGACCATCCCGACGCTTTCGACTGGAAGCTGCTCATCAAGCAGGTGGGCGAGCTGCGTGCCGGACACGCCATCGAACAGCCCACATATTCCTATCTCAAGTGCAACCGCGAGAAGGAGACCATCCATGTGGAGCCCAAGCCAGTCATCATCATCGAGGGCATCATGACCCTGCTCAACAAGAAGCTGCGCGACATGATGGACCTCAAGGTGTTTGTCGACTGCGACAGCGACGAGCGCCTCATCCGCAACATCCAGCGCGACACCATCGACCGCGGCCGCACCGTGACAATGGTCATGGAGCGCTACATGGAGGTGCTCAAGCCCATGCACGAGCAGTTCATCGAGCCCACCAAGCGCTATGCCGACATCATCATTCCGCAGGGTGGCGACAACGAGAAGGGCATCAGCATCCTCTGCAAATACATCGAGGGACTGGTCGACAAGGAGACCGTCTGACGCGCCACGGCTGATGTCTTCCCCACATCCGCCATTTTGCCGTCATCACAGACAATCCATTAATATCCAACACATCAGCGGTTACAAACAAACGGGTGACAGATTTCCCATCTGCCACCCGTTTTCTTTTCCGCCTTGGCTGACAAAGCCTTAGCTACACGATCGTGAGCCACGCCGCCTCGCCCGGCTTCCTGCCGTCGAGCAGCGCCATGACGCGGCCCAGGGCGGCGCGCGAGTTGAGCACCATGCCCCGGCGGCGGTTCTCGCCCGGGAGGATGCAGCCCTCGGTGTCGGCGGGCGTGTTGCCCGCATGGATGCGCACACCCTCAAACTGCGGCACGCCCACGAGCAGCGGCAGCCACCGAC
>JBNMIE010000014.1:0-35486 GCA_050873125.1 Prevotella sp.
AAACCTCGTAGGTGCCGGCGGGAAGGCTCAGGCCTTGCACACAGGAGCCCGTGGAGTCCGTCGTCATCGACAGAAGGATGTTTTCCCTCTCATCGCGCAGCATGACAAGGCTTCCCTCTGCACGTTCCTGGGTGTAGCACAGCGTGATGTCCGTCGGACGGGAGATGGAGAAGACGGCATAGCGAATCCGGTCTTCACCTCCGGGGATAAAACCGTAGTCCATGGTGAAGGGACAAGACAGGGCGCCGAGATTGTCCGTCACTGTGGCACGGGCGCACAGGCTACAGACTGACAGCACGATGCCGCAGAAAAACGGTCGGAAAAAATGAGGGACTGTCATACATCTTTTATTTTACATGGAACGTTTCAGAATGCCGCTCTTCGCCGACTATAATGCCTACCGCATATTGGCCTGAACGCAGGCCCTCATAGCTCAGTTTGAGCGTATTCTGCTCGCCAGCCTTACAATCTTTATATACGGAATGGTATACGATTCCCGAAACACTTGACAACACAAATGACAACTTGCAGTCGGATTCTGAGAAATAACGAATATTAACAGTTTTACTGTTCTCATCATGGATAAACTGATAAGTTATCACATGATTATCGAATGATTTTGTCCCATCATCCGAGATCTGTACGTCTACCTTCTTATTCTTTGCCACTTGATGCGCTATAGCCTGTTCATCTATCGGATAATAAAAACATTGTAACAAGGTATCGCCTTTTTCTTCTCGATACTCATATTCTCTGACTACAGGATAACGGAAGTCTGGGACATAAATATCACGAAATCGGCGACAGACCTTTCTCACAATCTGCCCACGCTTTCCAAAAGAGAAAGAAAGATTTTCCTCTCTAGACACCAATAGAGGGTGAGAGAACACATCGCCTTGTGGTGATATCAATTCTTGAAGGGACTCTACATGAGAAATGGATTGCCCCGAACATTTAACGGGGATTTCGCCACAATAGCCTTCACCCTGAACCGGATATGTCAAGGTTGATGAAGCCGTCAAGGGATAAGTCAATACCGGCATTTTCCGCATATATTTTATGTTCATCTGACGGTTTTCAAACCCTAAAAAACAAAGTGTGTCTTGAGCAATGGAACAATAAGACAAGGTTCCATTGTCTACCAAGCATAAAGTGCCACGCAGACTGTCCGACATTTCTACATACTTCTCTGATTTTCTGACCGCATCCAATTTGCACTTTCGCAAGTCTATCACCTGTCCGTCAACCCAAGGGGAGATGGCATACTTATACAATTCGTCACCTGCCCTCGGGGCATTGCGCAACTTTTCGATTTGACTTTGTGCCGAAACGGGACAAGGACAAGGCCAAACTAAACAAGACATAAGAAGAATTAAAAATCCGCCAACTTTTTCCATAGGCTAAGGAAGTATAGATCCTTTTGCAAAGGTAGTGAAAACTATCGATTTCCAAAATATTTTTGTCTTTTATTTGTCATTCTGCCACCTTTTCTCCAAAAGCCTTGTGTTTATGCGGGTTTGAGTGGTGGCAAATGAGGGGGGCATCTGCCATCGTCTGCCACCATCTGTCTCCACTCGGACTGGAGCTCTCCCAAAGTAAGCAAATGACCGGAAGACGGTTTTCAGGTGACTTGAACAAATTGTTCAAGGGGCTGGAACAAACTGTTCAAACTTCGTTTCATCTTTTGAACTGCTTGACAAGATATCATTATCGGGGAAAACAAGCGGTGACAGACAGAATATCTGCAACCCGGCATCTGCAACCCTTAACCTTTTGACACAGAACAATTTATAGAGAAAGGTGGCAAAATGACAGATTGAGCGGAAACAAATTTATCGGAGACTTGAAACCGAAGCGCCACGACAGGAGGGACATAAAACAAGAATCGCACCGTCTTCCGTGTGGAAAGCGATGCGATTCTTGTTTGCATTAAATGCACTCTCAAATTTTCTGACATTTCTGTCTAAATTCTTTCTCCTTTCAATCGACTTAGGTCAAAGCCTCACGGCTTTGTCCTTATGTCAATCTACATGTTATCCTTTTCAATCTTCTTCTTACCTTAACGAACTACCTATTGTCGTTATCCAACGATTTGTTATCCTTACTTCGTTACAATCTTTCTTTGTTACCTTTAACTAATCCTATCAAAAAACAAATCTTTTACCTAAAACCAATAACCTAAAACAATCAATCTTAATAATTAAACCAATAACCTAATCAATCTTTATTACCTAAACTAAAACCTAAACGTTTGTCTTATTGACGATGCAAAGGTATGAAGATTTTGAGCATGCCGCAACAAAATTATCACCTAAAACACAAAAAACGCCTGTATTCTTGATATAAATCAATGATTGTGTGCGCACACATGTGCTTTTTACCCTCTTTTTCGGGGAATGAGAGATTGAAAGCATGTGGGAATGAACAGGAAATAGTGTGCGCACACAATGGGGATATACCTTCTCTACAAGGCACAAAAAAAGGAGTTTGATTGCTCAAACTCCTTTTGGATTATTTCTGTCAGACGATGGGTCTGCTTATTTCTTGTACTTGTCAAGACCTGCCTGGAGGAACTTCACATAGTTGGGTACGTCTTCCTTGTATGCCTGTGAACCAGTCAGCGGGTTGCCCTGGTTGTCCACAGCCACATAGAACGGCTGAGCCTGGGTGCCAAACTTGCTCTGCTGCAAGTAGCTCCACTTGTCACCCACCGTGCGGAGAGTGCGCTTCTCACCATTGATGGTCACTTCGATAGGCTTGGCGAGCGGCTTCTTGTCGTCGACATAGAGCGAGATGAGCACGTAGTCCTTGGTCAGCATGTCTGCCACGGTAGGATCGGTCCATACAGAAGCCTCCATCTTGCGGCAGTTCACACAGCCATAACCAGTGAAGTCGAGCAATACTGGCTTGCCCTGGGCAGCGGCGGCAGCCATACCTTCCTCATAGTTGGTATAGGCTGGATGCACCTCTTTATTATTAAGGTTGAAGTCCTGGGTGTTCACTGGAGGAGCAAACGCACTCACAGCCTTGCAAGGTGCGCCCCAGAGACCGGGCACCATATAGATGGCGAAAGCGAAGGACACAAGACCCAGCATCACGCAAGGCACTGGCATAGGCTTGTCGTCGCCAGTCATCGCGTCGCTCTGGAACTTGAGCTTGCCGATGAGATAAAGTCCGAGCATGAAGAAGATGGCGATCCAAAGTGAGAGGAAGGTCTCACGATCAAGAATGTGCCAGCCATAAGCCAAGTCGGCCACGGAGAGGAACTTCAGCGCGAAAGCAAGCTCGACGAAACCGAGGGTCACCTTGAGGGTGTTCATCCAAGAACCTGACTTAGGAGCCTGCTTCAACCATGTTGGGAACATGGCGAAGATGGAGAACGGCAAAGCCAAGGCAATGGCAAAGCCGAACATACCTACGGCAGGAGCGGCATAGCTGCCTGTGGTGGAAACCTCGGCAAGGAGAAGGCCGATGATTGGTGCGGTGCAAGAGAAGCTTACGAGCACCAAGGTGAACGCCATGAGGAAGATGGAGAGAAGTCCACTTGTGGCGGAAGCCTTGTTGTCAACAGAGTTGGTCCACTTGGAAGGCAATTCCAACTCGAACCATCCAAAGAAGGACACGGCGAATACAACCAAGAGGAGGAACAGGAAGATGTTGAACACAGCGTTGGTGGAAAGACTGTTCAGTCCGTTACCACCCGACACAGCGGTCACAATCAAGCCCAGTGCCACATAGATGATGATGATGGAGAGGCCATAGATGATGGCATCACGGATGCCTTTCGACTTGTCCTTGTTGCGCTTCAGGAAGAAGCTCACGGTCATCGGAATGATAGGCCAGATGCAGGGCATGAGCACGGCGAGCAGACCGCCGATGAAGCCCATGGCAAGGATGTACCAGAGAGAGTGGGCGCCGGCATCGTTGCTGCCGTCATAAGCCTTCAGCTGGTCGATGACGGGCTTCCACAAGTCGCCCTGGGCAATCATGGTTGTGGTGTCTGCCTGGGCAGAGTCCACACGAGCGCTGTCGCCAGCGGCAGCTGCGGGCACGGAGTCCTTGGCTGCCTCGTCCTTCACAGCCTCATCCTTGGCTTCGGGAGCGTCGGCAGGGCCGTTGCCACTGTGGTTGAAGTCCACCGTGGTAGGAGGCATACAGTTCTGGTCGTTGCAAGTGCCATAGGTGAGATAACCCTTCACCTTGTAGGTCTTGCCGACAATCTTATACTTCTGCACGAAGGTCACACTGTGCTCGAAATAGCGCAGGTTCATACCAAACAAGTTGTCGAACTTGCTGATTTCCTTGCCTTTCGCAGTCAGTTTGCCGGCGGGCTTGACACCCTCAGCCACTTCGGTGGTCAGCTCGGCAGACACAGGTCCGTCGGCAGGAAGACCGGTTGAATACACGTGCCATCCTTCCTGGATGGTGCCGTTGAAGGTCACCACCAACTCGTCAGGGGCAGTTTGTTTTTCTTGAACAGTGAAATGCACTGGATTCTGTGCCAGTGCCACCATACTTGTTATTGACAACAAGAAAGCCAATAACGTAGACTTGAATTTCATCCCTTTAACTATATTATAATTTGAATAATGGTGCAAAATTATAAAGAAAAACATAAAAAACCGACATTTGAACTCTTAAAAGTTGCTTAATTGGGATTAATTGCCTATCTTTGCATAGAATTTATGGGGATAAAGGATAAGGATATGGGATTCCGGCACTATCAGAATGTCAGAATTCTATATTTTTTGTTACCCCCGTGGAACCAACTTATAAACAAAAAAACTAAAAGATTTCATTATGGCTTACATGTCGCAAGAAGGCTACGACAAACTCGTGGCTGAACTCAAACGGCTCGAATCAGTAGAGCGTCCCAAGGCATCAGCCGCTATTGCAGAGGCTCGTGACAAGGGTGATTTAAGTGAGAACTCCGAGTATGATGCAGCAAAAGAAGCTCAAGCCCACCTGGAGGACAAGATAAATAAACTGAAGGTTGCTATCTCAGAGGCTAAGATTGTGGACACATCCCGTCTGAGCACTGACGCTGTGCAGATTCTCTCCAAGGTGGAAATGACCAACATGGCCAACAACGCGAAGATGACCTATACCATCGTGAGCGAGAGCGAGGCCAACCTCCGCGAGGGCAAAATCTCCATCAAGACCCCTATCGCTCAGGGACTGCTCAACAAGAAGGTGGGCGACGTGGCGGAAATCAAAATTCCACGTGGCACCATCAAACTGCGCATTGACAAGATTTCTATCGAATAAACTTTCAGGCTATGGATATTTTCTCTAAGATCGCGGCTGGCGAGATTCCCAGCTACAAGTGTGCCGAAGACGAGCAGTTCTATGCTTTCCTCGACATCAATCCTCTGGTGAAAGGACACACTCTCGTGATTCCCCGCCGTGAGGTGGACTATGTGTTTGACATGCCCGACGACGAGATTGCCGCCTACCAGGTGTTCGCCAAGAAGGTGGCTGTGGCCATCAAGCGCGCTTTCCCCTGCAAGAAGGTGGGCATGGCGGTGCTCGGACTTGAAGTGCCACACGCCCACATCCATCTGATTCCGATGAACTCGGAGAAGGACATGATCTTCTCCAACCCGAAACTGAAACTCAGCGAGGAGGAGTTCAAGGAAATCGCCGACAAGATTTACACCGAATTCAAAAAACTCTAAGACAACAAGAAACCGCTTGACCTATCCCCGGTCAAGCGGTTTCTTGTTTTTTCATCTCACTTTCATTTCCTTCAACACCTCGCCGTTCATCCGCCGAACGCTGATGACGCCATTGTCGTAGATGCCGAACGTGGGTTCGTTGCCGCCCTTGGGGAAGGTGGGCGAACCGATGTTGCAGACCACACCGTGGGCTGTCTGTTCAAGTTTCCACAAGTGGGTGTGTCCATAGACAAACACGTCGTGACGGCAGGGAGGCATATTGTCCTCGTTGTATTTGTGCCCATGGGTAAGGAAGAGACGCACGCCATTGTCCACCACCAGGGCATAGTCGCTCATGATGGGAAACTGGAGCAGCATCTGGTCTACCTCGGAATCGCAGTTGCCGCGCACAGCGACGATGTTCTCCTTCATGGCATTGAGCCGCTCGACGATGCCGGCGGGGTTGATGCCCTCGGGGATACGGTTGCGGGGACCATAGTTGATGATGTCGCCCAGCAGGAGCAACATGTCGCACTGTTCTTTTTCATAGACCTCCAGCACACGCTCCAGATTGGGCAGCGAGCCATGGATGTCGGACAAGAGTAGATATTTCATGCTTCTTTATATAATATTGTATGAATACGAGCTTAGTATTTGAACGAACTGCCTCCCAGGAACTCACGCAACAGCGAGGTGGGGGGCAACTGCTTGAACGGCAGCGGTGAGAAATAGCTCAGGAACTTGCGCAGGCGATAGGCCTCGGAATATTGGTCGGAATTCTCGGGCACCAGTTCGAGCAGAGGCTCCGCCTGGGTCTTGATGACCGCCAACTCATAGATCATCGCCGTGTTGAACATGGCGTCGGCATTCTCCTGGTAGGGGAAAATCCACTTGTTCTCTCCCGCCCTCACACTGGGCCAGCGACGGATGGTCTCCTCGGCACTCACGCCACGATATTTGTAGTCGCGGATGATGCGGCGCAGCAGGCGGTTGTCGGTGGTGGGTATGTAGTTGTGGGTGTCGAGCAGGATGGTGGTGAGCGCGGAGGCATAGACCTTGAACTTCATCTCTTCCGGCACTTGGGCGGTCAGTTCGGGGTTGAGCGCATGGATGCCCTCGACCACCAGCACCTCGTTGGGAGCCAGACGCAGGCGGTGGCCACTCTTCTCGCTCTTGCCCGTCTTGAAGTTGTATTTAGGCAGTTCCACCTCCTCACCCTTGAACAAGGCATTGAGTTGGGTGTTGAGCAGCGGAATGTCGAGCGCATAAAGGCTCTCGAAGTCATAGTCACCCTTGGCGTCACGCGGCGTCTTTTCCCGGTCGAGGAAATAGTCATCGAGCGAAATGGGCACCGGACGGATGCCGTTGGTGAGCAGTTGGATGGACAGTCGCTTGCACGAGGTGGTCTTCCCACTGGACGAGGGACCGGCAATGAGCACCATCTTCACGCCCTTGCGGCGCGCTATCTCGTCGGCTATCTGGCCCAACTTCTTCTCCTGCAAAGCCTCGCACAGATTGATGGCATCCACCGAGAAACCGTTTTTGATGGCCTCGTTGAGCACGCCAACGGTGTTGACACCCAACAGGTCTTGCCAGCGATGATGCTCCTGGAATATCTCAAACATCTTGTCCTGGCGCACCAACTCGCCCAACCGGGACGGGTCTGTCAGCGACGGGATGCGGAGGAGCAATCCATCGTAGTATTTCTCCAGGCCGAAGAGATAGAGTTTCGAGGTATTGGTCAGAAGCGTGCCGTAATAGTAGTCCACATAACCGTCTATATCATAATAGGTGGTATAGAGTTTTCCCGTGCTCTCAAGCAACTTCACCTTCGACATGCTGCCACGCTCCTTGAACATCTTGATGGCCTCCTCGCTCGTGCATTCATGACGGCGGATGGGCATCTTGGCGTCTATAATCTCCTGCATGCGGTGACGCAGGTTGGCCACATCGGCATCAGTAACAGGGCGGCCGATGCGCAAGTCGCAATAATAGCCGTTGGACACGGGAATGTCTATCACCACATTACTGTCGGGATAGAGGTCGTTCACCGCCTTGCAAAGCACAAAGAAAAGGGTGCGGGTATAGGTGCGTGAGCCTGAGGAGGAATAGAGATCAAGAAACTCCACATCCTTGTCGTGATACACCCGATAGTGGAGACCCTCCACCTTGTTGTTCACTTTCGCACTCACCGGACCGAACTTCATGTCGAGTCCGCTCACCTTATATATATCTTCCAATGTCGATCCTGCCGGTATATCCAGGGCAGAATTGGTGTTTCGACATCTGATTTTCACTGTTTGTGTCATACGCATGAGTTTTGGTTAACGCATGCAAATGTACGATTTCTAAAAGTATAGCCCAAATTTTTTTGTAGAGAAATGGCTTTTCTCCTTTGGCGTTAAACTTATTTTTATTATTTTTGCAACAGAATTGTATTATCTATTTCATATTTTATATGTCTATTTGGGTTATATTTAAGATCGTAGGATCTTTGGCTTTGCTCATCTATGGAATGAAGGTTATGAGCGAAGCCCTGCAAAAGATGGCTGGTTCGCAGTTGCGCCACGTCTTGGGAACGATGACAAAAAATCGTTTCACCGGTTTGCTTACGGGCATGTTCGTAACCGCCTCCGTGCAATCGTCGACCGCTACGACCGTGATGACGGTGTCGTTTGTCAACGCCGGGCTCCTCACCTTGGCACAAGCCATATCGGTGATTATGGGTGCCAACATCGGTACCACACTCACGGCATGGATTATGAGCCTCGGCTTCTCGTTCGACATGGCGAATGTGGTCTACCCGGCATTCATCATCGCCATCCTGCTCATCTATCGAAGGAAATACCGCTATTCGGGCGACTTCTTGTTTGGTATTGCCTTTATGTTTCTCGCCCTCGCCACTCTTAGAGCCACAGGCATAGACTTAGACCTCAGCCACAATGCAACTGTTCTGCATTTCTTCAGTCAGTTTGACGTGAACAGTTACCTCAGCATATTCTTCTTCCTCTTCATCGGCACCGTCCTCACGTTCTGCATGCAGTCGTCGGCAGCCCTGATGGCCATCACCATGGTGCTCTGCTCCAGTGGCGTGCTGCCCATCTATTTGGGTATCGCCTTGGTGATGGGCGAGAATATCGGCACCACCATCACCTCCAACCTCGCTGCCCTGACAGCCAACGTGCAGGCCCGTCGCGCCGCCATGGCGCACCTGGTGTTCAACATTTTCGGTGTGTGCTGGGTCATCTGCATCTTCTATCCCTTCGTTGACATGGTGTGTGGCTTTGCCAACTACGACCCCCATACGGCACACGGACTCGACGCCCACAAGCTGTCGGTGGTGCTCGCCGCCTTCCACACCACATTCAATGTGTGCAACACGTTCATCCTGATCTGGTTCATCCCTCAGATAGAAAAGGTGGTGGAGAAAATCATCAAGCCCCGCAAGAGCAAGGACGAGGAGGACGACTTCCGTCTGCGCTTCATCAGTGCCGGCATCATGCAGACACCGGAGCTTTCCGTGCTCGAGGCGCAAAAGGAAATCACCAGCTTCGCCGAGCGCATACAGCGGATGTTCGGCATGGTGCGCGACTTGCTCAACGAGCAGGACGAGACCAAGTTTATCAAACTCTTCACCCGCATCGAGAAGTATGAGAACATCTCGGACAACATGGAAATAGAAATCGCCAAATATCTCAACGAGGTGAGCGACGCCCACCTCAGCGACGACACCAAGGCGAAAATCCGTGCCATGCTGCGCGAGATAAGCGAAATAGAGAGCATCGGCGACAGCTGCTACAATATCGCACGCACCATCAACCGCCGTGCCAAGGGCAAGGAAAACTTCACCGAAGACCAGTACAACCACATGCACCAGATGTTTGAGCTGACCGACGACGCCCTTTCCCAAATGTACACTATGCTGTCTGGCAGAAAGGACATGCTCGACGCCAACCGCTCGTTCAACATCGAGAACGAGATCAACAACTACCGCAACCAGCTCAAGAGCCAGAACATCAACGACATCAATGACCATAAATACACCTATGGCATCGGCACAATGTATATGGACATCATCTGTGAGTGTGAAAAGCTCGGCGACTATGTGGTCAACGTGGTGGAAGCGCGCATGGGAACAAGACAGCGCAGCGCATAAAAAGCAGTGTCAAAAACGCCGCCAACAAGCGGCTGACGCCACAATAAATAAAAACGCCTCATGGCTTCACAGTCATGAGGCGTTGTCTTAACATATCTACAATTAACCTAAAAACTAACCTATTAGTGTATTTATGAAAAATTCCATGATCTACTCTTATGACGCTTCCCAAAGCCAAACGTCTAATCCGTCACGACTTATTTAACATTTATTATCGGTCAAACTGCTTGTTCCAACCTTGCACAACTGTCTGGGCAATGGATGCCACCGCAGTGGGCAACCGATGCCCAAGCTTTCGGACCATTTTGAACAAGGCTTTGTGTCATCGTCTTTGTGGATGCGAAACAGCCCTCTTTCAGCCCGCATTTATGCATGGTAAACACAAGTTTCACCTCGTTTTATGGCATTTTATGTAGGTTTATGTATGATTCGTGTATGATTTTCGGGGCTACCTACATCGCCAAACTCCGCATAAACACTGGAGGTTCGAGCGTTTTGTGTAGGTATGTATGATATTTGCCCGAAAACTTTTGTGTGAAATACCTAAGCTGTCCGCTAAAACTTATCCCGTGATTGACTAATGACCGGATGCTATCGTATCGTTTTCCCCACACAGAACTCATTGAACTGCGGAGCATAGCCGTTGAACACGTTGATGTCCACCTCGCCCCGGATGCCACGTACCCTGCCATCCGGACAAAGTTGCCAGTAGACCAGCTTCACGTCAGGCTTGTATTCACCATAGCGGGCAATCCATATCATGTAGTTGTTCTTGATATAGGGTGCGGAGGGAAGATACTTGTTGACAAACGACTGTCCCACATAGAGAATCGGACGACAACCGGTGTGAGCCTCAACAATGTTGAGCCATGACTGGATGCGGGCAAACATATTGCCCACACCTCCCATCTGCTCAATCTGCTTCTTGGTGGGTTCCACATCGAGCACGGGAGGAAAGTCTCCCTTGGAAAAATGGCTGTGTTTCAAAAAGAAGCGAGCCTGCTCGGCGGCACTCGAACGATGGGAAAAGAAATGGTAGCTACCCACACGCAGCCCATGACGACGGGCTTGCACATAGTCGTTGGCATAGAACGGATTGCGAAGTGTTCCGCCCTCAGTCGACTTGATGTAGATAAACGAAATGGGGAAGTCGACATTGCCGTTCACCCGCTTCTTGCTGATGGTGCCCAAGTGGACAATACGCAGACTGTTCCAGTCGATGCCATAACGACGACGGCCGATGACATGCTGATATTTGGAGATGTCGATGCCGTAGATGCGGTCGGAGGTATAGACCACCCGCTCGCCAAGGAAGCGGTCATTGCGCCATTCGCCGGCACGGATATGCTTGGTCGGCGACACGGAGAAACCGAACACGCTGCGCACACCGTCAGTCCAGTGGCCCTCGTAATAGGTACCATCGGTGGCGGTATAGCTGCCATGTCCCTGAGGTATGCCAGCCAAGGAGAGTTGACCGTCGTAAACGCCCAAAGAATCCTTGCGAATGCCACTCACCAAGGTATCGGCATTCCACACACCGTCAATAGGGCATCCATGGCTGTCCACCACGTGTCCTCGGCCCTGGCGCTTGCCTGCCTGCCATTGTCCCGAATAAGCGAGGCTGTCACCGATAGTAAGCTCGCCAAAGCCCGAGAACTTTCCATCTTTGAAGCCACCACGATAGGTGCGGTTACCCCAAACGAGGATGCCGTTTCCATTCCGCTTCCCGTTCACCCAAAAGCCTGAATAGCGCGACTGGGATGGACCCGTCCACACGCCATAGCCATCGGGCACTCCGTCCTTGACTTCACCCTTGTAGGTGCCGTTCTGATAAGATATGGTCTTGATACCGCAAGCGGCGAACAGCAAAACAACCGCCATGCCGCACAGCCAACTGATATATTTTCGTTTCATCTCATTTCACCGTTTTAAACAATCTTGCCAATGTTTTTGTGTCTATTACCCTTCCCTGGCACGTCAACCCCACGAAACAGCCGTTCTGGCTATAGACTGGAGATCCATCGGGTGCCAGGAGTTGTGGAATGTTATGTTTGCCGGTAGCATCGGTCACATGGCCCGGTGTGAGATTGGCTATCGCCTTGCAGGCATCGAAGGCTGGGCGGCTCATGCCACCATACCCTGGTACGAAGATAAGATCGCCCTCAGCGGCTTTCCAAGGCAGCCAGTTGTGCAGATTCTGCGCACAAGCCCCATCGGGCGTTGTGGCATCCTTAGTCTGCACCAAGACGAATCCGTAGGCATCACGGGAGGACAATGGTCGGCAAGGCTTGCGCTCCAACTTGCCTTTAGCTGAACGGACCAGCAAGGTATAGTCCGTGACATAGCTGACGTCAAGCCGTACATTCTGACGCAGCTGACGCAAGCGACTGAGAATATGCGATACGGAATCTTTCTCATGGTTCACCTTCACGGCATACTTGGACACGGAATTGAAGCCCTCGTCCTGCACGCCATGCACATTGAGGTAGTATTTCAATTCTGAAGCCTTATGCTCCAACGCTTTCTCTTCGCGTTCCAGCACAGCTATTTCATGGGCGACAATGCGGTCGCCATGCTTTGCCACTACCGCTCTGACGCTATCGCCATTACCTGACATACAGGTGACAAGGCGTCCCTTGCATGAAGGTATGAACACACTGGCATTCACCCAACAGGCTGGAGCATAGCTCACACGGGCTATCTCAACAGCAGCGGTGTCCACACAAGAGAAGAGGGTATCGGAGGTCAGATCCTGAAAACAGAAAAGCGGTTTGCCGTCCGCACGGACCGCATAATAGGACCGGCACTCCATCATCGCCACGCTTTGATCCATCTTGTCGCGCGAGGTGGGCAGATAGGAAAGGCCTGCCATCACCACCCAAAGGATGACAACGACAGCCACAACGCATCCTGCCATGCGTTTACGCTTTAAAGTAGAAAAACTCATCTTTCTCTATATTATCATATCATCACTTCAATTTGAAGTTTTGGTTGTTTATTTTCTTATAGTTGCGGAACAGTCGGTTGGACAGGTTCAGAATGGCCATCAGGAACATGATGGTCATCCAGAAGAACTTGAGTGACCAGTTGACGCCATGGGAGGTGTAGGTGATGAACCGGATAAACGGCCTAAGACAGAAATACACGGTAATCAGCGTGCCGATGATGCCGTAGAACCAGAACCAACGCGTCTCCTTTTTGGGGTATCTGCATTGCGGAACTGTGACACCGAACAAGTGCAGTATCTTGTTTTTGATGAAATAGAGCGATTTGCTGCGCAAGTTGTTGATGCCCAACAAGTCGCACAACATGTAATAGCCGTCCATACGAAGGAACGGATTGAAATTCAGGATGATGGACACTCCAGTGGCGGTCATCAGCGAGAAGCACGTGAACTTGGCGTAGACCGAAGTGAAGAGGAAGAATCCCCACACATAGAAACTCCATAACAGTAAGGTGGACAAGGGACCCGCCAAAGACACGACAATGCGCTGCAACTTCTTCGGGAAGTTGTAGGAGGTGGTGGTGTCACAGAAACAAATGAACGTGACCAGATAGTAGGTGATGCCGATTCGGGGCACCTTGCCGCCATATTTCTTGCATGCCGCACCATGTGACAGCTCATGACAGAAGAAGGTCAAAGAGCCCAACAAGAGTACAGAGAGCGCCACCGACCAATTGTTACGCACCAAAGTGAAAGAGTCAGAATACATCTGGACCACTTCCTCATGGCGTGTGACAAGCGGATAGAAGGCAGACAAGGCGAAAAGAAGAATCAGAATGACTCCTGCCACAGAGAACATTGGCTTGAACATACGGTAGAAGCGGTCGGCCAATCGGTCTGAGTTGGGCAACACGAATGTCAGGTCGTAAATGCTGTTCATGAATTTCTCAAAAGAGGTCCGCGTTCTGCCCTCCCCTTGCAGCATTTCGCTCTGCACCAGTGTGTCATAGAGGATAATATAGGTTTGGGGACTCACATGATAGCCCTTTTTGACAGCATCCATATAGATATCATACACTTTGGTCTTTCCGTCAAAATGCTGTACGGCATGGAGTTCTGCCTTGCCGAGGTGGATCACACGTCCTGTCTTGAAATCCTGAATAAAGCCGCAATAGCCATTGTTGTCCTTGTCGGTCACGTCCACATTCAAATTTCCCTTCATGCAAGGTGTGAGCGAGAGCACCCACACTTGTCGTTCCTTGCCTTCCTCACGCAGATATTTGACCATGGTCAAGGTCTGCTGCTTGCCATGAGGATTGAAGAACACACGATCCATGCGGTATTTGATCATGTGCAGCCACAAGCTGTCCATGTTCAAGTCGTCAAGGTCGGCTTTCTCGTCCGGCACCTCATAGGCTTTCTCCTTCAGAGGATTCAAGGGAATCTGCGCATTATAAGTAAAGGTAATGGTGATGGCCTTGTCGTCATGAGAGGCATTGAGGGTCATCTCATAGTGACCGCTCAATTGGCGGGCACGCTCCACGATGACACCGAGAGCCTCGTCTGCCGATTGGCATACCATGTCGGAGAGACGTTGGTTGAAGCCTGCCGTACGGGCATACTGCCCCACCAGGTCGGTGGCGATGTTGAGCCATTGGTAATCCACCGGCAAGGTCAGCTGTACCGAATTATTCTCGTCCATAATTGTGTAGATAGTCTAAAATGAGTTTGAAATCGTAACCGTCGAGCAACGAGTGGGCAAAAGTAGCGGATACAGGCAGGGTAACTTTCCCCTGTTCATCCCGCTCGTATTGCCCGAATGTGACATAGAGCATTCCCCGCCTTGTTTCAGGCAAGTCCATGGTGGGCGCACTCAAGAAGCGGATGCCCGACAACGTGTTGAACAACACCGTGTTGAGATGTCTCACTTGTGGATCTTCCTTTTCCCGAGGGGCCTTGGTTTCTTTCCGGCGTTGCTTATAAGCTTGATAGAAGTCTTTCACCGAGGGAGTGTAGGGAGTGAACATGGGATAAGAGAAGTGGTCGGTTGACAGTTCAAGCGAGACAAGGTCGATTTGGTCGTAGCAAGCAACAGAATCCTTGTCGATGATGCGGTATCTGAAATGTTCCAGTTCGTTGATGGCTTTCAAGCAGGCATGATACAATACGGGAATGAAAGGAAGATGCAGCCGATGGGCATATTCATAGATGCGTGTGGCGTCCATCATGGCTGTATAGCTAATAACGGAATCGAAATGCACATGAAAATAATATTTCCTTGCCCAATTATTTGTATCTATAATCTTCATTTATGTTCTGACTTTAAATAAGACAGGCTGCATTCGGGAATAAAAACAAATCCATTTGTTTCGTATTCCGCTCATTTGCACTATCTTTGAATAAGACAGGCTGCACTCGGGAATAAAAACAAATCCATTTGTTTTGTATTCCGCTCATTTGCACTATCTTTGAATAAGACAGGCTGCATTCGGGAATAAAAACAAAATCATTTGTTTTGTATTCCGCTCATTTGCACTATCTTTGCAAAAAATCTCTAAACCATCATATCATATGAATGCCGTTATTTCCGAGTTTCAAGACCAAATGATCGAGTTGTATTCTCTTCAACGTGCCGCCCATTTCTATGAGAAGAACGTGACAGACCATCTTTCCGAAATAGGAACGATGAAAGGCTTGTGCGACATTCACCGCTTTGTCTGCGAGGGTATTGTAGACAATGCCGGTGAAATCCGCACTACGGAATGTGGCAACAAATCGGGCATGCGATATCTCAAAGCCTCCTTCATTCCCGCAGTCATCCCGCTCATTGACGCCATGCCTCAACAAACACCCGAAGAAATCATTCGGAAGTTTGAGGAGATGATTCTCATTCACCCTTTTCGTGATGGTAATGGCAGAAGTTGCCGGATATGGATGGACATGATGTTGATACGCAACCTGAAACTGAAGGTCAACTGGAACGCCATCCTTCATTCTGACTATCTGTATGCCTCCACCAAGAGTTCGGAAGATGATACGCTGTTTCTGCGGCTTATCAAAGATAACCTTGTGCCTGTCTCCTATCCGACCAATACTGCTTTCAAACTGCGAGACTACTTGTTCTCCTATCAAGGTAAGGCGACTTGTCTTCGGCACCGTATCAGCGAAGAAGAGGATGAAATATCCCTTCACTTCAAGCTCCGCCACAATGACGAATCCATTCCCTTCCAAGAAGACATCAGCACCCCTCTAACAATTACCATCGAAGGAAAAATTTCCCACGATGGCAATGTTGAGGTTTTCTAAGGCTTCTTTTTAACACGAAGCCGTGCTAAGGGGATTGTCTGAAGAACTTTTGAAAGAAGATGCAGCCTTTCTTGTTTCACTCTTCTCTACATTGACCGGATTGTTGGGGTCACGAAGTACAAAATAGTAGTCTGTAGGTGTGCTGGGCTGCCATTCTTTCACCACATGCACGGTCATACCTTCCGGCAATTCGACACCTTCTGCTGTGAGCGCTTTATTGGGATCTTTGATAAAGGCCTCTTTGAAGTCTTCATCCGCCCAAATCTTGGCTACAATCTCACAGAACTTCTCTTTCGGAATAAATTTAATTTTCTCTGCCATAATGATATATATTTTAATATTGTTTTAAAATCTGGTGCCAGTCTTAACACCAGACAGATTATCGAGAGGCTTTGGGTGAAGTTTTTGTTTTATGACTGTACCTCTCTTTTTCTTATGCAAATCGTCTTTCCTTGTAACCTTTCAAAAAGGTGTACTTGCTGCATCGACGAACGATGAACCGCGCTGTTTCCTCTTTCGAGAACCATTTGCCTGCTCCCATAAA
Source organism: Prevotella sp. (assembly GCA_050873125.1). GTDB lineage: Bacteria > Bacteroidota > Bacteroidia > Bacteroidales > Bacteroidaceae > Prevotella. The sequence continues at coordinate 16,608 of JBNMIE010000014.1, forward strand.
CCCATCGGGAATTCTGTCAGGTGTGATGCGTTGCAACTGCTTCTCCCGGAATTGATCCATCCATTCCAATTGTGCGGTGGACGTGAGATACGGAAAGCTGAAACGCAATCCACAGTGAACGGCATAGCCTTTTTTCTTTATCCTACGACAGGAGGTAGCAAGCCGCAAACCGCTCAACAATTCCGCCAAAGGAGACTTTTCACTTTCTTCCAGTTTCGCAAGCCGCTCCAAGAAATGGTCCACGTAAAACTTCACCACATACATGTTATGCATCGTGACGTCTTCACCCAATGTCCATTGAGAGGGTTCCTTGTCACTGCTCTTGCTGATGTTCCAACCCAAGAACGGAAAATCGCAATGATCCTTGTCCTCGAAGATGTCTCCTTTGTAGGGAATGACATTGGGGTCGTGTATTTCCAAGTCAAAACGATTGTACACTTCCTTTATTTTCTGAAACATCTGCTGCGCTGTCATCCCTGCCTGCGTGCGGTCGAAAGTGATAATATTGTCGTCCACATAGCGAATGCTTACACGGACACCCGGCAGCCTCAGCAATTCCTCATCCAAGGTCTCCAAATAGATACCCGCGAGCAGCATGGTCGATGCCAAGCCTCGGGGAATGGCTGTTCCACCATCAGACAGTTGGCGATAATCTTGTTGAAACATCTCCAATCTTTCATAGGCTTGCTCGCTAAGTGCTGCCTTTTGGCGCAGAATAGCGACAACCCGCTGATAGGGAATGTGTTCGAAACACGATTTGACATCCAACCGGATAAGGCCTCCTTGATAGTCGCCATCCAACTCTTTCACCAATTGTTCATGAATTCTTCTTCTGTTCATCTGCTGAGATGGGCAGACAGGCTTCAACTCCTTGCACAAGGCATCCATTGCCGCACGCGCATCCCGGTCTTGACGCTTCAGAAAATAAATCGTCTTTCCGTTCAGCTCCTTTGTAGACAAGTGCTGCACAGTTGGATTGGATATGGGAGAAGAGTCTTGTTGCATGTCATCGTCTTTTATGAATACAAATATAAAAAGATTTTTATGAGCATGCATAAAGTTATATGTATTATTTAAGACAAAATAACACATTAAGGAGAACCTTGTACGAATTTGTATCTTTTCGCACTTGTCTGAACCTGAGTGTCAGTACTTTTTTTTAACTTTGCAGAAGATAGGTGCACACGGGGATAAAACAAACATTATTCCACTCGTTTGCACGCTCTTTACAGATAAAACCAATATTTAAAGAATGAAGACAGTAACCACTCTGTTGCTCGCTGCCCTCACCGCCTTGCCCCTTTCTGCGCAAAGCGTTGTGGAGTGTAAAGGCAACTACCTCCCGCAAGGAAGAAACTTCGTATGCGAAAACGGCAACAACCGATACACTCGGGCGCTCTACGGAAGCCGCAACGGCTATCGTCTGGAGACCAGCGACCGACCGATTTTCGCCATTTACAAGAAGAACGACAACCGCAACATCCGTTTCAGACTCTCCTACCAAGGTTCTACCGTGCAATTGGACTCCACTTCTTATTGCAAGGCAAGTTATACGGCAGGCCGCCGCGATTATGTCTTGCGTGACAGCCGTTGGGGACAAGGCGAGGTGGAACTATCGTTGGTCTCGTTTCTCGGCACGGAAGGCGGCATCTGGAAAGTGACCGTTCAGGGGTTCAAGGCGCCAGTCAAGGTGGATGCCCTGATTTGCGAGACAACCACCAACAAGATGGTGCGCAACGGCGATATCGGCAACTTCCGCAACCCCAAGCAGTTTGACGCCCCCGCCAATCCCGAGCATCTGCAGACTGTATCATTGTCTGTCAACGAGAAAGCCCCTCAGTTCTTCCTGCTTGAAGACACCAACCTCACAACAGGCAAGAGCTTAGCACTCGCAAAAAAATATGACGAGGCAGACAAAGCGCGCCTCACTTTTGCCTCTTCCGTTGAGTTCAACACCCCTGATCCCTACCTCAACCCCATCGGTGGAGCCATGGTAGTTGCTGCCGACGGTGCTTGGGACGGAACGGTGTGGAATCATGGTGCTGTGGGTTGGCGCATGCCTTTGCCCGGATGGCGGGCTGCCTACATGGGCGATTTCCTCGGCATGTTCGACCGCCAGCGCACCCATTTCACCGCTTATGGCAACAGTCAGGTGACCGACGTGCCCGCCACCATCCCTCATCCGACACCCGACCCGGAGAACAACCTGGCTCGAGGCATATACAAATGGGGCACTCCCATGTACAGCAACGGCTATATCTGCCGTGCGCCCAACAAGAACAACCAGTTCAACCACTATGACATGAACCTTGTCTATATCGATGAACTGCTCTGGCATTTCCAATTCGATGCCGACACCACCTACATGCGCCAGATGTGGCCCGTCATCAAGCGCCACCTGGCATGGGAGAAGCTGAATTGGGATCCGGACAACGACGGACTCTACGATGCCTATTGCTGCATTTGGGCAAGCGACGCCTTGCAATATAATAGTGGTGCGGGCACTCATTCTTCCGCCTACAACTACCGGGGCAACTTGCTCGCTGCCCGTGTGGCGGAAATCATCGGCGAAGATCCTACCCCCTATCGCATGGAGGCAGACAAGATATTGAAAGCCATGAACAAACGGTTGTGGCTCGAGAAAGAAGGCCATTGGGTGGAGTTCCAAGACTTCATGGGACTGAAGCGACAGCACAAGGATGCCGCTCTCTGGAGCATCTACACACCTATCGACTGTGGCTCGTGCAGTGACGAACAGGCTTACCGTGCCACACGATACATAGACCGCGACATTCCACACATTCCCTTCCGGTACAACGGACAGGACTATGCTACCGTGAGCACCACCGACTGGATGCCCTACGACTGGAGTATCAACAATGTGGCGATGGGTGAAGTGATGCACACTGTGCTTGCCTACTACCAAGCCGGACGCACAGAGGAGGCTTACAAGTTGTTGAAGAGTTGTGTGCTCGACTTCATGTACCTCGGCACCAGCCCGGGCAACTTCGGTCAGATTTCGCAGTTTGACCGTGCGCTCGGCGAGAGCTATCGCGACTTCTCCGACGTGACCGGCATCTCCTCACGCGCTTTCATCCAGGGTCTCTATGGCATCACTCCCGACGCGCTCTATGGCCGCTGCATCATCCGGCCGGGATTCCCCGCCGCTTGGGACAGCGCCTCTATCCACACACCTTATCTTGACTACTCATTCAAGCGGGTAAACGGCAAAGAGGTATATAATGTGAAACAACGTTTCGCCCGTCCTTTGCAGATTGTCATCCGCCAGAATATCGGCAACGGCAAGTATGTGGACACGCCTTGCACCACCGACTCCGTACAGACCATCACCCTCCCCATCCGTCAACGAGAACTGGAGGCACCGATGCAACCTCGCGAGACAAAGGCTGCCCAAGGCACGGCTTTCGACCAAGTGAAGACTGCGGATTGCCGCATGGTGGACATCGACAAGATGTTCAACGCCTCGGTGACAGACATCTTCAAGAATGAATATCTCACGCCACGCTCACCTTACACCACGCTCAGCCTGCCCAAACAGGGCATCGGCGACTGGTGCTCCACCAAGCGCACCGCCAAGATTGACGACTCCCGTCTGCGCGAATTGGCTACAGACAATGTGTTCAACGCCGTCGGCGTTCCTTTCCGCACACCACAGGAAGGCAGCAACATCGCCTACACTTCCCTGTGGGACAACTATCCCGACAGTCTGACTTTCGCCCTGAAAGGCAAGGCGTCACATGCCTACCTGATGATGGCTGGCAGCACCAACCCCATGCAGAGCCGCATTGCCAATGGTGTGATTACAGTGACCTATACCGACGGGACGACAGAAAGTCTTGAACTGGGCAACCCGGACAACTGGTGCCCCATCGAGCAGGACTATGCCGATGACGGCAAAGCGTTCCGTCTCGCCTATCCCCGCCCCTACCGTGTAGGGTTGTCATCGGGCAAGGTAAGCCGTACGCTCTTTGAGGATTTGCACCTGCAAGCCAACAAGACGTTGGGCGACCAGCCAAGCAGCAAACAGCAGATGCTCTTCATTCCTGGCGGAGCGGCGCAGCTGATTGATATGCCGCTCAATCCGAAGAAGAAGCTTCGCTCGCTCACACTCCGCACCCTCGCCAACGATGTGGTGATGGGTGTGATGAGCATCACCTTGCAGAAATAGTTCTACTGACACCACAAGAGAGAAACCGCCCGTCTACAGCGGTTTCTCTCTTGCTTAGTTAAAACTATGTTAAAAGAAGAACACTACGCTCTTCTTTCTCCACATTATTACTTACCTTTGTCTGAAATAGAACAAATCTTTCTATCGGAATTATTATCTAATCACAATAACCATTAAAACCAATTGTTATGAACAAAACTTTACTTCAAGCTCTTTTCGTAGCCACAAGTCTTGTAGCCGGTTCTGTCAGCACCTATGCAGACACCAAGGAACTCAAGCCTGTGCAAACCACTCAAATCCAAAGTGAGAATGGAGACCAAGTGATGTACAACGCTGATGCGACGACTTGGACTTGCTCACAATCAAAGGTGGGCGGCAGCGTATTTGCAGCTCAAAGCGGCAACAACTATCCTGGTCCTGTCATCTTGACCAAGTTTGATGCTTCCTCCACACTCTCTGGTCAGACTTTGCAGAAAGCTACACTGAGCATCACTTCCAAATGTAATGTATCCTCAAAGAACTCCAATGTGCAAGTGGCACAAATCGGAACCGGATGGGACGCCACCACTGCTACTTGGAACACTGTCAATACGGCAGACATCATGAAGGCAGTCAACATCGATGAAAAGACCAATGGTGTGAATGTCAAAAACACGACGACATTCACCATTGATGTCACCAATTATCTCAATGCCAGCACAGACAAGACCATCGGCTTCGGCATCTATACTTATACAGCCCGCGAGCAATTGGTATCCGACATCACCTTGAAGCTTGAATATCTCGATGCGTCAAGCGTAACCAACTACACCATTAAATATGTAGACGCTCAGGGCAACGAGATCAAAGCCAGCACCCAGGGCAAGGGCAACCAAGGTAAGGTGGCTGAGCTGACCGACAAGGAGAAGGCATCCATCTACAGCGATGACGGCAGCAAGAAATATGTCTATGACAGCGATGATGCCGCAAGCAATCTTCTTGCCGCTGACGGCAGCACCGTCATCACCGTAAAGTTCCGTGAGGCTAAAATTTGGAATTATACACTGAAATGTGTTGACAGCGAAGGCAATACGCTGAAAGAAATCGAGGAAAGTGCCTTTGAGGGTGAGACCGTGAAGCCGGGCTATCCATACGCACTCTACATGAACGGCACACTCTACACCACAGACAAGACACAGAGTGCTGACAAGAAGGGCTTCCAAATGTCCTTCGATCTGACTGAGGATAATCTTGTGAAGGAAATCACCTACACAGCTACAGAGACCACAGACGTCATCTACTTGGCTGAAGGCGAAGAGATTGACGGCGTGACAAAATGCGGCAACAGCAACACTGCCGTCCGCAGCTCCATGGCTGGTTCTGCCTATGTAGAAAATGAAGAGGGTGTGGTCATCACCAAGCTCGAGCCAGGCACCTACAAGATCCACGCTGTGCTCTGCGATGCCAGCAAGACTCCTTCTGTAGAGTTCAAGTTTACCATCGGTACAAATGAAGTGTCTGTCACTGCAGGTACCATCAACTGGGACGAGCAGGCTACTGATGAGTTCACCATCACCAAGGCTGAGGACGTGGTTCTTCAGAAAGGCGGAAGCAACACCCAGGGTCTTGACCTCATCTACATCACTGGAAAAAGCAACGCTACAGGCATCAACAACGTAAACGCTGCCGAACAGGCAGAGGGCGCTTACTACAACCTCCAGGGCATGAAGGTGGAGAAACCTGTCAAGGGTCTCTACATCCACAATGGCAAGAAGGTTGTCTTCTAACAACTATTTCATTTGAACACCCCAACCCAAGAGGAGATAAACATTTGCATGCAGGTGTTTATCTCCTCTTTTCTTATAAAGTAAATGTATTCAAATAAAGCCCTATGAAACAAATGAAAGTCAACACGAGAGACCACGGCTACCGGTTGCTCATCGGCACCATGGCTTTCATCCCCACCTTCGCCATGGCGGGAAAGAACAACCCCAAGAAGCCCAACATCGTCTATATCATGGCTGACGACTTGGGATATGGCGACTTGGGATGCTATGGACAACCTTACATCGAGACACCGCACATCGACCAAATGGCGGCAGAAGGCATGCGGTTCACCCAGGCTTATGCCGGTGCGCCCGTCAGTGCCCCGTCCCGAGCCACGCTGATGACCGGACAACACACCGGCCACACGCTGATACGCGGCAACAAGGGATATGCCCGCCAGTCCAAGCCTATCATGTATGGCAAGAACAAAGACTGGAGTTTGGTGGGACAGGAACCATACGACCCCAACCACAAGATTCTGCCGGAGATTATGAAAGACAATGGCTACCGCACCAGCATGTTCGGAAAATGGGGCGGCGGTTATGAGGGTTCTGTCTCCACACCCGACAAGCGGGGCATCGACGACTATTATGGCTACATCTGCCAGACCACTGCCCACCTGTATTACCCCAACTTCCTCAACGAATACAGTCGCGCCAAAGGCGATTCTACCACCCACCGGGTGATATTGGAAGAGAACATCAAGTGGCCTATGTTCGGTGACGGCTATGAAAACCGCCCCCAATATTCAGCGGATATGATTCACCAACGTGCCTTGGAGTGGCTCGACAAGCAAGATGCCTCTCATCCCTTCATCACCTTCCTCACCTACACGATCCCTCATGCCGAACTTGTCCAGCCCCGAGACTCGCTGCTGAACTACTACAAGAAGAAATTCTTTGAGGACAAGACCTGGGGCGGAAAGCTGCAAGCCCGCTACAACCCCACAGAGCACACGCATGCCCAATTTGCCGCCATGATAAGCCGATTGGACATCTATGTTGGTGAGATACTGCAGAAACTGAAAGAAAAAGGATTGGACGACAATACCATCGTCATCTTCACCAGCGACAATGGGCCTCATGAGGAGGGCGGCGCTGACCCGACTTTCTTCGGTCGCGACGGCAAGTTGAAGGGTCTGAAACGCCAGTGCTACGAGGGTGGCATCCGCATTCCGTTCATCGTGCGCTGGCCCGGTCATGTCAAGGCTGCGACCACCACAGACCAGCAGATAGCCTTCTATGACATCCTGCCCACTTTCTGCGACATGGCAGGCATCAAGAATTTCGAACGCCGTTACACCAACAAACGTTTGGCGGGTGATGGCTTCGACGGCATTTCTTTCCTGCCCACCCTGTTGGGAGAAAAGCAACAGAAACAGCACCCTTATCTCTATTGGGAATACTCCGAGACAGATCAGTTTGGCGTGCGGTGGAATGATTGGAAGTTGGTCGTCATCAAAGGCATTCCCCATCTGTACAATCTGGCCACGGACATTCACGAAGACCATGATGTGGCAGCCGAGCATCCTGACATCGTCAACCAACTGGTGGGCTACATCCATCATGAGCACCGCAACAGCACCATGTTCCCCATCACCATGCCCCTGCAATCTTCAGTCACCACATTAGACAAATAAGGATTCCATATTAACAATAAAAGGACAACCATCAACCGGTTGTCCTTTTATTGTTTTCTTCATCTACATTCCTCTTTCCGCCCAATCGCCACGGTCAAGATTGCGATAGCCGATGGCCTCGGCTATATGTTCGGTCTTGACAGTCTCGCTTCCAGCCAGGTCGGCGATGGTGCGCGCCACCTTGAGGATGCGGTTGTAGGCACGGGCGGACAACGAGAGTTTCTCCATCGCCATCCGAAGCATCCGGATACCTGCCTCGTCGGGCTCGGCATACTGATGGATCATGCGCTCGCTCATCTGGGCATTGCAATGGATGCCCTTATAGTCTTTATAGCGTTCTTCTTGTATGTGTCGCGCTTTGATGACCCGTTCTCGAATCACGCTGCTCGGTTCTCCCTGTGCAGCCTTGGAGATATCGCTGAAAGGCACTGGGGTTATCTCGCATTGTATGTCGATACGGTCGAGCAACGGACCGCTGATTTTGTTCATGTAGCGTTGTATCTGACCGGGCGTACAGACACAATGATGAGTCGGGTCGCCATAATAGCCGCATGGACAGGGGTTCATCGAGGCGACAAACATGAAGGAACAAGGATATTCTATCGTGTATTTGGCACGTGAGATGGTAATCTTGCGGTCTTCCAATGGCTGGCGAAGCACCTCAAGGGTCGCCTTGTTGAATTCGGGAAGTTCATCCGCAAACAGCACGCCATTGTGTGCCAAAGAGATTTCTCCCGGCTGGGGATTGCTGCCGCCGCCGACCAATGCCACTTGGGAGATGGTGTGGTGGGGAGAACGGAAGGGGCGCTGGGATATCAGAGAGGTGTCTTGTGAGAGTTTTCCAGCGATGGAATGTATCTGTGTCGTCTCCAGACTCTCCGACAGCGAGAGGGGTGGAAGAATGGACGGCAAGCGCTTCGCCATCATGGACTTGCCCGAACCGGGAGGGCCAATCATAATGAGATTGTGTCCACCAGCCGCTGCCACCTCAAGTGCCCGCTTCACCGACTCTTGTCCACGCACATCGGCAAAGTCGAGTTCAAACTTATATTGGTGCTCGTAGAATTCCTTCCGGGTGTCCACGATGGTCGGTTCGATGTCGGAGGCTCCATTGAGAAACTGCACTACGTCAAACAGCTTCTCCATGCCGTAGACCTCCAGATTGTTGACCACCGCTGCCTCACGCACATTCTGCTTGGGCACAATCAGTCCTTTGTAATGGTCTTTGCGTGCCTGAATGGCTATGGGCAGACAGCCTCGGACGGGCTGAAGGGTGCCGTCAAGGCTCAGCTCTCCCACCAGCATATAGTGTTCCAAGTGCTCTTCCTGCACATGGCCTGACGCGGCAAGGATGCCTATCGCCAAGGGCAGGTCGAAACCGCTGCCCTCTTTTCGCAGGTCAGCGGGCGCCATGTTGACCGTGATGTCTGCCACAGGAAACTTGAACCCGCTATTGGGCAGGGCTGCCATCAGGCGGTCGCGGCTCTCCTTCACGGCACCGTCGCCCAGTCCGGTCAGATGATATTGCACACCACGTGTGATATTCACTTCCACGGTGACAGGAGTCACCTGCAAGCCGTTGACAGCGGCACTGTAAGTCTTTGCTAACATAACGGTCAGTGGTTTGAAGTTGATGTTTATAGGTTGTCCAATCGCGCTTGCAATGCCTGCGCATTGAGTCCACGGGCCACCACCTTTCCTTTCTGGACAAGGATGTTGTCGGGCACGTTGCCCAATCCCAATTGTCTCAAGGCGGGACAGTCGAACATCTGTCCGTCGCAGATATTGGGCCAGGAGATGGAGTCGCGGTCCATGTTCATGCGGCAGTCGCGCTTGCTGGCATCGAGACAGATGCTCACGATGCGGAGCCTGCCGCCTTTCTTGCGCTGCTGCTGTTTGAGGATGCGCTGAATGTTCTGGCTGTCGAAATTCCACGATGCCCACACGGTGATGACACCGATATCGGCAGACAGACTGCCATTGGTCACGGGTTTGCCATTGATGTCCAGGGCAGAGAAGGGTGGCAATGGAGCGCCAATCGCCGCCTTGCTCATGCGTTCGGCTTGGTCGCGCAGACGGCCCAACCAGGGATTGGAGGTCTGTGTTTTCGCCAGGGTGGCCAGCATTTGCGAGGCACGGGGAAAGTCAGCACCTGGCTGCTGCATGAAATAGCGGAACACCAAGTAGACGCTCACCTGAGAGTCGGGATTGTCGTGGATAAACTCTTCGGCATACTTGCGCTCTTCGGGTGGCGAGGCTTGCAGACAACGCTCACGGAACTGGTTCATCAGTTCGTTGGCCTTGGTGCCTTTCACTTCCATCTGCTTCAGGTGGGAGGCGTCTGCCGAGATTTTCACCGACTTGCCTGGCTCGGCAAAGACGGGCTGTTCCGAGAAATTGGGGAACACGAGCATCAGCACCGAGGGGCGTGTACACACCGTCTCGTAGGTGAATCGTCCGCCATTCACCTTGATGGTATCGACGCCAGCCACGCCGCCGTCGTTACTGTATACATAAAACTCACCCTGGTTGAGGTTGAGAAAGCGGCCTTCAAGCTTGAAGTGGTCACTTGACGTGCCGCATGAAACCAAAACCAGGGTGAGTAATAGAAGATATGATAGTTTCTTCATTTATAATGATTATTTGCTTACCTTGCTGAGCTCAAGGTCGTTGGCTGCATACTGAGCGAGCTTCGGATCCTTCTGAACGGCTGTGCGCAGGCAAGAAGCGGCTGTGTTGTTGTCGCCCTGACGAGCGGCAAGCAGAGCCTGGAGGTAATAGGTCATACCGTCCTTGTTCTTGATGTTGCGCAGTGTCGCGTCGGCTGTAGCATAGTCCTTGTTGAGAATCTGTGCGAGGGCGGCGCTGTTGTTGTCAGAACCCTTGAGATAGTCCTGAGCCTGGGCGTAGTTGCCTTTGGCGATGTTCAGGTTGCCGAGCACCTGGTTGAGGTCGTTGGCGTCGTTGGCCTTTGCCACATAAGTCTCAGCCTGCTGCAGGTTGCCGTTTTTCAATGCCATGAGTGCGAGGTTGGCGTTAGCCTCTGGTGACTTCTGGTCTGCGCCGAAAGCCTTCTGCAGATAGCTGTTGGCCTCAGCCTCGTCGCCCTTGTTGAAAGCCATGGCTGCCGCATTGTTGTAGGTGCGGTAGTCGTTGGGATAGAGTTCAGCGGCCTTCTTGTAGATTTCCTCTTTCTTGTTGGCGTCGTTGGTGAGTGTAGCGCAATAGAGCAACTCGTCGGCGCTGAGCTTGCTGGCATCGTCAGCATACTGCTGCTTGATTTCGTCGTCGCTGCGGCCTACGGTTTCATAGTTGATGATCAAGCGAGCACGGCGAAGCTCTGGGAGGATGCCGTCTGCCAACTCACGGAAGGCGGAAGACATGTTGCGGATCTGCTGCTCACGCTCCTGTGGATCCTTATACATGGAGAGCACGCGGAGAATCACGTCCTTGTCCTGGAGGTTGGAAGCGGAAACGAGCTGCTGGAAACCGTCCCAGTCCTGTGCTGTATAGTTGGCGTCGATGTCAGCGTTCATCTTGTTCTTCTTGAGGGCATCCTTCACATAGTTCTCGGATGTGCCCTGACGCTTGCTGGCGAGCTTGTCGTTGAAGCTCACGCCACCATCAGGAGAAGCATAGGCGAGCACCTCTACATTCTTCATGTTCAAGCCCTTCTGGTCGGCATTGATTTTCTTCAGCATGCTCACAAACTCCTTGACAGAGTTGTTTTTCAGCTCGCTCTTGCGGATGTTGGCCTGGTTGATGAGATACTTGATGTTGGCCTCCTGCTTCTGTGCTCTCACGCGCTGGAAAGAGTCGGGAGCGATGCATGCGCCAGCATTGGCAAGTGTCTGCTTGTAAAGTTCTGAAGTGGCGATGATACCGTCTGCCACCTTCACGGCTGGCACTTCCACCTTCTTGTTGCCAACCTTGGCGTCGAAGGTCAGATAGAGGTCGCTCTTCTGCATCTCCGGCTTATAGGCAAAGGAGGTCTTCATGGTGTACTTTCCGCCCACCTTATACTGGATGACTTGGTCGTTGCCCAGCACTTTCTCGCCCTGGAATGTCTGGCCGGCACCATCTGTGCTCTGACCAGCATAGCGAAGCTGAGGAATAACGGTTACGACAGCCTTTTTCTTCATATACTTTTGTGGGAAAGTACCGTCGATCGTTGCGGATACCTGTCCACCTTGGGTCTCAAGTGGGTTAGGGGTTACAGTAAAATTGTCTGCAGACAAATCTTTCAGCTTGCCGGAGCAAGAAGACATCATCAAAAGTGATACTGCTGAAAGAGATAAGATTAGATTCTTTTGCATAATATAAATTTTAGAAAACAAAAGTGCCGCGAGCGGGACTCGAACCCGCACAGCCATTACTGGCCAAGGGATTTTAAGTCCCTCGTGTCTACCAATTCCACCATTGCGGCTTGGTAATTAAGAAAAGAATGAGCGGCAAACGAGACTCGAACTCGCGACCCCAACCTTGGCAAGGTTGTGCTCTACCAACTGAGCTATTGCCGCATTGAAAGCTTTGCAAAGGTAACGCTTAAATCGGGAAAGTCAAAGATATTTACATATTTTAATATAATATTTGTGGGATTTGTGCTTTCAGTTCACATTGAGCACGCCCAATGGTCCTGTGGTTGAGGCGGGATAGCGGGTGAGTTTCTTGCCTGGGTCGCCCTTGATGATGTTGCCGCCCGTGTTGAGATTGTATTCCCGATGGCATACGGCACAAGTGGCGATGCCGGTGTTGGCGACGGTGAGGGGACGGCTCTTCACAGGATAGGTGTTCGCCGCAAAGCAATTGGGGCATTCGCGGTCGAAGGCATAGAAGGTGATGGGGTCGCTCTGACTGCCATAGCCGACGATGATGCCGTTGTTCTGACCGAGAATCAGGGTGCGCTGTGTCTCCGAGGCGTCCAGTTGGCTTTCGCTGTCCAGTCCATAGTTGGTGGTGAAAGACAGCAGGGTGGCGCCGCCTCTCATGGTCTTGCGGATGGTGCAGAAGATGCCCGGAGAGTTGCTGTTCATGGCGGTTGACAGGGTGTTGTTCTGGTGGATGCCGTTGTCGAAGAGCAGACGGCAGGGTAAAGTGGAAAACTCGTTCTGCGTGTTGCCGCAGGACGAGTTTCCTCCTATCATCATCCACGCCATCGCCATCAGGGCACAGCGTTTGACATTTTTACGTATGTTCATGCTTGAACGGGGGTTATTTCAACAAGTTGCGCTCGGCTTCCTCCATGCGCTCAAAGTGGAATTCGCCAAGCGTATGGTTCATCAGGGCTTCTATCTGGTCGTTGCAAAGGTTGCCGATGCTGCCCTCATGGGTGTGGTGGATGTTCTTGTCTGCCACAAACTCTCCATGTTCTATTTCGAGTCCCACTTTCTTGTAGGCGTCGCGGAACGGCATGCCTGCGGCGGCGAGCTTGTTCACCTCTTCCACCGAGAACATCGGATCATACATCGGGTTGTCCAGGATGTGCTCGTTGACTGCCATCTTGTTGATGATATAGGCTGCCATCTGGAGGCAGTCTTTCAGCTCGTCGAAAGCGGGCAGGAACACTTCCTTGATGATTTGCAGGTCGCGGAAGTAGCCCACGGGCAGGTTGTTCATGATGAGCATGATCTGCTGGGGCAGGCTCTGCAACTTGTTGCTCTTGGCACGTATCAGCTCAAACACATCGGGGTTCTTCTTGTGGGGCATGATGCTGCTGCCGGTGGTGCATTCCTTGGGCAACTTGACGAACGAGAAGTTCTGGCTGTTGAACAGGCAGGCGTCAAACGCCATCTTGGCGAGGGTGCCTGCCACGGTGGCAAGGGCAAACGCCACGTTGCGCTCCATCTTGCCCCGGCCCATCTGAGCATAGACCACGTTGTAGTCCATCGAGTCAAAGCCGAGCAACTGCGTGGTGAGGGTGCGGTTGAGCGGGAACGAACTGCCATAGCCGGCTGCCGACCCCAGGGGGTTGCGGTTGGTCATGCGATAGGCAGCCTGCAGGAAGAGCATGTCGTCGGCAAGGCTCTCGGCATAGGCGCCAAACCACAAGCCGAACGAGCTGGGCATGGCTATCTGCAGATGGGTGTAGCCCGGCATGAGCACATCCTTATACTGGTTGCTTTTCTGTATCAGTTCGTCGAAGAGAATCTTGACGGCATCGACCACTTCCTTGAGTTCGTGACGGGTGAAGAGCTTGAGGTCCACGAGCACCTGGTCGTTGCGTGAGCGGCCGCTGTGTATCTTCTTGCCCATGTCGCCCAACTTGCGGGTGAGCATCAGTTCCACTTGCGAGTGGACGTCCTCCACCCCTTCCTCGATTACAAACTCGCCACGCTCGCAGGTGGCGTAGATGTTTTTGAGTTCGGCGAGCAACTGCGTCAGTTCGTCTTTCCGCAGCAGTCCGATGGTCTCGAGCATGGTGATGTGCGCCATCGATCCGAGCACGTCATACTTGGCGAGATAGAGGTCCATCTCGCGGTCACGTCCCACGGTGAAGCGCTCTATCTCGCTGTTCACCTGGAAGTCTTTTTCCCAAAGTTTGTTTGCCATAGTTCTCTCTTTCTTCAACTATTCATATCTGATCATTGCCAAGGCGTCGGCAATCTTCTCCAGTCCTTCCTGAAGGGGTTTCGACACCATGCCCTTGATGAAGGGGTTGATGTCTGCCTTGATGGTGAGGCGCATCTTGCAGGTGGTCTCTGTCACGGGGAGCAACTGTATCCAGAAATTGAACGGCAACGGACTCTTCGTGGTCTCAAACTTGATGCACTTGGGTTCCTCGCGCTCAATGATATGCATGGATATCTCGCCCACGGGCGCCACGTTCATCGTGATGGTGTCCTGGTCGAAAGTGAAGTTCTTCACCTTGTCCTCGGGCACACGGTCGCGCACACGCTCCAGGTTGCTCAAGTCGCTCAGATTGCGGTAGACGGCTTCCTGGCTATAGGGTATCTGCTTGATGCTGCTTTCAAACTTGCTCATCTCTGTGCCTCACGTTTATGCGTTCCAATGAGCGGGATCCTTGCGCCATTCGTGGAGCAACTCCACGTCGGACTCTGCGATATAACCTGTCTCCAGAGCCTGTGCCACCACATGGTCGTAGTCGGTCAGGGTCTCGAGCTGCACGTTGGCTTTCTCGAAAGCTTCTTTTGCCACAGGGAATCCGTAGGTGTAAGAGGCAATCATGCCGACCACCTCATAGCCTGCCTTGCGCAGGGCGTCCACGGCTTTCAGGCTGCTGCCGCCAGTGGAGATGAGGTCTTCGATAACCACCACTTTGGCGCCTGGTTTCAATTCACCTTCAATAAGATTCTCAAGTCCATGATCCTTTGGTTTGCTGCGCACATACACGAAAGGAAGGTTGAGCTCGTCTGCCACCAAGGCGCCTTGTGCGATAGCTCCGGTAGCCACGCCTGCCACAGCCTCTGCCTCGGGGAACTTCTCCAGGGCGATGTGTGTGAGTTCCAACTTCACATAGTTTCTCAACTCGGGGTAAGACAGTGTCTTGCGGTTGTCACAATAGAAGGGTGACTTCCAACCGGAAGCCCATGTAAAAGGATTGTTGGGCTGAAGCTTGATAGCCTTCACGTTCAACAACTTGGATGCGAAATCTTTCTTCAATGAATTCATAACGTTACAATTTCTAATAGTTTGCTGCAAAGTTAGTGCAAAATTCTGAGAAAACGAAGAGAATGAAAATAATAAAGCCCCCGACTGTAAATAAAAATCTTCCGCACAGCGACGTGTGCGGAAGATTCCTTGTTTTGTGGGCTATGGCCATACTCCATCGGAGTGTGGGCTCACACTATATGAAAATGTTTTCGACAAAAATCTGCAACTTTTGCCACCTTTGCCATATACACCTGTCTATCAGTGTCTTATGGGTGGCAGATTGTTTCTTCATCTGCCACCATCTGCCATCATCTGCCACCCTTCGCCACGGCAAAGTGGAGCCTCGCCATGGTTCATGTGGTTTCAGGCGGCTGAACAAACAGTTCCACGGGCTTGAACAAACAGTCCAAGTTCCACTCTTGAGGTTGAACTCTTTCGGCCAATACCGCCATCGCATCGGGCGGTGGCAGATGTTCCATCTGCCACCCATCATCTGCCACCATTAACAGCCTGGTTTCAAACCAGTTATAAGCAAAGGTGGCAAAATGACAGATTCTCATGAAAAAACTATTTATTAGCCGCTCCGCTACTTGCTGGGCGAGAGACGGGCAATCGTTTTGTCGATGGTTTCGGCGTCGGTGGCTGTCACCTGCTTCTTGAGGGCTTTCAAAGCCGAGCAGGCTTTCTGGCGCTGGGCTGTGGAAGCCACACGTTCGAAACGCACCAGTTCCTTCACCACCGCCATGCGGTCTTCTGTCGAATACTGAGCGGCCTTCAGTGACTGCAGGATGGCCACCACCTCATTGGCCCGGTTGGACAACTTGTCGTTGATAATCCAGCGCACGGTCTCACAGTCGGCGAGCAGTTGTGCCTGGCGGTAACCGGCCTTGGCGAGCGACTGAAGATCAGCCACGCGTTTGCCAAAGGGCATGCCCATCATCTTGTACATGCCAAATTCTCCCTGGTAGGTCGACAAGATTTTGCCTTCCACCACATCCTTGCCCAAGTGCTGCTCAAAGGCGGAGCGGTTGTCGAGGAGTTTTCGGAAGATGGGGGAATCGGGGGTGTTCACCTCCGCCATCACCATGTTCCAGTTTTCCTCCTTGCAGAGGTCGTCCACACTCATGGCGCCCAGATATTCGTTCACCACCTCAACAGTCTTCGGACTGCCGCTGCTCTTGAGCAGCTCCACATAGCGGCGCACCTTCTCCACGTCACGGTTGCCAGCGGCAAACTGGTTGGCGAGGTCGGTACGTTCCATGGCACGCTTCATCTTTTCCACGAAGGACACTTGGGAATTCAGCCGCACGGCTCCTATCTCCTTGCAGAACAAAGTGCCATCGGGGTTGATAATCAGGAAGGTGGGATAGATGCCTACATCATATTTCTTGCCCATCTCGGGGCCGTCGCTCACCGCCATGTCGCGTGCGATGGAGACGAAACGGGGGTTGAACCAGTCGCCACACTCCGCAAGCGGGAAGATGTATTTCATCATATACTTGCAGGGGCCGCAGGTTTGGGTGTAGCAGTCGACAAACACCTTCTTGCCTTCCGCCTTGGCTTTGGCAAGGGCTTCTTTCAGGGTGATGTCTTCAAAATGTATGCCCTTGCTGATGCTGTCTTGAGCCGCTGCCGGCAGCAAGGCCAGGCAGAGGAGGAGAAAAAGGGCGAATGTTTTTCTTTTCATAATCTTAATCTTATTTCTTTAATGTGTTTTCTATCAGTTGTTCCAGTCCATGACCGGGCGACGGGGCAAAAGCCTCAACGATGTTGCCGCGGCGGTCTATAATGATATAACGGGGAAGTCCGAAAATATTGTAGTCGGTCTCAAAAGAGGATCCGCCTTCCACATCGGCACGGAGCAGATGGAGGCTGGAGTCTTTATATTTTTCCATGTGCCGTTTCCATCCCTCCATCGCCTTGTTGCGGTCGGTGGAGAGCAGCACGAATGCCACATCCTTGCGGTGGGCATATTTCGACTGGATATCGGCAAAAAGCGGCATCTTCTTCAAACAGCTGGAGCACCATGTGGCCCAGACGTCCACGACGAGGGTCTTGCCCTTGAACTCCGCAAAGGTGTGCTCCTTGCCATTCAGGTCTTTGAGCACGGAACAGGGCGCGGGATTGCCAGCCTGCAAGCGTTCGTATTTCGCATAGGCATCGAGCACTTTCTTTTTCTGGGCGCCGTCTGCCACATTCTTTTCTATCAGCGGGCGAATGGCGGACAAGTCTGCCGTGCAACCGTTGTTCATCATCACGAAATCGAGGATGCTCAAGAAGGGTTTGTGAAGCACGGCATTCCGTGTGGAAAAGATGCAAGTCAACTTCTCATAGTCGTTGCGGCTCGGGGCACGGAATGGAAATACGGTCGTAAACGAAAGGCCATCGCGTGATGCGTCGAAGGTATAGCCCTTCTTCATGCCAAGCAGCAGGAAATAGTCGTTGACAAACGTTTTCACTCCCACTCCCCTCCGTTGCATAAAGGAGAGCACGGCTGTGTCGTTAAGGTCTACTGTCGGAAACGAAGCAAGCAGCAGGTTGATGTCCTGCTGTTCACCTTTACCGTTTAATATGTATTGCCCGGCTTGCCAAATCATGCAACAGTCATCAAAGACTGAAGCATGAGTGGTAGCCTTGTGCTTGTTTACTATCTCTTCGGCATTGGTGAATGGTCTGTTCCAAGATTGGAAGCAGGAGTCTGTCGCTTGGGATTGTGCCCACAGCGACAGATGGAGCGCCAATGTCAAAGCCAGTAAAACGGCTTTTTTCATAGAGTCGTCTGTTTATTTAGCGGAATCGTCTGGTCCCTTGGCAATGCCAGGAAGATCAAGACCGAATTTCTCTTTCATATATTTGACCGTCGTCTCATACTGACGGCTGACCAATGGATACTTGTCTTTCGGATATTTCGCATAGAACTCCTCTGGCGTGTAGAGCATGGCGGCTCTCACATAGGAGAAGAAATAGTCGCGGTAGTTGCCGCCCGAATTGTAGTTCGGTGTGCGATAATAGGACTGGAAGACGGAGCCCCAAGAAGCTTCCTTACCATTCTCGTCAATCCAAAGGATGAAACCGAGTGTTGGAGGATACTTCGCACTGCTTGGGTTGTATTTACTCCAAGTGGTGGTGAAGTCGATGCCGTCACGGAAGCCCTCTGGCTCTGGGATGGTTCCATCCAGACGCTGTGGAGTCAGAATCTGGTTGATAAAGCTGAAACGCTTTGTCTTCAATGCCTTCGCCTTGTCCACCTTCATCTCTGCCAACTCTTTATTAGAGAAGCTAATAGCCCAATAATCGAAGCCGTCAAACTTGATTGGTGTAAAGCCGTCCACATCTGGCTCATAAGTTATATCTGAACCTGTACCTGTTCCAGTACCACCTGTGCCAGTGCCTGTTCCTGTTCCGGTACCTGTGCCAGTGCCAGTTCCCGTTCCTGTGCCTGTGCCCGTTCCTGTTCCGGTGCCAGTTCCCGTACCTGTGCCTGTACCCGTTCCTGTTCCGGTTCCGGTGCCTGTTCCGGTGCCTGTTCCGGTGCCTGTGCCAGTGCCAGTGCCCTTACGAGTGCCTGTTCCAGTACCTGTGCCTGTGCCTGTACCTGTTCCTGTGCCAGTGCCTGTACCCGTTCCAGTGCCTG
>JBNMIE010000015.1:0-34193 GCA_050873125.1 Prevotella sp.
CCGATTATCCGTCCCACGCTGTTGTGATTTGCTCAAAATTCACTACCTTTGTGGTAGAATCAACAACTTTCACCTAATTCGCCATAATGCTGTCCACGTTGTGATTTGCTCAAAATTCACTACCTTTGTGGTAGAATCAACAACAGATTTAGCGTAAACAACTCATTCTATGACACTTACGCATTATATTAGGATATAAAAATCTGCTGTTTAAAACGGAGAATTCTACGATTCATGTAGCATTCTCCGTTTTTAAGTAAAAGAGGTTTCTGACTTTAACAAGAACTTAAAGCCTGATATTTAGACTAACGACAGTTATTCTTTCTAAAATAATTCTAATTGTTGTCCTGGAGAATTCGGAAGTAAAGACTTCTTTCCATAGAACAAATGAATGTTTCCAAACTGTTTGTCTGTGATGCACATGATACCCACCTTGCCGAATTCAGGAAGAAACGACTTGACTCGCTTCATGTGTACTTCAGCATTTTCCATACTGGCACAATGCCGCACATAGATAGAAAACTGAAACATTGTAAAACCATCTTTCTGCAAGTTCTTGCGAAAAAGAGCAGCATTTTTCCTGTCCTTCTTTGTCTCGGTTGGCAAATCGAATAATACAAGAATCCACATAATCCGATATTCACTGAAACGGTCCATAGTTTTTTACTTTTAAAATCTCAACGAATAGGATATGCAATACGACGAGATTCTCCCGAAAAGCACTTATATAGGGAAGCTGTGGTCAGAGTGGCTGCAACCATAAGTGGACTACGCTTACCACTGATTACCACCTCCATAGTAGGAATACCCAAAAGGCGAACTTTCATTTGCTGGGTAAGTTCCAATTTGTCTGTTCCGGTCTCCTTTACAATAGAATATACCAATTCATCTACATATGGACGATAAGGCTCCATAATATCATCGGCAAGACAATAGGCATTGTAACGATTGTGATGATGAATGCCAAGAGTGGGAAGCATGCCACTGGACACCAAACTACGGGCAACAACAGCCCGAAGAATGGCATATCCATAATTCAACAAATTGTTAGGTGGAATCCCTTCTCTATTACGAGTAAATGCTTCCAAGCCCGAAATATCAGCAAAAATATTCTTCCAATAGTAAGCTGCTGCTTGAGCTTCAAGATTATCAGGATCACCACTACGAACATCCATGGACATACGTTCCATTGGTCGCACAGGTTTTCCACAACAAGCAGACAACACAGCTGCCTGATTGTCGATTTTCGCTTTTATCGTTTGCTGCCACAATTGTTTTCTCAGAGGTTGGGATGCATTCAACTGATCCCGGAATCGCTCATTCTGTGTAGAATTGCCATAAAGAGGCAACATCAACCCTACTGGCATACTTCGACTATCACAAGTAATCACTGCGCTATTGTTTTCAAGTAGAGCTTCAAGCAACCCTTGCGTAATCGTAATCCGTTTATTGTCAAGTACAACAATGCCTATATCCTCTATGGGCTTAGTTACCTCTGACATTTTCTTTAGGCTTTCTGGCAAATCTGTATTGCTTTCTACTTCCGGTAACTTGATAACCATCTGCTGCATTCGCAGTGATAAATAAGCCGGATTACCAAAATAAAGAGTTTTCTTAATCATAAGTGGGATGTTTTGAATATGAACAAAAAATGCCACAATAGGAACTCACTTCATGTATGTTCCTATTGTGACATATAGAGTTATTATAAAGATATTTCGCCTAAACGATTTACACGAATCGGAATACAAAAGCTTTTTATCATTTCTCCTGTTACTGCACGTTCTTGCTTATTAGCTGACGAGAATTCCTTCTTATCAACTATCATTGTCGCAACTGCTAATGGAATAAAGAACACTTGGTAGTTATTGGATGACACCATCTTATATATTCTTTTCTTATCCAATGGCATATCCAGATGACGCTGTTTCAATTCGTCTTCCGTTGGCAAATATACCAAATCATTTGGAGACAAAACATACTTAGGCGCAAGTCCTTCACTATTGTTTGGAGCAGGAGAAAGTCCTTGTTTCAATCTTCCGATAACGACATTGAGAGGAATGGTATCAAAAGAGCGAACAGTAACAGGCTGCCCTGTCATCATATCCATCTGTGTTTTTTCATAGATAGCCAAAAACAAATTTGTGCCCTTAGCGGCTTCCACAAATTTTTTCTTTTTGTTGCCATGATCACCCACACTGAATTTGTCACCCTTTTCGTATACACGCACTTTATATATGGGCTGATGAAAGCGTCCACCGTTCAACTCAACAATGGATTTGTTCATCTCATCAATGCCATCCGGAGAGAATGCGAGTTTGGGATTTCCTCTTTTGTTCGCAAGATGACGGAGCATGATTTTTTGAATTGCTGTATCCGTAACATGATTGCGAATTTTATCCTCGTCAAATGATATGTCGATATTTTTTCTTGTCGCAAAGAATCTGTCTTTTGTCTCTTTCGTAAAGAAATAAATACTTACTTTTCTCAAATTAACATCAGACCAAACTTCCTTGTTTTCCTCAAAATATTGTTTTATCTGTTTTTCATTTTTTTGAAGAGCCAGCAACTCCAAGATTTTGTCCTTCAACTCTTTGTCCACAATATCCTTAGGACGCTTCAATGCTTCCTTGATTGAGACTTCTTTTATACGACGCAAATTCACTTCACCGGAAACAGTTTCCTTATGCAACGGTTTTCGTATAGCCCAAGAATCACCTTTGCTTTGAGAAATGAATATTTTCTTACCATGGTCAAAATGCTGGTAATAGTTTGTGGTTTTATTGATAACCCGCAGATTCTGCTTAAAGCTAACCACAATATTTCCCAATGCATGCTCCACGTCCGTAGTAAACGTTGGCCATGGCTTGAGAAACTCTTTGGCAACTTCAATGCTCTTTTTTACTCCATCTTTCACAATATCTATCGTTTCATATCTACGCAATTGACGCGATAACAAATAACGATTGGAATTGTTTTTAGACAAAGCTGCCTCATTATTAAGAAGATTCACATGATTACGTGTGGTACACGCTATTACAATCGCATCCATTGCATGATGACGATGGTCTATGCGCTTTTTGTTAAATCCCTTTTGCAATTCTATCGGAACATTTGGTATTTCATGACCTTCCTTATTGACTGTCGTAAACTTGTGCGTTCCTGTCAATTCATTCAAGCGTTGGAAACGTGGCAAGATAATATGATTCCACACATCATTTATCCCCCACTCTTTTTTGAGTCGGTCTGTTATACCACCATTGCACGTTATCACATGCTTTGAAATAGCCTCCTCTTCTCCTTCCTCACGCACCATGTTAGAAAGCAACGATTTAACAACCTTACTTATATACCGGCTGTCATTCATCTGACGCTCAATGAAACTATCAGGAATCTCGTCCATAAGCAATTTGCGCATTTTCGCTTTGTTGCCTTTATATTGAGATTCCACATGCCGAACATAGTCTTCTGGAGATAATATTTCCACACTCTTTCCCATGCTGAGCTGAACCTTTTCACCATGATGTTGTTTGATGAATTCATAGCCCAACAAACGGTCTTTCAATTTGTTCACTTCCGCTTCACAAATCACCTTATTGGAAAAAGAGTCATCGAAATATCTTGACTGTGGTATTACATGTTCTATCTCATAAGCTGAAGTGAAAAGCTTAGACAGTGGTATCATCTCTCCCGTATAGGGAGAACGATATCTTTGCTCCATCCACAAAATATATTTTTTCACTTCTTGCTGAGTTGGAAGATTTCCAGGGTCATATTGAGATAATTTACCAATAATATCTGAGATATCCTTATCCAAATCATCTTCACTTTGACTCATTGCTCCATCCTCGTAAATACGCAATAATTCCTGCTGACTAGGAGAATAGGGGCGCACATTTTCTATTCCATAGTCAGGATTCTTCAATTCTGCAAGTAAAAGTTTTGCACGCATATTTGCCGATTCATTTTCAAGCAAGCGACGAGTCATCTCGCGTCTTTTATCTGCAGGATTCTTCAAGTCTCGCCCCATTTCCACATGAATTTCATCAATGTGTCCATGTTTAGTCCAAATATCACGCACAGTTCTGAGCGTTTCTGTGATGACTTGCTCAACAATTGGATTGCGTAAAGAATGCTGCTTGAAATGATGTAGATAAATGTCTATATCACTTGGGGAAGTCCAACGAATAATGTCTGAGGACTCACTATGTCTGTCATACACAATATAACATGCGAGCCAGACAGGAAGTCCTTGAAAATCTTTGACGGAAGTGAGGTGCATCGATTTCTCACGCACTCTGGAACGAATGCTATCGTCTACTTCTCCATCCATGAGCTTTTGCATTCGGGCACGAGTCTGCTCATCAATATTTTTTTCATCCCAATACTTTCCCATCCGCATCAATGGAAGCAATTTTCTAATGGCCTTTGCAGAATATGCTCCATAGTCTTTCTGGTATGGTTTCATCTTGGAAAAAACATCAATGAAACTATCTGACAAGCCATATTCTTCAGAAAAATGAGTCAAAGCCTTGCGCAATTCCTCTTTGTCCTCCACTGAATAAAGGATATGCCACAAGTGTTCTTCCACATTTTTGTCATCTAGCAAATGTGAGGAAACACCAGCTTTAGCGAGAAGAGCCAACATGGTTCCTCTTGTTTCATTACATGGATATTCCTTATCTTCCACATAGTTCCATCGATAAGGATAAGCAGAATCTGCACCTTTGGATTTTTTCATTTTGAAGAAATCCTTGAATAGGGTATTTTGTTTAATACTTTCTCTATCATTAAGAAACTCAAACAGTTCCACTTTTCTTTCGACATTGGGGAAACATTCATCTGTCACATCAACATCAAGTTGTATTTTTCCACCCTCTTGCACTTGTCTTTGATAGATGCGAAGATTTGAGATAAACTGCCACAAGCGAAACTCTTGGAACAAAGGATGAGACTTGGCAATGCACTTGACATGAGAAATTCTCTCCACGCCATCTTTATCCTTGTATTGATGAATTTCATATGGACATTCATCTATAAGTGATTTTTTACTCTTCAGCGGACGCTGATAGAAAATAATATCATCTACAAACAAATAAATGAAATTTCTATTAGCTATAGAACTACGATAAGCGTCATTGCTTGGATACAATTCTTCTATACATTTATTATAAAGAACCATATCTGTCAATTCCGGAATAAAATGCAATTGATTTTCCAGAATTTTAATCAACTCTTTCTTATAATATTTACGTTCTACAACACGCACAAGCTTTCCTTTTATCTTTTGCTTAGGATTAGCAACCAGTGCGTCATAAATATATTCACCAACTGTTTTCTTTGATTGTTCTATATCTTGTTCTGTCTTTTTCTTCAAAAGTGTCCAATCATCCTCACTAGGCATACGGAAGGAACGCTTGATCTTTCCATCTTTATCCTTTTGGGGATTCCCATCTTTGTCAAGCTGCGTAGTAACAATAAACTCTTTAATTTTTCCAACCCAATCAGGCATTGTCTCAGCAGCACGATGGTAAACCATCCCGTTTTCGAGAATCACATCAAACCATGTAAGCTTGCCCTTTTTCTCTCCTGTATTGACCACATCAACAACACGTTGAGCCAAATATTCCTCTGACTTACCTTTATCATTCTCTTCTTCCTCACCTCGCAACTGATAATAGCCTCGTTTTTGATTGAAATTCAACAAAATCCAGGCCAATTCTTCTTTTGAAAGTTTCTGTGTCAATGCTTTCTTACGAAGATAATAAATGGTCCAATCATAAGGAATCTTTCCTCCTTCAGTAAAAAGTTCAGGATGAGCAATCTTAAACTCTTGAACCATTTCCTCAAACGAATCAAGAAAAAGAAAATGCATCTTTCCACACACATCTTTTTCCCATGCTAATTTCGGTTCTTCTTCCACATTTTTGAATTTCCCGTAACGAGTAATAGCCGCAGAAAAATGAGACGGCAAAAAATGCATGACATCAAGAACACGCAACAAGCGTTCACGTCGTAGCAAACAACGTTCACGAAGCCTTCTTACACCACGATACCCTGTTCTATCAGCAGTTTGAGACTTTGTATTTCCCTTGGCGAAATCACCAAGAACAGCAGCGTCCATCGGAATGATGCGACTGCCACAATCAAGGATACTCCTCAAGATATCCTTATTTTCTTCATTTTGAGCTTGAATGACCGCCCAACCAATACTATTGGTTCCGAGGTCTAAACCTAATATATTTTTCATGTCATTTGTGGGTTATTACATGTTTATTTGGTTTTATTATAGATTTTGATGTGCAAATATAGAAATAAATACTGTCAAAATAAAGAATTTAGAAGAAAAAGTTTTGTGAAACAAAAAATATTGGTATATTTGCACCAACATTTTGAGCAAATCACAATAAGGATTATTCCGTTGTGAAAACATTAGGTTGGCCCATCGTCCTTAACGGTGGGCATTTTCTTTATAAAAGAAAACGTTTAGCACTTGGTCTACCATATAAGGTAGAATCCAAGTTCTAAACGTTTTTATATAAGTAATCTGTTGTTCTTGTTAATACCACTGCACGGCATTGCTGTAGCCACTGCGCTTGTCATACTTGAGCGCATCGGTAAGCGTGGAGGCGTTGCAACGGAAGGTGAAGTTATAGCTCGTGTAGGGAGCAAGCACCACGGAGCAACTCATGTTGAAACAGTGGAGATCGCGGGAAAGGGATGCCGTGGTCATAGACATCTTGTGGTAGTCGAAGTCGTAACCTGAGGAGAAGCTGATGTTCCATCCCTCACTGATGCGCACATTGCCACTGATGTTGAGTGTCTGAGTGAACTTGTAAGGATAGCGCATGGTCTTCTTGTTGAATTTCTCCGGGTCGGTGTTCTCACGC
Organism: Prevotella sp.; assembly: GCA_050873125.1. Taxonomy (GTDB): domain Bacteria; phylum Bacteroidota; class Bacteroidia; order Bacteroidales; family Bacteroidaceae; genus Prevotella. Next base: position 6,891 of record JBNMIE010000015.1, read on the forward strand.
ATCGAGATGCCATAACCGAAAGTAAGTGACCATGGCATGGAGAAGGACATATAGCCATCCGCATCGGTCTTCGCTTTCGTAGACTGGTTCTTGGCTCCGTGCTGTCCCTCGACCATATCTTCGTCGACATTGGACTCACGGTCGGTGTCCAAGCCTTCGTTGTCGTCATCGTCTTTCTTTTTCTTGTCGTCTTTGTCACTGCCTCCACCAAACCATTTCTTGAGCTGCTCAGGACTGAGTGTGAACGAGAAGTTTTGGGAGATTCCCTGGAATCGTCCGAACTTGCCCATGCCCCACAGGGTGTGGTTGCCCACGTATGGACGGCCGTTGGAGTCAAGTTCGTAAGCATAGGAGGCAAAGACGGCATTGACATTGAAGGTGTAGTGTTTCCACCATTTCAGTCGAAGACGCATTGAGAGGTCACTCAGTTTTTTCTCCTTCGCAGCCATGTTGTAGGACATGGAAAGACCAAGTTCGTCAATCAGACTGATTTTCTTGAATCCTGTGGAATCCTTGTCTGAGCGTACTTTCATCTCCAAGTTGTTGGACAGGTCGAACGAGAAACTGCCAGTACGTCCCCTGCCCGGCACGCCATAGAGTCCGGTGGAATAAGGCGAATATTCCACAAGTGACACATTGCCCTGGGCATCGGTCTTCTGATAGGTGGCATAATAGCCATAGCGGGAAGAGCCGAAATCGGGAGCGTAGTTGAAGCTCACTGTCGGGGTGACCACGTGGCGAATGGCCACAATCTTATCGCCGAAGAGCTTGCGACTCGGCACATACATACCATAGAGTTTGGTGGACAGTCCCATGGAGAAGCTCCAGTTGTAGACATTGTGGAATCCGTATGTGGTGTCGCAGACCTCAATCTGACGGTCGGCATCCCAAGAGCGCATAACCTTGTTGGTATACATGCGGTCGGTGAAGTTGAAGGACGGACTGAGGTTGAGATAGTTGAACAGCGTGAAATTACCGCTGATAGGGATGCTGTGGTTGAAGCCGTTGCGCCAATCCTTGACGAGATTGGAATGGAAGAGTTTGTCTTCCTTGGTGTTGATCTCGTTGCGTATCTGTCCGGTATAGCTCATGGAGATCTTCTCATACCAACGCTCCTTGCCCACCATGTGTTTGCGGCGGAAGGGATAGAAGCGTGAAATGGAAATGTTGAGGTCTGGCAGGGTCATGGCGATGGTAGAGTCACGCATGTTCTGCGCCAAGTTGGCGGTGCTGCTCAGCGTCATGCCGATGCTCGAGAAGGTGGTGCTCCAACTCACGGAAGAGGTTCGGGTGCTCTGGGAAAGCGAATAGGGATTGTAGAGCGAGTTGAGATTGTTGCGCTCATAGCTCGTAGAGGCGAAGTTGACACTCGCCGAGAGGGAGCTGAAAGGATTCGCCTTGGAATCTTGCCGATGGCTCCACTGAATCTTGAAACTCTTCTGACGGGAGAAGTCGGGCAAGCCCTTGTCACCGGTCTTGGTATCTTGATAACTGAAATAGAACGATCCGGAATATTTATAACGGGTGCGATAGTTGCTGGCAGCGGAGAATCCCCAAGAACCCTTGGTATAGATTTCGCCCAACAGCTTGAGATCCCAACGGTCGCTCATGGCGAAATAGTATCCACCATCGCGCAAGTAGAATCCACGGTCGCTCTCATCGCCATAGGTCGGCATGATGAAACCGGAGGAATAGCTCTTGGAGAACGGGAAGAAGCCATAAGGGATAGCCAAGGGTAATGGCACATCGGCTACCACAAGATAAGCAGGACCAAAGACCACATCCTTGCCGGGGCGGAGCTTTCCACGGGAAATGGCAATGTAGAAGTCGGGATGCTCGGCATCACATGTGGTATATCGTCCATGCTGCAAATAGATGACACCGGACGAGTCGCGCTTGGACAGTTCGCTGGACAGAAAACCGTCCTGCTGCTCGGTATAGACATTGTTGATGAATCCGCGCTTGGTCTTGAAATTGAACGCCATGGTGTCGCTCTCGTATTTGTCCTGTCCCATAGTGAACACGGGGGTGCCCTTCACTCCTTTTTTCTCCGTGGAGTCGGGGGTGCCTGTGGCATGGACAAGACTGGAATCGAGACTCATGTTGATGCGGTCGCTCTGCAAGTCCATGTCCTGGTATTTCACATTGGCATTGCCATAGAGATAGGCGCGGTTTGTGCTGGCAAGATAGACGATGGAGTCTTCTGCCGAATAGTGCACAGGGGAGTCGATGCCGTTGGCACGGCGACGATTGAGCGAATCCAAACGGATGGAGTCGTCAATGGCCTTGTTATGATGATAAATGGCAAGCTGCAGAGAGTCCATCTTGGTAGTGTCGATGGCATTCCCCGCATGTATGGAGTCTTGGCGCAACGTGTCTGCCAACTGGACAGAATCGCGTTCCACCGCCTTGCGTTTTTTCCTGAAAAAGGGTGTGTTGGAGTCAGCCATCACAAGTATGAAGGCGAACAGCACAAGGAATATGACAGACTTTGTTCTCATATAAGGTGCAAAGTTACTGATTTTAATTCACAAATCATCCAACATGATTCCAAATTAACGTTTTACGATTCTTTTTAGGGTTCACGACAACATGCCAGTAGCTGGATGCTACTCTATCGGAGCACCCGACTTCTGCTAAAACGACAGAATGCTTACGAGCAAGAGTTGTTGCAGCCCCTATATTGAATCATTCAAACAACTGCTCCCATTCCTTGAATCTTTTCAGTCCGTCTTCACCATAACGGGCGATGCTCTTCTCGGTCTGTTCCAATGTGCGCACCCGATCGAGGTGGGATTTGGAATAGAATTTGTCGGCATAGCATATAACCTTTTCTTCCAAGGTTTCGGGAAGAAAATCTTGATGGGGCAAGGGAAGATGCTGTGCCTCGATTTCTCGAATGGTGATTCCGGCTCCAGTGTGACGCTCACAGACACGAGCATGGCGTGGATAGCCTTCCCTACGCATCAGTTCTGCGCCCAAACGGCCATGGAGAATATAGGGCTCTGCGCCATGACATTCGATGCCTGGCGCATCCGTGAGATAAATACCGATGTCGTGAAGCATGGCTGCCTCCTCCACAAACTGACGATCCATTTTCAGTTCGGGATGGGCATCGACAATCTGAAGAGCCTTGTCAGCCACTTGACGGCTGTGTACCATCAAGATGTGACGAAGTGGAGTGTCTTGGGGATAATATTTGTCAATGATAGACTGATAATTCATTGTTCTGTTTTTCTTTCTATCCAAGGGGAAACCTCTCTTGGAGTCTGTTTCTATAAAACAAGGAAAGGGAAAACTCTTGCAAGCTCTCCCTTTCCTAATTATTGGAGTCTAAAATATTTATTCTTTGTTGTCACGCTCGATGTAAGCGATAACAGTACCCTTGCTCACTTTGGAACCACGCTTTGCGTTGATTTCCACAAGCTTACCACCAAGAGCAGCGGGAACTTCCTCGATTTCGCCCCAAGGAGTCTGGATGTAGCAGAGCACGTCACCTTCTTTGTATTCCTTGCCGATGTAAGGTTCTACGGTAGGAGCGCATTCTCCGTCACCATTGAATTCCCAATAGATTTCACCCTTGACTGGAGCCACAATGGCATCTGCCTTAGCATGCTTGTAGGCACTGAGCTGTTCGGGAGTAAGGTTGCTGCCCAACTTGGCGTCCTTGAGTTTCTGGAGGTCTGCCAAGAAATTCTTCTTAGCCTGACCGCTCTTATAGTTGCGATACTGCTCTGGGTGCATGGCAAGTTCGAAAAGTTCCTCGTCGTCCTGTCCATAGTCCCATCCGTTCTCGTCCATCTCCTTGCGGAAATCATCAAGAGCGTCCTTGAGCAAAGTGTGAGCGTCGACATCGGTGAACTCGCGTCCCTGCTTCTTGGCAAGTTCGACAAGCTCTGGATCGATAGTGCCAGGAATCTTTCCTGACTTTCCGAGAATCATACCCCACATGGAGTCGTCCATCATCACGAAGCGTCCCTTGCCCTGCTCGATGGTAAGGAGGTTCATCAATGCGATATTCTTCACATATTGTGAGAACGGTGTCACCAATGGAGGATAACCCACACGTGGCCATACATACTCTACCTCGTTGAAGAGTTTGATCAGAAGATCATCCATAGACAATTCTTCCTCGCCTTTCTTCTTACGCACATTGTTGATAGTCGTACGCATACCACCGAGGTCTGCCATCATCGAGCCCATCATGCCACCAGGGAGACCGCAACCCAAAAGCAGCGAACTCATAATCTTGTTGCTGGGGTTGATGAAGTAGCCCAACCAATCGTCGATGAATTCTTGTGTCAAAGCACGAGCCTTCATATAGGCTGTCATGTTGATTTCAGGAACATCAAAGCCCTCGTTCTTCAGCATGCTGATAACGGAAATGATGTCTGGATGGACCTTACCCCATGACAATGGCTCAATGGCAGTATCGATGATATCGGCGCCATTGTTGCACACCTCAAGGATGGAGGCCATAGACAGACCTGGACCTGAATGACCATGATACTGGATGATGATGTGAGGATATTTGTCCTTGATCATCTTGGTCAGTTTGCCGAGGAATGCCGGCTGGCCGATACCTGCCATATCCTTCAGGCAGATTTCCTCCGCACCAGCTGCGATGAGTTGGTCGGCAATGTTCATATAGTATTCAAGTGTGTGGACAGGCGAGTTGGTGATGCAGAGTGCACACTGTGGAGTCATACCGCCTTCCTTGGCCCATTTGATACTTGGAATGATGTTGCGCACATCGTTCAGTCCGTCGAAGATACGTGTGATGTTGGTGCCTTGCTTGGCCTTCACCTTATACATAAGGGCACGTACGTCATCGGGTACAGGATACATACGCAAAGCGTTGAGACCACGATCAAGCATGTGGGTCTTGATGCCTGCCTCGTTGAAAGGCTTGCAGAAGGCTCTCACGGCTTCATTCGGGTTTTCACCGGCGAGCAAGTTCACCTGCTCAAAAGCGCCACCGTTCGTTTCCACACGGGCGAAACAGCCCATGTCGATGATTACGGGAGCGATGCGCGCCAACTGGTCTTTGCGTGGCTGGAACTTGCCTGACGACTGCCACATATCTCGATAAACGAGACTGAATTGAATTTTCTTTTTCATCTCTATTTTTATGTTCTTTTTTCCTTAGCTATTCACATTATCCTTTCAAATGTGCAAAATTAGGAAAAAATTATCACACGGCAGATATTTCACCGCCATTTTTTTAATATTTTATCAATAGGCTTCCTTGTCTCCAACGATGACATTGTAGACTGTGCGGAAGATAATATACAGGTCGAGCCAGAAACTCCAATGCTCTATATACCAAATGTCGCCACGCACACGGCCTTCCATCTGGCTGATGTCCTTGGTTTCGCCACGATAGCCTGTCACCTGGCTCCAGCCTGTGATGCCGGGTTTCACAAAATGGCGCACCATATAAAGGTTGATCAGTTTGGAGTATTTTTCTGTATGGAGCACCATGTGCGGACGAGGGCCGACGATACTCATGTCGCCCATCAGCACATTGATAAACTGGGGTAGCTCGTCGATATTGGTCTTGCGCATGATGTTGCCCCATTTGGTCTTGCGGGGATCATCCTTGGTAGCCTGCAGTTTGTCGGCATCGGCGTTGACCTTCATGCTGCGGAATTTCAAGCAATAGAATTCCTTGTCGTTGAGTCCGTTGCGCTTCTGGCGGAAGAAAATCGGACCAGGCATCGTTATCTTGGTGATGATGGCCACGATTACGAAGATGAACGGGAAGATGGTGCAGAGGAAGAGCAGCGAGAACACGATGTCAAACGTGCGCTTCACTATGCGGTTTTCCACCTGGGTGAGCGGGTCGCGGAAAAAGCTGAAATAAGGAACTTCTCCCAAGACGTTGAAGTACATGCGATGATGCATGTAGTTGGACACGTTGGGAAGACTGTAGAAGTGCACCAAGTTGTTCAAGCAATAGTGTACCAGCGCAATGATGTCTGCTTCATGCTTGGAAGGCAGACAGCAATACAACTCATGGATATTGCGGTGAGACTGAAGAAAGGTAATCACCTTGTCAGGGGTGCCCAAATAGGGACAGTCTCTCGGAAATTCGGGATTGGGTTTATAGTCGAAATAGCCCACGGCATGATAGCCGTAAGATTTCACCGCCTTAAACTCCCGATAGAGTGAGATGATATTGGCGGTTCCCCCCACCAGCACTACATGATGGACATGCGCGCTCTGGGAGCGGTAGAATTTCACAAAGCATCTCAAAGAGAGACGATAGGCCACCGCCGCTATGAAGAAGATGGCGAGGAAGAGAAGGAATGTCAAAAATGGAAGTGTGGGGAAGTCTATCAGTTCATGAAGGACGATGTAGATCAAGAAGAAATAGACGACATTGCGCAACTCCAACAAAAGTATCTGGAAATCGCGTGTGTTGCGGCGATAAAGGATTACGCCACCACTATAGGATATCATCATGAAGATAAGCGCATGAATCAAAACCGACTGGTTTCTCATCATATCTCCACAGATGTTTTTCTCATTCATGAAGAATGAAAACAGACTCACGAACAACAGAAGTTCGCCGACCAAGACCGCAATGGTCATCAAGATACTCTTGTGATTATTCATATAGATGCATTTTTTTTACCCAAAATTCTTTACAATCGAGTTCGTTCGGGCAAGAAAAACAACTATAATTTATTTACTTCTTTTCCACCTAAAAGGTAAGGATTATCTATGGGATTATTTTTATCTACATCCCTTGGCTTTTCACCAAAGGATGTAGTTTACGCCTTATTTGCTGACAGCAATGACAATGGCGGTGATTGAGCTGATCAAGCCTGTGATAGAGGCTGCGGCACCCCAAAAGGTAAGGAATGGAGAACTCTTTACATTCTGTGCCTTGTTGGGCTGTATCACCACGAGGTCGTTCTGCTGAAGATAGAAAGCGGGACTGTTGAACACGCTGTCCTGTGTCAGGTCAAGTGTATACATGCTGCGCTTGCCGCCATTCTCGCGAAATACTTTTACATTTGTCTTCAGACCCATATCGCTGACATCGCCTGCTTGGGCAATCACATCAAGAATGGAATTGCGCTGCGAACTGAGCAGGAACTGACCGGGACGGTTCACGGCACCCAGCACACTGACACGGGCATTGGTGAACTTCACCGTCACCTGGGGATCCTTGATATAGCCCGACTTGATGATGGCGCCCTGAATTTCGTTGGCCAAGCTTTCCTCTGTGTAGCCAGCGGCACGGATTCTACCGATGACAGGAAGTTTGATAAATCCCTCGTTGTCCACCGTGTAGCCGATGTAGGCATCCTGCTGACCGCCACCATTCGTGTTAATCTGTCCTGTCTTGGCAACTGAAGTGGAACCCAAGACTACGTTCTGTCCAAACGGAACAAGGAGTTCTGGATCGGAGCAGGAGAGCGTCACAGAGATTCGGTCTGCCGGTTTGATACGCAAGTCATACTGCTGACTGATTTGCTGTGCGGTCTTAAAGGTTTCATCACTCCCCTGCAAGTAAGTAATCTTCTTGCTCGACACACAAGAAGTCAACGCCACGAGGGCAATACTTCCTATGATGATATTTATCTTCTTCATCTTGTTATTTAGTTCTTATTTAAACAGTTTTTCAAAGATGTTCTTTTTCTTTTCTTCAGTCATTCCCGTGTGCTCATATCCTGCACCATAGTCACGTCCATAGCCGTAGCCATAGCGGTTGTACTTGCCATATTTGCCGTAACCGTAATAGTAACCTGAAGAACGACTGTTCATGTCGACACCATTCAGCACGATGCCGATGTTAGGCAACTTCTTTTGGTCGCGTGCCTCGTTGATGAGTGCGAAGGAAGCCTTGCGTGTGAAGTTCTCGCGACACACATAAACGGTGGTGTCTGCGAGGCGGGCTATCAAGGCGGTATCCGCCATCATGCCGAACGGAGCCGTATCGAGGATGACAATGTCATAGCGTTGCTTGAGGATGTCGATGGCCTTGTCGAGTGAAGGACGCGCCACAAGCTCGGTCGGGTTCGGCGGGATGATACCGCCTACCAGCACGTCGAGGTTCTTGCTCACACCGGAAGGTTGGATGAGCGAGAGCAAATCGGTGTTGTCCGGATCGCTCAAATAAGAAGTGATACCCTTGGTGTGGTGGATAGGCAAGTGGAACACTTTGTTCAATCCTGGCTTACGCACATCCAGACCGACAATGATGACTTTCTTGCCGAGGAACGCCAAACTGGTGGCAAGGTTACCGGATGTAGTGGACTTTCCTTCGCCTGCCATGGTCGAAGTGACAAGCACCACCTTGCTGGAGCCCACTGAAACAGCAAGTTGGTACGGAAGTTTCTGAACACTTCCTCCATCAAGCCGTTCTGATTTTCCTTGATGAGAATGTCGCGCTCTCCTACCACGGATTTGTCGAAAGGTATCTCTCCGATAATCGGCAGGTCTGTGATGGCTTTCACATCGGCACGGCTCTCAATCTTGACAGCGAGCAACTGCTTCAGATAAATAAGTACGCAAGGAACGGCGATACCCAGAACAAGAGCTATCAGCATAAAGATGGAGCCTTTGGGCGAAACCTTTGCCGACACCATCGGTGACTCGATGAGTTTTCCGTTGTTGGCGGTTGCCGCCAGACGGATGGCATTCTCCTCACGCTTCTGCAAGAGGATGAGATAGAGTTGTGACTGGAAGTCACGCTGACGGGAGATGTTCAAGAATTGCTTTTCGTCTTCCGGCAGTGCACTGATTTGACCGGTATAGCGTGAAGCCTCAGCGTCAAGTTTCGCTTGGGTGATATGAGCGCTGCGCTCCACCGAAGCCATTGTGGAGTTGATGGTATTGCGCATTCCCTTGATTTGCACATCCATGTCGCGGATGACCGTACTGTTCTCACTGGAATTGCGAATCAAGCGGGAACGGTTGAGCACCAAGTCGTTATATTTTGAGATGGCGGAACTCAAGCCACTGTCGTCCTGTCCAGGCACAGCTGTATTGAGCGGAATCACCTCGTTTTGGTTGCTTGCGTCGTTGATAAACGATTTCACGTATTGAATCAGACGAAGCTGGGTGTCGTTGTCGGCACGCTGCTTGTCATAGGTGTTCTTGTTCTCGAGAGAGAGCTTGGCATCCGACTGGAGGTCTGTGAGACCGGCGCGCTTCTTGAAGCCAGCCATCTGTCCCTCGGTCTTGCCCAACTCCTGCGAGATGAGCAACACACGGTTGTTGATAAATTCGGATGTTTTCTCGGCTGCCACATTTTTGTCGGCATTCGCCTCATAGTTGTATTGCTGCACCAAGCGGTTGATAAAGGCGATGGAACGCTTGGGGGAAGGGTCGTTGAACGAGATGGAAGCCACATAGGTCTTCTTGTCGGCCGGCTCCACGCTCAATTGTGAAGAATAGGCTTTCGCTGCCAATTCCGGGTCGGTGATGGTGGCGCGGATTGTGCAGTCTTCCAAACGGACAGAGTCTATGCGGGAGAAGCTGATGATGCCATAGCGGGTATTGAGGATGGCAGGAAGTTTGGAAAAGGACTTCTCATATTCCACAGGTTTGGTACCGGGAGCGGAACCTGCGATTTTGGCTTTCACATTGAGAGAGCCATTGGCGTGAAGGTCTATATCCAAATTGGCAAAGCCCATCTTGCTTGCTTCCTGTGGTGTAGCCCAAATACGGAGAGGAGACACGCCATAGATATCCTTATAGCGCAACAAACCTTTCTTCTGCTGATTTACATAAAGGTCAAGAGACTCGACCACATGTTGAACAAGATTACGGGAAGAAAGGACTTTAATTTCCGTGTCAAAGTCGTTCGCCATAGAGAAGATACCCATATCCTGGGTGCTGATAGAACCGGCAAACGAAGAGGACCGGAACATGTTCTGGTTGTCATTAGTCTTGACAAGCATTGACGCATCCGTCTTATAGATCGGTGTGGCACGCTTCAGCATAAAGAAAGCCACAACCAGAGAAATGACCAAACATAGTAATATCCACGGCCAGTACATGAAATAATTCATGAACAGGTCAACATAATTGACTTGTTTCTCTTCATTCTGCTGTTGCATTCCAGCATTGAATTCATCATTCATAACGTTGTCTTAAGAATTTTATATTAAAGCTTCAAATTGTCTATCAAGTAGCAGTTTGCAAAGATAAAGAAAAAAAACAACCCTCACAAGTTTACAAAGAAATAAATGTCAAAATCGTCTACCATAGACCTATTTTGACATTTATATGCAATTTACTGATGATTGAAGAAGCGTTGCTCCGCCAACTTTTCATATTTCGTTCCTGGCTTTCCGTAATTGGCATAGGGATAAATACTTATACCTCCGCGCGGTGTAAAGATTCCTGTCACCTCAATATATTTAGGCTCCATCAGCTTGATCAAATCTTTCATGATAATATTCACACAATCTTCATGAAAGTCGCCATGGTTGCGAAAACTGAAGAGATAGAGTTTGAGACTCTTGCTCTCCACCATCTTCACATCAGGAATATACATGATGCGAATCTCCGCAAAGTCCGGTTGTCCTGTAATTGGGCACAGAGAAGTGAACTCAGGGCAATTGAAGCGCACCCAATAGTCGTTATCGGGATGCTTGTTGACAAAGGTCTCGAGCACCTCAGGAGCATAGTCCATAGCGTATTTAGTCTTGGCGCCCAAAGCCTTCAGTCCTTCGTCTTTTCTGTTTTCTTGATTCATATTGTCTTGTTTTAGAAGTTGAAAATCTTTAACACATTATAGTTAATATCCTCGTCGTAGACATCCTCTCCCTCATAGCGTTTAACAGCCCGCACCACACGAATAGTCACCGGCAAAGCGATAACCTCATAGACTGTTTTGAGCACCACTTGCCACAACATCAGAAAAGGCAACTCTGAAGTGGGCACTACCCCGTAGAGAGCGAGTGGGAAAAAGATAATCGAGTCGGCACCTTCACCGAAGACTGTACTCAAAATGGCACGCCAGGAAAAATGCTTGCCAGCCGAGCCCACTTTCATCCGACTCATCACATAGGCATTGACAAAAGAGCCCACCAAGAATGCCACGAAAGAGGCGGCAGCGATACGGGGAGCCAGACCGAATACGGCATGGAAACCAGCATCATTGTGCCAATAAGGGGCACCAGGAATAGCGTCACACAGGGCACCTACAGTCACAAAGAAGAAATTCATCACAAAACCGAGCCAAATCAAAAGGCGAGTTTTGCGATATCCCCATACCTCGCACACACAGTCGTTGATGATGTAGGAAACGGGAAAAACAATGAGTCCACCAGTGAGACTGATTCCAAAGACATCTATCTGCTTTGTTTCCAACACATTGGCGGAAATCAAACAGACACAAAATAACACACTAAACAACATGAACGTCAAACTGACGCTCTTTCTTTCTTTTCTCATTTCTTGTTTTTAAAGAGGTTAGACAAGCACTCTGTTATCAAGTAAAAAACTGCCTCGTTGACATCCATCAGCGAGGCAGTTCCTTTTATCTTTTCTTTTAAAAAGGTTTATTCTGCTGATCCTTCCTGACGGTCGTCAACATTGTCACCCTCTGTTGGGCGCATGATTTCCTCAAAGTTGGTCACACCGGCCTTGGCGAGGATATTATACCATTGAAGAAGTTTCTTGATGTCGCTGTCGTGCACACGGTCGCGGTCATAGGCGGGAAGTACTGCTGCGAAATACTCATGCAGTTCATCGGCAGAGCATTTCTTATAGTTGAGCGAGCACACCTTGCCCTCTTCCTTGTCACGTACATTGGCGAGCACTGTCATCAAAGGCACATCCTCGGCATCTGTATACATGGCAATGTCGCCCAAACTTGTAACACGGTCTGTGGCAAAAGCGGGAATACGCTTGTGTGTTTCGTCGATAGCTTCTACGATAAGATTCATCTTGCCACGGGACACCAATTTATAGAGTCCCGGTTTTCCGGCGATAGAAAGTATTGTTTCCATTCTGTTTTTATGTTATAAATGTTTTGTCTAAAGGGTTTGTTTGAGTTTCTCCAACAAGTCGTCAAGCTGTTTGCCGACATTGTGGATACGGTCGTTCACAATCTCATAGTCAGAGCGGTGCACCATTTCCTCCTGAGGAATCTGCTTGTGTATCCATTCGAGCGTCTTCTCGCATGAGATGCCGTCGCGCGACATCACACGGGAAATGCGCATATCAAGCGGTGCCGTCACACAGACCACCTTGTCGATGTGGACGCGCCGATAGAATCCGCTACCAAAAAAGATGGCACTTTCCATCCAATCAAGACCCGAATGTTCAAAGTCTTCCGCCACAGCGGGGTGCACGATATCATTAACGGCTTGTGTATGTTCTGCGGAAGTAAGCAGAAAGCGGGCCATAACCGACTTCACCATCCGTCCGTCACTGTACAAGTCCTCCCCCACCAAAGCCGACAATTTTGCTTTGATGTCGTCAGACTCGTTCATGAGACGTTTGGCGGCCGAGTCACAGTCATAGACGCCGATGCCTCTTTCGGCAAGCATCTTGCAGACATAAGACTTGCCGCTACCGATTCCTCCTGTTATTGCTATCTTCATTGTCATTTTGCTGTTCGATAAGATAGTCCACTTGTGGCGTGACCAATCGCGCTTTCCGCACACCATAGGGCACGGTGCGGATACTCAGGTTGCACTTGTCCGAAGGGTGTTCCATCAGTTCGTTATAGTCAGCCACGACATAGAATTTAGATGTGTTGACCATGCGGAACATGCTGGCGCCCACCACGAATCTGACGGTTACCCGCGACGGAAAGGTACGAAGCACTTTGCCCTCAGGCATGTTGACAGCCACTACGGGCACCTCTACAGTTTCCTCGGTCAGCACATCGGGAAATACGGACATCCGGATGGACGTGGGTACGCACTTGGCGCCCTTAATCCTGCGCAGTTCCACCTTGCGATGGATAGTGTCGGTAACGTTGCGTATGTCCTGCCACTCCGTATAGACACACTTGATGGTGTCGAGTGCCTCACGGGATGCATAGACATCCACACTGTCCGGACGGAACACTGTGCGGGCGAGATAATAGCTCTGGCCCGGCAGGATGCGCCCATACAAGCGCACAGGCACCCGGCGTTTCTGACCATAGTTGTAATAAAAGTCAAGCCTATCGGGCTTCACCTGGACAATCTTGGTGGAACTATAGAGTTCCTGTCGCGCCATCTTAAGCAGTTCCGCCGAGGATACTTGCCCCATGCCATTAGCCTTGGCATAGTCGGCAAAGGACACCTCTATCGGCGAGAGTTTTCCCGTCCAGAAATAGGCGCCTACAGTGTAACCTTTGTCACGCACTGTCACACGAATGGTGTCCTGGATGTCTGACGTGACGATGACGTTTTTCGGCACATCGACCAAACGGACAGGCACACAGACTTCCCTCTCCATGGTCTCATTGAGCGCCAGGAGCAGCCAGTAGCTTCCGCTGACCAGCAGGAAGAACAAAAAAATCAGGAACTCCTTATTCAGTGCCCCGAACAAGAATTTCCTGACGTGTGTCTTTGTCTCGTGCAACAAATTCGGGGTTTTCATTTACTTTTGCAAAGCCTGCTGTGTAGCGCTTGCGTCAGCGAAGACTGCGTCTTTGCTCACACGCACCACAACACCTTTGGCAATTTCCACCTCGATGATATTGGCAGCCAGATCAATTTTCTTCACTGTGCCATAAATGCCATAGCCCACCACTACAGGTGTGCCCTCCTGAAGAGAATTCTGGAATTTACGTATTTCTTTTTGCTTCTTCTGCTGTGGGCGAATCATGAAAAACCACATGATAACGAAGATGGCCACCATCATAATGAGGAAGCTATAGCCACCGCCCTGCTGCTGTGCAGCGAGATACATGGATGTAATCATATTTTATTATTCTGTTTTATTGTTGTTCTCATTGTTATCTGTCGGAGTCTCAGACTCAGATTTCTGCGTTTTTTCTTCTTCGACAGGAGCATCCTTCTTTTCGGATTGTGGCAGAGGACCGGTCTTCTTTGAACGCGGCTCGTTCATGGACTTCACCATCAACTTATTATATATAAGGTTACGCGCGATAGAGTCGAGCATGCCATTGACATAACTTCCACTCTTGGCCGTGCTATAGAGCTTGGCGAGTTCCACATACTCGTTGATAGTCACACTGACCGGAATGTTGGGGAATGTGAGCATCTCAGCGATGGCAATCTGCATGATAACCACATCCATGTAGGCCAAACGGGAGAAATCCCAGTTACGCGACATGGTGCTCATATAATGCTGGTAAGTATCCGCGTTGAGGATGGTCGCACGGAAAAGTTTGCGTGCGAAATCCTTATCCTCCTCGTCTTTGTATTCTGGCAGCAAGGGCTGCTTGGCCTTGAGCTTGGGATCAAAACGTTTGATGGTCTTCACCACGAAAGTATCCACAATCTCACGGTCGTCATTCCAGTAGAGACTCTTGTCCTCCAAAAGAAGATCAAGATCTTCATTATTCTGGATAAACTGTTTGTAGAGTTTACGCCACAACTCGCGGTTGGCCTCATACGAGTCGTCCTCCGAGTTCATATACTCTTGATAGGCATCGCTCTGCTCTATCTGATCGCTAAGCTTACGCACGAACTCGATATCATCTTTCCATCCTGTTTTCTGGGTTTCAGCATAATCGAGCAACTGCTTGTTTTCCTCAAGCTGTACAGCAAACTTATTGTAAGCAAACTTCTGTGACGGCACCTCTGTGCCTTCTCTCTGTGCACGGGCAGTGTTAACCTCCACACGACGGCGTTCCTCCTGGGTCACAGCGACAATCAAGAGCAAAAGCTGGTTGTAAAGGTCATATGCCTTGGAGAGAGAGAACAACAATTCTTTCTCCGCTTTGTCGATGTCACGGTTGCCGTTTTGATAGTACGCGTAGGTCAACTGAACTACCTTAATACGTATTAATTCTCTGTTTATCATCGATATGATATATATTACGTTTACTAATTCGCATGCAAAAATAGCAAAAAACCCTTTGCCATGCAAGAAAACACGTGTTTTTTAATTGTTTTTCAGTCTATTTCTTGTGAGTTCCATCGAAAAGCACTACCTTTGCACCCGCTTTTTGAAGCACATCTAGTGAGATGTAGCATCTCGTGTGATGGCGAATTAAGCATTATTTTAATAACAACTTAATTTAGAGTAACACATTATGAAAGAGATTAATGTATCAGGTCAGAAGAGAAGCGACCTTGGCAAGAAGGCTTCCAAATTGTTGAGAAAAGAAGGTCTTGTACCCTGCAACCTCTATGGTGAGAAGAAGGGTGAGAACGGTGCTCCAGAGGCATTCTCATTCGCAGCTCCTATGAGCGAGCTCCGCAAGATTGTTTATACTCCACACATCTATGTTATCAAGCTCATCATCGATGGTGAGGAGCACACAGCCGTACTGAAGGAACTCCAGTTCCACCCAGTAACAGACGCTCTGCTCCACGTAGACTTCTACGAGGTGAACGACCAGAAGCCTATCACTATCGGTATTCCAGTGAAACTCTGCGGTCTCGCACAGGGTGTACGCGATGGTGGTCGTATGAACCTCTCTATCCGCAAGATCAACGTGACTGCTCCTTATCAGCAGATTCCTGAGCACCTCGACATCGACGTGACCAACCTCAAGCTCGGCAAGAGCATCAAGGTGGGCGAGTTGAGCTTCGAAGGTCTCGAAATCGCTACAGGCAAGGAAGTTGTCGTTTGCTCCATCAAGAGCACACGTAACTCTCGTTCTGCTTCTACTGACGAAGACGCAGATGCTGCCGCAACAGCTGAGGCTTAATAGTCACAACGAAAACATACTGAAGAAGTTGTCGCTCCCCGCATGGAGAGCGGTGACTTCTTTTTCGTTTATGCACACACACTGAAACTTATTTATCATGGACAAATATCTTATTGTCGGATTAGGAAACCCTGGTGACGAATATGCCGACACACGCCACAACACAGGATTCATGGTCGTGGATGCCCTGGCCAAAGAACAAGGTGTCAACTTTGAGGACAAGCGCTATGGTTTCGTGACGGAGATTTCCATCAAAGGACGCAAACTCATTCTCCTTAAGCCCACTACTTTCATGAACCTCAGCGGAAACGCTGTGCGCTATTGGCTGCAAAAGGAGAACATTCCCGAAGAGCGATTGCTTGTGGTTGTCGACGACCTTTCCCTGCCCCTCGGTGCCCTGCGACTGAAGGGAAGCGGTAGCAACGGAGGCCATAACGGACTGGGCAACATCCAACAGCTTATCGGACAGAAATATGCCCGTCTCCGCGTGGGCATCGGCAATGATTTTCCACGCGGAGGACAGGTGGATTGGGTGCTCGGCCACTATTCCGACGAGGACATGAAAGTCCTGCAGCCTGCCATCGACACTTCTGTAGAAATCATCAAGAGTTTCGCCCTCGCCGGTCTCGATGTCACCATGAACCAGTTCAACCATAAAAAACAGAAATAAAAACAACTATGGATTCAGCCCGCATAGACAAATGGCTTTGGGCGGCGCGCATCTTCAAGACCCGTTCCATCGCCGCCGACGCTTGCAAAAACGGCCGTGTCACCAAGAACGGTATGACCATGAAACCCAGCCACATGGTCAAGGTGGGGGAAGTGGTGAGCGTGAAGAAGCCGCCCGTCACCTACTCTTTCCGTATTCTCAAGGCGATAGAACAACGAGTAGGTGCTAAGTTGCTACCCGAAATTTATGAGAACGTGACCGATCCGAAGCAGTATGAACTGCTCGAGATGAGTCGCATCAGCGGTTTCGTCGACCGCGCCCGTGGCACGGGCCGTCCTACAAAGAAAGACCGTCGTGCCATCGATGCCTTCGTCGACCCTGCCCTTTTCGGTTTCGACGATGATGATGACTGGGATGACGATGAAGACGACGATTGATCTCGTCCTTACAGAATTCACTGTATCAAGAAATAACACTTTTCCACAAAAGCGCCAAGAGAGCCATCCAACAGTAAGCCATTTTAAGAAAAAGCCTTGCAGATTATCACTCTAATAGATAAAAAAGATAAAAAAACAAGTGCTTCATATATATATTCCTCTATAATTGATTAAATTTGCAGCGGAAAACAAACAAAACAAAATAACCAATAAAGGAATTATGAAAAAGATTAGAGCCGCTGTAGTGGGATATGGTAATATCGGCCACTACACTGTCCAAGCGCTCGAGGCCGCTCCTGACTTCGAGATTGCAGGTATCGTACGCCGCAAGGGTGCAGAGAACAAGCCAGCCGAGTTGGCTGACTATGACGTGGTAAAAGACATCCGCGAACTGAAAGATGTTGACGTGGCTATCCTCGCCACTCCTACCCGTTCATGTCCAGAATATGCCAAGCAGATTCTTCCCCTTGGCATCAACACGGTTGACAGCTTTGACATCCACACTTCCATCCTCGACTATCGTGCCGAACTGATGCCTGTCTGCAAAGAGCACAAGGCTGTGTCGGTGATTGCCGCTGGTTGGGATCCAGGTTCTGACTCCATCGTGCGCACCTTGATGCAGAGTCTCGCCCCCAAGGGCTTGAGCTACACTAACTTTGGTCCCGGCATGAGCATGGGACACAGTGTGTGTGTACGCTCCAAGAAGGGTGTTAAGAATGCACTCTCTATGACCATTCCATTGGGTGAGGGCATCCACCGCCGTATGGTTTATGTAGAGTTGGAAGAGGGTGCCAGCCTTGAGGAAGTGACCAAGGAAATCAAGGCAGACCCTTATTTCGCCAGTGACGAAACCCACGTGTTCGCAGTTCCTTCTGTTGACGAAGTGCGTGACATGGGACATGGTGTGAACCTCGTACGTAAGGGTGTGAGTGGCAAAACTCAGAACCAGCGTCTTGAGTTCAATATGAGCATCAACAACCCTGCCCTGACTGGTCAGGTTCTGGTCAATGTGGCTCGCGCTTCCATGCGTCAGCAGCCCGGTTGCTACACCATGGTGGAGATTCCAGTCATCGACATGCTTGCCGGTGAGCGTGAGGATTTGATTAGCCACTTGGTGTAAGCTTTTCTACCGAACAGACATTATTACATAGACAACGCCCTGCAAGACGCATCTCTTGCAGGGCGTTGTTGTATTTTATCTTCGCTTCACTCCCCTTACAGCCTCTGCCTCCAAAGGATTCTCTGGCCAATAGTGCTTGGGATAGCGGCGACGCAACTCCTTGCGTACCTCGAAATAGGTGCCTTGCCAAAAGCTTGCCAAATCGGTGGTCAACTGCACCGGCTTGAAGCCTGGCGAAAGCAATTCCATCAGCACAGGACGTTTGCCGTCGTCTACACATGGAGTCGTCGCCATGCCAAAACATTCCTGCAGACGCACACTCAGCACAGGAGCCTCAGCGCCTTGTCTATAGTCCACCCGTATGCGCGAACCTGTGGGCACTTGAATATGGGTAGGTGCCAGTCTGTCGATGTCCACTTGCCTATCATAAGAAATGATGTTCCATAGAATTTCGGCGAGCGGAAGACGACGCAGTTCCGTCACAGTGGATTTGATTTTTCCGCCCTCCTCAAGATAGAATGGAAGCCACTCTTGGGCAGTAGCAAGAAGATGGTCGGTGGAGAGGTCGGGCAGTTTTAGCTCGGGATGCCATGCCGCCACCTGCGCTACCCTATGCTGCAGGCGCACCACATCGTCGGCATTCCAGTCCAGCATACTCAATCCGTCTTTCTTCATCGCTTCACAAAGGATATTGACAATCTCGTTCTTGTCTGCATCGTGTATCGGTTTGCTGTCCACGACGAGTTTGCCAATACGTCGCTCACGCTGCATGACAACGTATCCCTGCTTGCTGTCCCACGACACGTTATTGCGCAGGATGACAAGCGAGGAGTCTAAATCGTCGGGATGGACAGGTGCGGCAAGGAACACACGCCCCACTCCACCGGGATGATTGTACATCGACGCCACTGCCAACCAAGAATAGGACGAGAGAGCATCGGTGCGCTCCAACTGCACGTTGACGCCGCTCGCCAAGCGATAGTTGCCGATGGCGTCTACACTGTGGGCAATGCGTTCTGGATAGGCACAAGCCAACAACAAGCCCACTTCATCGGGCGCCACCTCGCGGTTGTCCTCGTCCACCCGTGCCATCCGCCGGTATTCCGCTGCCACTTGTGCCACACGCTGCCATTTACCCAGACGTTTGTTGGTCCGTGCCGTCCTTAAAAGGGATACACGCAGGGGCATATCGGCTCCTGCCTGTTCGTTCATCGGGTCTTTTTCTTCCAACAATGCCGCCAAATCGCAGGCCAATGCTTTCTGCGCTTTTGACATTCCGTTCAAGATCATTCGCGCCATTCGGGGATGACAAGGAAGTGTGGCCATCTGTTTGCCCCTCGGAGTGATGTTTTCCTCCGTATCAATAGCTCCAAGCGAACGGAGAAGTTCACGCGCCATCACAACATTGCTCCGAGGTGGAATGGTGAGCCAAGGGAGCTGCTCCAAATGATTTTCTCCAAAGGCGGCGATGTTGAGCAGCAGGGAGGACAGGTCGGCATCTTCTATCTCGGGCTTTCGCTGTTCTGCCATCTGATGCTCTGTGGCGAGTGTCCACAAGCGATAGCAAGTGCCTGGAGCCACACGTCCGGCGCGTCCCGAGCGTTGCTTGGCCATGTCCATACTGATGCGCACGGTCTCCAAATGACTGAGTCCTGTGCGGGAATCGAACACCAAGGATCGGCAGAGACCGGAGTCAATGACAGTGCGCACGCCTTCGATGGTAAGGGAAGTCTCCGCTATCGGGGTGGCAAGCACCACCTTGCGTGTGCCCGCCGGCGACGGGGCAATTGCTTTCCTTTGCTGTTCGGGGGAGAGATTGCCATAGAGCGGCATCACTTGTGTGGGGGAAAGCGAGTCGCCAAGTAGTTGTTGGCACCGTTCTATCTCGCCTTGTCCGGGCAGGAAAACAAGGATGTCGCCATCCTGTTCCCGATGGGCTTTCATCACGGCTGCAGCCGCCGTCTGCGCCACTTGTCTGAAATCCAGGTCCTCCATGGCATGACGCATGTCGACGGGAAACATGCGTCCTTCGCTCTCGATGAGTGGGGCGCCAAGTGACTGGCAGATATAACCGGCGTCAATGGTTGCCGACATGATGACAATCTTCAGGTCCGGACGAATAATCTCTTGGGACTGGCGGACGAGGGCAAGGGCAAGGTCGGAATTGATGCTGCGCTCATGAAACTCGTCGAAGACCACAGCGCTCACACCCTCCAATGTGGCATCATCGACAAGCATCCGAGTCAGGATGCCCTCGGTGAGCACTTCCACTCGTGTCTGATCAGACACCTTTTTGTCGAATCTCACTCGATAGCCCACGGTCTTGCCTACAGACTCGCCCAGCATCTGCGCCATGCGCTCGGCTATTTGCCGGGCAGCGAGACGGCGTGGCTCGAGCATGAGAATTTTCCCCGGCTCTTCACTCCAGGTATTCTGTCCCAAAAGGAGTGTCAAGGGAAGGAGCGTAGACTTGCCGGCACCGGGAGGAGCAGTGACTACAAGGGAATTGTGGGCGGTAAGGGCTTCGTTCACCTCTGGGGCTATCCGCGAGGCGGGCAAAGTAGCGTTGCGCTGAAGAAGGTCGTTGAGTTGCATCATGTATTTATAGATAGCGCCCTGCAAAGACAAATGTTTTCTCCTTGCAGGGCGTGATATGTTCGGATAGTTTCTCTCCCTACCAATTATAGGCAGGGGGATTGTCGTGTCTTTATTCGTCCACGCCGAAGAGTGGATCTTCAGGCATCACCTGGACAGGTTTCTGGTTGAATTCCTCGAGCAACTTAGGGCTGACGAACTGCTTGTCGACCACCAGACGGAACATGTATTCCTCAAACCATTTGTTGGTCATAATCAAGCATCCCTGTTGTCCCCATGTGGCACCCCAACTGTTTTCCACTTTCCATTTCAGTGGCTTACCGTTCTGGTCGAGGTCCACGGCGGTAAGAGTCATGGCATGGGTACTGCCGCTGTCAAAGGTGGAGATGCGCTGTGCCTTGTTCATCGGGAAGGTGGTTGAGAAGAGCGAGCCGTAGTCGTAGTTGTCCAAGTCACAATAGCCAAGGTCGCGGTTGAGGAACTTCGCCACGTCGTAGGAACTGTACATTTTCTTGCCGGCCTTCAAGGCAGTGATGGCAAGCTGCTCGATATCTTCCATCGGAAGGTTGAGATATTTCCAGTTGGTACCGTCGTAAGTGTGGCGGTCAAGCTCCACCTCGTAGGTTTTGTGGTAAGGACGGCGTGGGTCGTTCATCACCATGATGAAGGTGCCGGGCAGTGGATCGCCCACCACTTCCTTATAGAAGCTCTGCGGTGTATAGGTCTTGGCTGGAGTCACCTCACGGCCCTTACTGTTCTTGAAGGCATAGGTGAACTGCGTAGGAGGTTCACCTATGGTCAGCGAGAGCATATGGTAGATGGTGCCGAGCATCTTCTCCTTCGCACTGCGCAGTTCTGCGGGTTTCTTTCCACTGTTGACCATGTCGCGCAACTTGAGTCCATACTCACGGAGTTTGGACGAGAGGAGTGCTGCCATGCGGCGTGTGTTGTCCGACGAGAAGGTCTCGGGCATCACGCTCTTGGGCACCAAACCGTATTTGGCGGTGAGGTCTGCCACACCGCAGAAGGTACCACCATCGTTGATGGGGTTCTTGAAGAAGAACTGCACACGCTGGTCGTCCATCGGTTTCTTGGCGCAGTCTATAACGCCCTGGAGGAAGAGGTTGGCCTTCTCCAATTGGTCGTAAAAGAACAGGTAAGCCTGAGAGAACTCAACAGTGAGCGAGTCGCTCTTCTGGGCGAAATTGTTGCGCAGCACGTTCATGCCGCTGAACATCCAGCAGCGTCCGCTCTGCTTCTGGTCGGTAATGCTTTGCTTGGGTGTTTCCACACTGAAATAGGTGTCGGGGGCAGCAGGCGCCTTGTGGTTCTTCGCCAGATTGTCGATGTTGTTGGCGGCTATGGCATTGAAGAGAGCCCGGTCTGCCGTGGTCTGCTTCTGTGCCTGGCGTATCTGCTGCATCATTTCCGCGGAGATGCCTCCGTCTTTGGTTTGTGCGCCGGCGGCTGCCGCAAAGGCAAGCATCATGGCGACTGCGAGAGTTTGTCTTTTCATATTTGTCTTGTATATGTTTGTTTCATTTCTGTTGTCCGCTGTGGAGGGTGATGACGTTGACCTCGGGCCAAGCTCCGAAACGGAAGGGAACGGTACCGCCAATGCCCAGCGACACGTGGAGGTGACGCCCTTGTTCTGTATACATGCCGCCCCACTCGTTGTAGGCCCAGCGTGAGGGCGAGAATCGTCCTATCTTGAACTGGCCTGCGTGGGTGTGACCGCTGAGGGTGAGTTGGATGTCGGTGGTCTGGAGCACGCCCATGCGCCAATGGGTGGGATCGTGACTGAGCAGGATTTTGAACATGCCGTCGGGCAGGTTCTTGACCGCCTTGCCCAAGTTTCCATGGCTCTTGAAAGGCGGCTTGCCAATGTTCTCCACACCGATAAGGGCTATCTGGCTGTCGCCACGTTGGAGGATGACGCGCTCGTTCATAAGCATGTGCCACCCCATCTTCTCTTCCATATAAATGAGGGCATGTTGGTTGCGCTCCACATTTTGCAGCGTATGGTCGTGCCCATACTCGCAGTAGTCGTGGTTGCCCATCACGGAATAGACGCCGTCGGTGGCATGGATATGGTCGAGCACGGGCATGAAAGGCAACAGCTCTGTGGCACTCACGTTGACCAGGTCTCCGGTGAACACCACCAGGTCGGGGCGTTGGGCGTTGACCACGTTGACCAATTTATGGATGAACGAGGGATTCTGGAGGAATGTGCCAATGTGGATGTCGGAGAGCTGCAGCACGCGGTAGCCGTCGAAGGCTTTGGGGATAGCAGTGTCCTCACAGGTGATATTCTTGACCACTATCCTGCGCCATCCGAAGAAGAAGCCGTAGAGTAGGAACAACTCCACCACCACTACTGCCGTCAACGCCACCTGCCACCCTATCAATAGGTGGAACAGCACGAAGAGGGCCTTGGGCAGTACAAAGCAGAGCACCAGGGCGAAGAAT
Organism: Prevotella sp.; assembly: GCA_050873125.1. Classification (GTDB taxonomy): domain Bacteria; phylum Bacteroidota; class Bacteroidia; order Bacteroidales; family Bacteroidaceae; genus Prevotella. Next base: position 29,993 of record JBNMIE010000015.1, read on the forward strand.
GCCCGCATGCACGTGTTGTGATACCACCCGCGGTTGGCGCAGACAAAGGCGGCGAGCGTGGCTACCGTGGGCAACCACCACAATGCCTTGACCGCCCATGGGCAAGCTCCGGCTATGCACGAGGCATAGATACGGATATCGGGCACGATGAGCACCACAAGGAATAGCAGGAAATAGAGTATGGTCATCTGACTTTGTTTTCTGACCGCCCGTCCCAAGATCTATCGGGGCGTGTGTTCATCAAAAAATGCCTCAATCATCCATGCGAACAGAGGATTGAGACATTTCTTCTTATCTTTTGATTCTTTGTTGTAAGTCTTACTTTGTCACCCAATAACCTTGCGCACGCTGTGTGCCTGCCGCCCTGGTTGTGGGGGTCTCGCCGGGGTGATAATAGCCGGCAAGGGTCAAGTCGAAGATGAGCGTGCTGCCACCGGGGATGGTCGACGACGAACCGCTCGCTGTGTAGTCGCTCTCGCCATAGCCCAAGGCATAGGGAATGTAGATTTCCCAATGGTCGCCAATATGCATATACTGCAAGGCTGAGGTGAAGCCTGTCACAACAGCGGAGACGGCAAACTTGCTCGGAGTCATCGTGGCGGGGTTGTAGGTGCCAGAGTAGCTCTGGTCGAAGACCCAACCCTCAGGATAGCTTGGCGAGGGAATCAGCCGTCCGCGATAGTGCACCTGCACCGAATCGGTGTAGATAGGACAAGCGGAGCCTGTGCCCTCGGTGATGACATGTGCCACCACATTGCTTGTGGGCGAGAGAGCGGCGACGCTGTCGTTCACCGTCCATGAGGGGAGGATGAGCCACTTGCCGTCACTGTTGGCCTTAGCCTTGGCATAGACAGAAGAGAAATATTCATCATTCTTCTGCTGCCAGTTGGCAAACTCTTCCACGGTATTGTCGTCCTCGCCGCACGACGACAGTCCGAAGACTGTCGTGAGGAGCAGCATCAGAATATAAATAGTTTTGTTGTCTCTCATTTACTGGAGTTTCTTAAGCAGACTTGCGATACTTACCTTGTCCTCGATGATGGCATCGAGCTGGTCGATGCTCACGCGCTCCTGCTCCATAGTGTCGCGGAAGCGGAGGGTCACGGTGTTGTCCTTGAGGGTGTCGTAGTCCACGGTCACACAGTATGGTGTACCGATGGCATCCTGACGACGATAGCGCTTGCCGATGGTGTCCTTCTCGTCATAGTGCGTGTTGAACTTGAACTTGAGGGCATTGACAATCTCGCGCGCCTTGTCTGGCAGTCCGTCTTTCTTGACGAGTGGCAGCACGGCGAGCTTCACCGGAGCGAGGGCTGGTGGCAACAAGAGCACCACGCGGGTCTCACCATTCTCAAGCTGCTCCTCACGGTAGGAGTGGCACATCACGCTGAGGAACATGCGGTCCACACCGATAGAGGTCTCGATGTCATACGGAGTGTAGCTCTCGTTGGTCTGTGGGTCGAAGTATTTGATGGAGCGGCCGCTGAACTTCTCATGCTGTGTGAGGTCGTAGTTGGTGCGGCTGTGGATACCTTCCACCTCCTTGAATCCGAACGGCATCTTGAACTCGATGTCGGTGGCTGCGTTGGCATAGAAGGCGAGCTTCTCGTGGTCATGGAAACGGTAGTTCTCAGCGCCGAAGCCGAGGGCCTGGTGCCACTTCATACGGGTTTCCTTCCACTTCTTGAACCATTCCATCTCAGTGCCTGGCTTCACGAAGAACTGCATCTCCATCTGCTCGAACTCGCGCATACGGAAGATGAACTGGCGTGCCACAATCTCGTTGCGGAAAGCCTTACCGATTTGGGCGATACCGAAAGGAATCTTCATGCGGCCGGTCTTCTGCACGTTGAGGTAGTTGACAAAGATACCCTGTGCGGTCTCCGGACGGAGATATACCTTGCTGGTAGCGTCGCTGGCGGAACCCATCTCTGTAGAGAACATGAGGTTGAACTGGCGCACGTCTGTCCAGTTCTTGGTGCCGCTAATAGGATCCACGATACCCTCGTCGAGGATAATCTGCTTCAGTTCCTCGAGGTTGGGGCCCTGCATGGCCTCTGTGTAGCGGGCATGGAGAGCGTCGCGCTTCTTGAGGTGCTCAATCACACGGGGATTGGTCTCACGGAACTTGGCCTCGTCAAAGGCGTCGCCGAACTTCTTCTTGGCCTTGGCCACTTCCTTGGCCACCTTTTCCTCGTATTTGGCAATCTGGTCCTCGATGAGCACATCGGCACGGTAGCGTTTCTTGGAGTCGCGGTTGTCGATGAGTGGATCGTTGAAGGCGTCAACGTGTCCGCTGGCCTTCCAGATGGTGGGGTGCATGAAGATGGCTGAGTCAATGCCCACGATGTTCTCATGGAGCAACACCATGCTCTTCCACCAGTATTCCTTGATATTGTTTTTCAGTTCGACACCGTTCTGTCCGTAGTCGTAAACGGCTGCCAAACCATCATAAATTTCACTGCTTGGGAAGACAAATCCGTACTCTTTACAGTGCGAGACTATCTTCTTGAATACATCTTCTTGTGCCATTTTCTTTATGTCTTTGATTTATTATTTTCTACAATATGGATGCAAAGATACTGCTTTTCCGCTTATTATCTTACATTCAATGCGTTAAAATAGGGTAAAAGCCCTAAAACAGCTTGCGGGCATACTCGATGATGGTGTCCTTTCCGCGCGCCATGTCCGCCTCGGTCATGTCCACTTTGTGGTCAGGCTGTATGCCGAACTCGGTGACCTGCCCATCCTTGTCATACATGGGACAGGCAGAGAACCTGACGCTCCATCCGTTAGGCAGTTCGCTTGAGAAAGGCAACCCTGCCCCACCGCCGGTCTGGTCGCCCACCACGGTGACGCGCTTGAAGCATTTCATGTATTTCACAAACTCGTTGGCGGCGCTGTAGACCGAGCGGTTGGTCAGCACCACCACTTGCTTTTGCCAGCGGATGCCGTCGGAGGGTTTGATGCGCTGTTCCTCCTTTGCGGAGAAGTCGTTGTGTCCTTTGCCGGTCTTATGACACTGGTAGCCCACGAGGGTCTCGGCATTGGTGAAGCGGGCAGCGAGTTTCTGGGCGTTGGTCAGGTCGCCACCGCCATTGTCCCGGATGTCGAGGATGAGTCCCCGGCAGGTGGACAGGCGCATGAGCACCTCGTCGAGGTTGCCCGCACCGATGCCGGAATTGAAACTGCTGTAGCGCACGTAGCCGATGTTGTCGTCGAGCACGCGGTACTTCAGTCCCGAGGCGATCATGTAGTCGGTGCCGAGATATTTGCGCTCGAGCGAGTCGCTGAAGTTCTGCGGATAGTTCTCATGCCACGACCAGTTGCGCGCCACATCGAACGAGGCGTACATATTGACGTGGCCGTCCTGCAGTTCACCGAGCATCTTGCCGAGCACCTCGAAGAGCTGCGCCCGGGTCATATCGTTGTTAATCTGTTTGGCATATTTCTCGTGGATGGCGTTCCAGTCCACGCCCAGGGTCTGCTGCTTGTAGTCGAAGAAGCAGTAGTGCTCGTCGAAGATTTTCCACAGGGCCTCGAAGTTGCCCTTGGGGTTGTCGGGAAACTCGTCGTCATCGACACAGGAACTGGCGATGGGCAGCAGCGTCAGCAGGGGAAGGAGGATATAGAGGAGGGTTTTGTTCATGGGCTTGTCTGTTGGGATTCGTTATTTCAACTTCACCACCGAGAATTTCCTCACCACGCCGATGACCACGACATGGGTATAGGTGTGGCTCTTCAGGTGGTTGACGCTTGCCTGTCGGTAGTCGCCGAGGTAGCCCACACGCCAAGTGGTGTGGAGCAGGCGGAAGTCGACGGTGAGCATTTGACGGAGCGAGGGGGTGCTGCCGAAGGTGGTGGGCACGAGGTTGTGGTCGTAGTTGCCCTCGGAGAAGATTTCGTAGTAGGACTGTCCGTAGTTGGGCGAGAACATCAGTCCGACCAGGGGCGCCGAGGCTTCATAGTTGAGCGTGAGCGGTTTTCCCCACAGACGGAAGTCGTAGGCAGCCGCCACGGAGGGCGACAGGTCGAGACTCAGGCGGGCCTGGGCGGGATTGTTGCCGTTGCGGGTGTTGTAGAGGAACCCCACGTTGGCGTCGACCATGGCGCCCGCCTTGAGGCGCAGTCTGCCCGCCAGCATTTGCCAGCGGTGGTGGATGGCATATTGGAAGTTGAGCGCGCCCGCCATCTCGCTGCC
>JBNMIE010000016.1:0-33917 GCA_050873125.1 Prevotella sp.
GATGAGGCTCCTAAGATTGCTTGGATTGGAAATGCGACCCCGGGTGCAACGGTAGCTTATGCTTCCAGACCAGACGGTTTTGACTATACCGATATTGATGGTTCTGACGCCGCTAATGTGACCGACGAGGCTCTCCGTGGTTACGATGCAGTCGTTGTCGACAACGACGTGACTTCCGAGACCCCAGCTTATGCCCAGCTCCAGAAGAACATCGCTTTTGTTCCAATGGTCAACCTCAGCACAAAACTCTTCGGTTATACTGAAACAGCAGGTGAAACCACAACGATGACCGTTACCAATGCGGACGATGACGCCTGGACAGACTTGACTTTGGATGAAGGCACCTTCGATTATTCAGCGAATGTTTCTGTAACCTTGCCAGGACTCTTCGCCGACGATGAGGTTCTCGCCAAGCAGGGTGATGATGTGGCCATCCACCGTCACAACAATGGTGCCGGCAAGAACAGCTACTTCCTCCTTGGTTCTCCAGACGAAGCTGTGGGCGGCTATGGTGATTGGTCCAACTTGTTGGCAAATCTGATGAAAGAGGCAGCCAAGAGCAAGCGCGAGGTGACTGCAGCAGCCACTCCGACCTTCAAGCTCGCTTATGGTGACAAGCAGACGACTGTTACCATCTCTTGCGCAACAGGTGGCTCTAAGATTTATTATAAGGAAGGCGATGGCGAGTACAAACTCTACACAGAACCTATCCTTTACACCGCAGAGACAACCCTCACCGCTTATGCGGAGTCAGAGGGCTTCCTCAAGAGCGAGGAGGCAACCAAGACTGTGGACATCCAGACCATGACCGCTACTCCGACAATTTCCGTTGAGCAGCAGGACGGCAAGAGCATCGTTACCCTTAGCGGTGAAGACGGCGCAACCGTTTACTATTCTTTCAGTGGCCAGACCAAGACTTCTACCGCAGCCACTTATGCTGAGCCAGTAGAGGTGACCGAGCCGGGAACCATCACTTTCTTCGCTACCGCTGAGGGCAAGCTTCAGAGCGAGGCTTCAACAGGCGACATCCGTGTGAAGGGCATTCCTGAGGTAACCGACACCCTCTCTCACTTCACCGCCAACGAGGCAGACTGGTTCACCAACGCAGAGGTTTCAACCGACGGCACCACGTTCACTCCTCTTGCAGACGCTATCACCGCAGGTACATCCAATGGCAATGCCAAGGCCGTTTACTACTTCGGCAAGAGCGCATGGGCATACAATTCCGATGAGATAGATCATTATGAGGATGGAACAGACGCGGACGGCAATCCTGTGCAGAATCCAGTTTACAAGCCCAATGCAGACATTCTCCGTGTCGTTAAGTCAACAAGCGATCCCGACTGGCTTATTGAGTCCGAAGGTCAGGTAATCACAGGCGAGACCAATGTCAGTGCAAACTCTGGTATTTACACCTCTACCAGCGGAAACGGCTATTATGCAGAGGCTGCTGTCGACGAACTCGGCGGCACTCCATCCAAGGGTAAGGTTGATTTCGGCGGAAAGTCTTCAGGTGACCCATACACCATGCGTATTGCTTCCACCAAACAGTTCACAGGCACCTTCGACGTGGTTACTTACCTCTCTAATGGTAGTACAAGCGACCTCGGCATCGAGTTGCAGAAGTCTGCTGACGGCAAGACTTGGGAGACAGTCGGCAAATTGAACTACTCCAAGACCCAGCGTTTGTTCAAGAAGAGTCGTTTCCACATGGACGAGACCACTCCTGTCTACCTCCGTGTGGCTCAGGTGAGCGGTGGTTCAAAGGGCCAGCTCTATGACATCTATGTAATCAAGACCGAGGGCACCAGCACCGCCATCTCCAACGTGAAGGCAGAGAAGGCAGACGCCGCCAAGGTCGGCAAGTTCGTGAAGAACGGCCGCATCTACATCCAGAAGGGCGACGCCTTCTACAATGTAGCCGGCGCACAGGTGAAATAATCCAACATTGATAAACCTATCTTTTCGGGGATGTCGCAATCAAGTGACATCCCCGAATTTTGTTTTTAAGCTTTAAGATGAAGTTTTTTGAAAAAAGTTTGGAAAAGATTTGGAAGTATAAGAAAAAGTCTGTACCTTTGCACCGCATTAAGACAAATGCGTAGTAAGTTCTCGATAGAACAACCGGAAAGGAAGTTTGGGTGAGTGGCTGAAACCAGTAGTTTGCTAAACTGCCGTGCGGGTAACCGTACCGGGGGTTCGAATCCCCCAGCTTCCGCACTTGTCGATGTAAAACCATGGTGGATTCATCTAATGGTTAGGATACAAGATTCTCAATCTTGGCATAGGGGTTCGATTCCCCTATCCACTACCAACACAGAAGAGCAGTTCAAAGTGATTTGAACTGCTCTTCTGCGTTTATGGCCTATGCTGTTGGCTCCGCCAGAAGTTCGGGTAGGGGCATAAAAAAAGGACGACATGATCACTCACGCCGGCCTTCTTAAGATTTTAACGGATGTTGATATGAACCAAAGTGATAACACTTAATAAAGTCATCGCCATGACTCCAACCAACATCACGGTTGTTTCAAAATCTAATAACATAATCTTTACCTTAAATCTATCAAACTACTAACCTAATGAAAAAACGTAGTATTCTCACGAACACGCTGCAAAGATACGTATTGTGCTCGTACACACCAAACATTTTAAATATTTTTCTCTATCATTAGCTATTTATTTGATTTGTGTCAATGCTGTTTGGTTTTTTTGAAAAAAAGTTTTCGCCAAATATCATACATTCCTACACAAACTGCTCGAATCCCCTGTGTTTATGCGGAGTTTGGCAATGTATGATGGGGCAAATATCCTACACGAATCATACATGTTGAGGCTAAAATGACTCAAAATCCGTATCAGAACGAACAAAAAGCTCTTCATTTTATTCTTGATTCTCTGTAGCCGCACATTGGATTAACCAACAAAGAAAAAGCGCTTGAAACTCAATGAGTTTTCAAGCGCTTCAAGTACCCAGACCCGGGGTCGAACCGGGACGGATTGCTCCACTGGTGTTTGAGACCAGCGCGTCTACCAATTCCGCCATCTGGGCTTATTGCGCTGCAAAGGTAGTACTTTTTTCTGAATTGACAAAGATTAAAGTCAAAAAAACTCAAAAAACTTGCAAGGATAGCCGATTTTCATTACTTTCGCATAGCGAATTTTAAATCTGTAGATGACTATGACAAGACAAAATAACAGCTATTGTGTAATCTTGGCTGGCGGTAGAGGACGCAGGCTTTGGCCCTGCAGCCGTGAACAACATCCGAAGCAGTTTATCGATTTCTTCGGAATGGGCCGCACGCAGTTGCAGCAGACCTACGACCGCTTTTTGAAGATACTTCCAAAAGAGCATATTCTGGTTTCTACCAATGTGGCTTATGAGGACTTCGTGCGAGAGCAGTTGCCCGATCTTCCCCAGGAAAATATACTTGCCGAACCCATCAACCGCAACACCGCACCCAGTGTGGCATGGGCTTCCCACCATGTGCTGCTCGACAACTCTGACGCCAACATCGTGGTGGCGCCTTCCGACCAGGCGGTCTTCGACGAGGCTGCTTTCGCCCGGGATGTGGAGCGCGCGCTGGATTTTGTGACCGAAGACCGGAAGGCTTTGGTTCTGGGTGTGAAGCCGACGCGACCCGAACCGGGTTATGGCTACATACAGACGGGCGACGAGGCTGGTGCGGAGGATGTCTTCAAGGTGAAGTCGTTCACCGAGAAGCCCGAGCGTCAGTTTGCCCAGATGTTCATGGACAATGGCGAGTTCTATTGGAACACGGGCGTGTTCATCTCCAATGCGCAGTTCATGATTGACAGTCTGCGCAGCTTGTTTTGTGAGATCAGCGACCGCAACGACCTTGCCTTTTCCGGGGCAGAGGTAGGAGATGAGGCGGAATATGTGCGCAACAATTTCGACGCCTATCCCAATGTCTCCCTTGACTATGCCGTGTTGGAGAAAACGGCTGGCGTGAGCGTGATGATCAGCCATTTCGGTTGGGCGGATCTCGGCACATGGCACGGCATTTACGAGTCGCTCAACAAGGGCGGTGAGGACAATGTGGCAATTGATTCAAAAGTGATGTTTGAGAATTGCAGCAACAATATCGTCAAAGTGCCCAAGGGCAGGTTTGCGGTCATCAACGGCTTGGACGGCTACATTGTGGCGGAGCAAGACAACGTACTGCTCATCTGCAAGAAAGAAGACTCGTCGGCACTAATCAGAAAATATGTCAATGAATTGAAAGTGAAAGAGAAAAACGAGTATATTTAACCGTTGTAATCCTGCAAAATAGAAATAGGAGATAAACATCTATGGCGAATAGAGTTTATCTCCTATTGATTATTGCTTCACGACCGAATTAATAGTTGTCTGCTTTGAGCTCGAAGTAGCTCTGCGGATGGTTACATACAGGGCATACTTCGGGTGCTTGCTTGCCGATGACGATGTGTCCGCAGTTGCGGCACTGCCATACGCAGTCGCCATCGCGCGAGAACACCACTTTGTCCTCGATATTCTTCAGGAGTTTGCGGTAACGCTCCTCGTGGTGCTTCTCGATGGCAGCCACGCCGCGCATTCTTGCCGCAATCTCGTCGAAGCCCTCTTCCTCAGCCTCTTTCGCCATGCGCTCATACATGTCTGTCCACTCGAAGTTCTCTCCTTCGGCGGCAGCCTTGAGGTTGGTCATCGTGTCCTGCACGGCACCGCCCTCCAGATACTTGAACCAGAGTTTGGCGTGCTCTTTCTCGTTTTGTGCTGTCTCCTCGAAGAGGGCAGCTATCTGCTCATATCCTTCCTTCTTGGCTTTTGACGCGAAGAAGTTGTATTTGTTGCGTGCTTGAGATTCGCCGGCAAAAGCCTCCATGAGGTTTTTCTCGGTCTTTGTTCCTTTCAGTTCTTTCATAGTTGTAATGTTTTTGTGGTTTGACTTTCTTCTGCTACAAAGGTAAATAAAAAAGCAATACCCTCCAAGAAAATCTTGTAAAAATTACAAAACAAAGTTGGAAAGTATTGCTTTATAGCGGTTTACTTGATGATTAACAGTTCCTTGGCGCCCTTTTCCACGGGCCCTTGAATGTCCGTCATGTCCACATTCTTCACGTCAGCGAGGATGACGCGGTGGCGGTAGTCGGGGCGGATGGTGCTGAAGTGGATGTTCCGCAGGTTGAGACCGTCCACGTGGCGGGCATAGAGACCGTAGGCCGGAGTCGGACCAGCCCAGCGAGGCTCCGGATAGTTGGTCCCCTGTTCGCGGTAGGACTTGTCCTTCAAGTCGCTGGTGCCGCCACCCCGGTATTCTATTTGGATGTTCTGCAGGGTGATGTTGCGCAGTGGCGCGTCCTTCATGCCGGTGATGATGATGCCGGCGAGACTGTCACAATCCTGTGCGACAATGTTGCTGATCATGATGTCGCTGCCGGCACTCGGCTGTTTCACGTCTTTCGGACCTCGGTTGCGGCTGCCGGTGGTGATGTAGATGGGGTAGTGGTGCACGTGCACCATCGACAGGTTGCTCACCACGATGTTCTCCATCTTGCCCTGGTCCACTTCCTCCAGCGCCAGGCCCGACGAGTACATGAAGTTGCAGTTGGAGATGTTGATGTTCTTGTATCCGCCGTTGCTCTCGGTGCCCAGTTTGATGCGTCCGCACACCCAGTTCACCTTTTCCGGCACATAGGTCCCGTCAAGGAAAGTGCCCACTTTGTATCCCGTGACAAGGCAGTTGTTGATCTGGATGTGCTCGCATGCCACGGCGCGCTTCAGCGCATAGCTCGCCTTGAGCACGATGCCGTCGTCGCTGGGCGTGTTCACCTTGCTGTTGACCATGCTGAAATATTTGCAGCAGTCGATGTCGATGCCGTCGCGGTTGGTGTCGATGGTCACATTGTCGATATTTCCTCGTTCACAGCCAGTGGCGATGATGGCGAAGTGGCCGCCGCGGTAGATGGTGATGTCTCGGATGAGCACGTTCTTGCAGCATTTCAAGGCGATGGCCTTGTCGCCCGTTCCGATACTTCCGCCCTGCACGTTGCCAGCCTTTTCGGTGTCTTTCTTGGTCAGTCCGTCGCCGTCAATCATGCCGTTGCCGGTGATGGATACGTTCTTTTGTCCTTCCGCCCAAATGAGGCTATTGTGGAAATAAGTGTGTCCGCCGTCCTGGTATTCGGGGAAGTTGAACGCCTCGCTCGGGTCATAGGCATTCTTGTCGGCAGTGGCTTTGATGACGGCTCCCGGTTCCAGGTGCAGGTTGATGTTGCTCTTGAGATGGATGGAACCGCAGAGATAGGTGCCGGCAGGCACAACGATGGTGCCGCCCCCGTGGGCAACCGCCGAGTCAATGGCGGCGTTGATGGCGTGGTGATCCAGTTGGATGCCGTCGCCCTTGGCGCCGAAGTGTCGTACATTGTAGTCCGCTGCCAATGCTGAGATGCTGGCGAGCAGAGACAGAACGAGAATAGAGAGTTGTTTCATATAATAAAAGTCATTGGTTTTCTGTGTGCAAAGATAATGCAAGCGAGCGCAAAGAAAGTTTACTTTCAATTTGCCGAGTGCAGCTTATCTTCTGCAAAGATACGAAAAAATAGCAAAAGACTCACAGCATTTTGCCTCTTTTCCCATCCTTTCTGCCATGTTCCCGCTATTGCCCACAGCTTGGGCAATGGTTGCCCATGGCGGTGGGCATCGGTTGCCCAGGCGGTGGGCATTGGATGCCCACCGCCTTGTACCACTTTGTTCTTAGCCAGTATCGACTTTCCCGGATTAGCCTATACACTTTTAAACTTCATAACCAGTAAAGGTAGACACTATCCGTTTTATGCAACTATAAAAGTAGACACCTTCTTTGAATGTGTACTGCTTTAATAGACACGATTTGTGACGTCATACTAAAATAATAGTCCCCCTTATTCCCAAATTTGCAGAAAAAGAAGCCCATTTCAGCCCATTTTTCAACGAAAGTAACCCCTGTTTGTACGGCATTTTCCCGAAAATGATGATAGATAAGGGGTGAAAATGTATGTTCCATGTATGATTTATGTAGGTTAGTTGAAAAAATTACAATCAGATAACGCTCATATAATCAATCAGATAGAAAATAAAAAGCCTCGTTTTATGTATGATGTAGGTTTTTTCGCGAAAAATAAAAATTATTTTATGAAATCCTTTGTCCACGCGCATGAGTTCCTCGTCAGTCAATTGCTGTAAGTTTCATCGATGACAGTGTAGCCGGTCATCTCACGACAATTTTTCCTTCTTCTTTGACAATGTTGAAGTGGCCGAGGGCATTGAGGTTTTTCAGGGCCTCGGTGATGCTGGCGTTGCGGTCTGCCACGAAGTGGAGCTTGGTGGAGAGCGCCTGCTTGTTGTGCACCTCCACATTGACATTATACCAGCGGCCCATCTCACAGAGCACTTCCCGCAGGGTGATGTCGTCGAAATAGAAGACGCCACTCTGCCATTCCGTATACTGATAGGTGTCGATGTTGGCGGTGGAGAGCGTGCCGTCGGCATTGAGCGATGTCTGCTGGTTGGGACGGATGAGGGTGGGCGCTTGCTTGTCATTGCCCACAAGAAGTTTGCCTTCCACCAATGTTACGTTGGCATGGCTGGCATCATAAGACCGCACGTCGAACGAGGTGCCGACAGCCTTCGCCTCGAAATAGTCGGTCTTCACCACGAACGGATGCGCCGGGTCGTGGTGAACATTGAAATAAGCCTCGCCCTTGAGATACACCTCACGGCGGTTGGCGGCAAACTGGCTCGGGAAGCGGAAAGTGCTTCGGGCGTTGAGCTTCACGATGGTGCCGTCGGGCAAAAGCAGGGTGAAGAACTTGCCGCTGGGTGTCTTGATGGTGTTCATGTCGGTGCCCGCCGACTTCCTCACTTTGATGTTCTCACCTTTTATATATATAGGGGAAGTCGCACTGTTCTTGTTGCTTGAAGAGACGGAGAGCCGGTTGTCGGCAGAGGCAGTGAAGATTTGAAGATCGGTATGCTTGGGCGCTTCCTGCTTGTCGGGCAGCAGAAAGACGAAAGCCAACACTGCCGCCGCAACGGCAAGGGTGGCATAGAGCGAGCGGAAGACCACTTTACGCTGGCGCTTTTCGTGCTGCCGCTCCCAGAATTGAGACAATTCGTCCTCCACATCGGGACACAACTTGTGTTCCGACGCAAACGCCCGCTTGATGTCGCTCACCATGCAAGCGTCTTTGATGTCCAAATCGTCTAATTCCATATTTCTTGTTGTTTGTTTAGTTTCTAATAATACTGATTGGAGTGCCGTTAGGGTACCTCCATTATTGTTTATTAACTATTTATCCGTTGTCTTGCTTGCCCCTGCACCGTTCCCGAAGCATTCCCAGGGCCTTGACGATGTGCTTTTTGATGGCATTGGTCGACACCTCGAGCGATTCCGCCACCTCGCGGTATTTCTTGTTGTTGAAGTAGCACTCCTCCAACACAAGCCGGGTCTTGGGCGGCAGCTCCTCGATTGTGGCTTTCACCACTTGCAGCCGCTCCTCAATCTCGTCAGACTCCATTGTGGCGTCGGTGGCGGCAGCGTCTTTGACAAACGACTCATACTGTCGGTCGAGCTGTTGCCGCCGCACATGGTCGATGCACTCATTGCGGACACACTGGTAGAGATAGCTGTGGGCAGTGTCGGTGGAGATGCGCTTGCGGTTGGTCCACAACCGCTCGAACACATCGGAAAGAATGTCACGACAAACCTCTGCATCCTCGGTGAAACCGTATGCATAGTAGAACAGCTGTTCGTAGTATTTGCGGTACAGGCTGTTGAATAGGTCTGTCGTCAAGTGATTCATAGGTGCAAAGTTAGTGAAAAAATCATCTAAAGGGACGTTTTTTATGCCAAAAAGTAACTTTTTTGCATGAAAGGGGTACCCGATTGATGCAGTTCTTCGTATTATACACGATTTTTAACAACAATAATTATAGAAAGAGATGAGAAAAGAAGAAATGACCATGGAGCCATCGTCAGTTGTTAGACGATTGTTGCTCTTGGTGGGCATTGTGCTGATGTCGGCATGGACTGTTGCCGCCGACGCCCAGTCAAACAAGCAGCTCACCCTCAATTTCAAGAACGAGCCGTTGCCCAATGTGCTGAAGACCATTGAGAAAAGTTCGGACTACAACGTGATTTTCAGTTATGACGACTTGCGCAGCTATCGTGTGACAGCCAACATCCGCAAGAAGACAGCCCCCAAGGCGGTGGCAATCGTTCTTGCGGGCCATCAGTTGGGCTACAGCGTGCAGGGCAAGTTTATCCGTGTGTTCAGCAAGGACGCTTTTGATGCCGCCATCACCGGTAAGGTGGCTGACGAGCAGGGCGAACCGATTATCGGCGCCGTGGTGCGCTATAAGAACAACCGTGCCATCCAGACGGTGACCGACGCCAACGGCCACTTCGCCATTCCCGCCATCAAAGGCTCCGAGGCAGAACTGATGTTCTCTTATATAGGTATGGAGACCACCACTGCTACTTTCGCCGAAGGTTCGGAAAACTATCTCCGAATGATGTCCAACACCAACAACATCAATGAGGTGGTGGTCAACGGCTATCAGAAGATGGACAAGCGACTGATGTCCTCAGCTGTGACCACAGTCAAGGCAGAGGATATCAAAATCCCCAATGTGAACACCATTGACAAGATGCTCCAAGGCGCCGTGCCGGGACTGATGCTTGTCAACACGTCAGGTTCGGTCAATGCCACACCGAAAATCCGTATGCGTGGTAACTCCACCATCTTCGGCAACGCCTCTCCACTTTGGGTGGTGGACGGAATCATCCATGAAGATCCCGTCAACTTCTCCAACGACGAACTGAACAATATCATTTCTGGTTCATCTGCCGACATGACCGACCAGATGAACCTTGAGGCCCAGCGCAGTCTGATTGGCAGCGCCATCTCGGGTGTGAACCCTAACGATATCGAGTCTATCACCTTCCTGAAGGACGCTTCCGCCACAGCCATCTATGGTACCCGTGCCGCCAACGGAGTCATTGTGGTGACCACAAAGCGGGGCCGTGAGGGTCGTCCCTCTATCAATTTCTCCACCTCTCTGGGCTTTACCGGCCGTCCTTATTATGGCCAGTACAACCTGATGAACTCCAAGGAGCGTGTCGGCGTGTCCAAAGATGTGGCCAACTATGGCTATCTCTATTCTTCCATGCCTTACCATACAGGTTATGAGGGCGCCTTGCAGGATCTCTACAACAACAAGATTACGCTCGACGAATTCAACCAGCAGGTGGCACACTATGAGACCGTCAACACCGACTGGTTCAAACTGCTCTGCCAGAATGCGTTCAACCAGGATTACAGCGTGAGCCTTTCCGGTGGATCGGATGTGGTGAACTACTATACCTCCATCGGCTACAACAACAGCAAGGGTACGACCAAGGGCGACAACTCCACCCGCTACACCTTGATGAGCAACATCGACGCACGACTGAGCGACAAACTCCGGGTGAGCACCCGTCTGTCGTTTGCCGAGTCGTCGAATGACGGATTCTATACGGTCAATCCTTACAGCTATGCGATGGAGACTTCGCGTGCGCTGGACAAGGATACCTATTATACCACCAACCAGAGCACTTTCGCCGGGTTGGGACAGAACTATCTGCTGAGCTACAACATCTTCAACGAACTGAACCACACCGGTGCAGACGCCAAGGTGAGAAGTTTCAGTGGCAATGTAAATGTCATCTACGACATTCTGAAGAACTTGAAGTTTGACACCACGTTCGGTGTGAACTATAGCAACACCACCAACTATCAGTGGGCGGACGAACGTTCCTACTACATCGCCCAGATTCGTGGCTATGACTATGGCGCCGTGGCTCCAAACAGCAACACTGAGAAGTTGAGCCGTCTGCCTCATGGAGGTATCTTGAACTATTCTTCCACCAACAATGTCAGCTACACTGGCCGTGCCCAGTTGACCTACAACCTGATGTTCGGTTCAGAGCGCCAGCATGTCATCAATGCCATGGCGGGTTATGAGGTGCGCTCCAATCAGTATGACGGTCTGACCGATGTGGAGTGGGGCTATTTCCCAGAGCGAGGAATGGGCATCAGTTATGAATATGACACATCCACTTCGGGCAATGTCGCCCAAAATGGACAGAACTCCTCTCTGGAGAAGCACACTGCAAGCCGCACCAAGACCAAAAGCAACACCGTGTCGGAATATCTGACCTTGGTCTATGGCTACAAGAACCGCTATGTGCTGAACTTCAATGCCCGTATGGATGCCAGCAACCGTTTCGGCCAGTATACCAACCACAAGTGGAGCCCGGTATGGAGCGTCTCTGCCCGTTGGAAGGTGAACGACGAGAAGTTCCTGGAGAACGTGAAGTGGATTGACGACATGAGCATCCGTGCATCCTACGGTGAGCAGGGTAATGTGCCCACTTCCGTCAGTCCCTATCTTGTGGCAAAATATATGACTCCGACCATCAACCGCTACTCTGGTGAATATCAGTTGGGCATCAGCCACTATCCCTATCCCGACCTGAAATGGGAGAAGACGGCGACCACCAACATCGGTTTCGACTTCAGTGTCTTGAACGGAAGAATTTCCGGAACAGTGGACTACTATCTCCGCAAGGGCCGTGACATCATCTTCAACTTGCCGGTGGCAACCGAGTATGGTGTGACACAGACCTACCGCAATGGCGCCAGTCTGAAGAACACCGGTATCGAGGTGAGCCTCTCCATCAAGCCCATCCAGACCAAGGACTGGACATGGACCCTCACTCCCATTTGGTCGAAGAACACCAACAACATCTCCAACACCACCATCCAGAACTATAAACTGGACGACTATCTGGCAGGCAATGTCTATACCAACGGAAAACCTGTCAACGCTGTGTATGCTTGGGAATTCACAGGCTTGAACCCCAAGACAGGTTTCGCCACCTTCAAAGGTTGCTCGGAGAAGGAAGACGAAGTGGAGAAGAGCGACGACCCGACCACCTATTTAAAATATGTAGGTCCTGCCGACCCACGTTTCAATGGCGGTCTGTCCACCTCGTTGCGCTGGAAGAACCTCACCCTTTCTGCCCAGTTCGCCTTCGGATTCGGCAACTACAAGCGCCTGAACTTCCTCTTTGACGGAGAAAACAAGATGCCAAGTCCACAGACCAACATGACTAAGGAAATGCTCCACCGTTGGAAGCAAGAGGGCGACCAGACCGACATCCCAGGTTTGAACTTCTCCGACAACAATGACTATCTGATCTACACTCCAGACCGTCAGGCCTCGCAGAAGAACACCTACACCATGTACAACTATTCGGATGCCCGCATCGTGAAAGGCGACTTCTTCCGTTGCCGCAACCTGATGTTGTCCTATGCCGTGCCATACCAGTTCCTGCGCCGCTTCAAGGTGACCTCGGCATCGGTAGGCTTCAATGTGACCAATCCGTTCACCCTCTGCAGCTCACGCTTCAACGGACAGGATCCTGAAATCAGCAACACCGGCAGTGTGGCCCTGCCTATCACACAGTCTTATTCACTGTCGCTCAACATTTCATTCTAAGGTTCAACAAAATAAAGAAAAGAAAGATGAAAAAGATATATATCAATATATGCTCCGTTCTCTTTGCCGCCGCGACCCTCACTTCTTGCGGCGACTTCCTGAAGGAGACATCACAAGACGAGTTCAAGCCGGAGACTGTGGAGGACTATCAGGAGATCCTCAATGGTGAGGGCTATGGACTGACCACTGCCATCGACCCGATAACCCATGTCTTGACAGACGACGTGCAAGGGGCGAATATAGGCTACAACACATGGGCTTATTCAGATGCCAACCTTGCCTTCAAGGATGTCTACACATGGCAGCCCAATATGGACCAACTTCTGACCGAAAAGAAGCAGACGGGCTATTATGACAGTTATCAGAAACTCTACAAGCTCATCATGGCATGCAATACAGTGTTGGGTGAGGTGGACAAAGCTTCCGGAACAGATGCCGAACGCAAGCAGACCAAAGGAGAGGCATTGGCCCTTCGGGCTTTCTACTACTGGTATTTGGTCAATATGTATGCGCAACCCTACAACATGGCAGGCACGACCCCAGACCAGTTGGCGGGAGTGCCATTGGTGCTGAGTTCCGATATCAAAAACGACGGCCCTCGCCGTGCGTCGGTAGCCGCTGTCTATGACCAGATGACAAAAGATGTGGAGCAGGCTTGCAGTCTGTTGGAGCAGACCAAGACAACAGCTGTCAGCAAGTATCGTATCAACTGGACCGCCGCCCATTTGCTGGCTTCTCGTATCTATCTTTATATGGAGAATTGGGACAAGGTGATAGAACATGTGGACAAGGCACTGGAAGGCAATGCGAAGATGTGCAATCTGAATACTTACCAGCTGGTCATTGCTGATCGGTATAACAGTATAGAATATTCCACTAACAATTTCATCTCCGCCAACTTCCCCGAGACACTGTTTGTGGGCGGTACCAATACATCCATTCAAATCGCAGGAACGCTGTTGTGCGTTTCTGATGACATACTCGAGCAATTCGAGGATGGAGACCTCCGCAAATCATTCATGTTCAAGGCAACTCCATATATGTATTATCCCTATCAGGAAATAAAGAAAGGAAATTCGGAACGAGGCTATGCCTGGCGTACAGCGGAACTCTATCTGAACCGTGCCGAGGCTTATGCTGAAAAATACGCAGCAGGCGATGCCGCTTCAGGAGCCAAGGCTGTGAGCGACATTGATGTGATTAGAAAGAATCGTCTCACCCCGGAGACCTATGCCGACTATCAGCTGACCACAGCGAACAACTTGATTGAATTTATCAGAGAGGAACGTCGTCGGGAGTTGTGCTTCGAAAATCCTCACCGTTGGTTTGACTTGCGTCGCTACGGCATGCCGGAATTGCAACATGTATGGTATGACAATACGGGCAACAAGACCACGTTCACACTCGAGAAAAACGATGTGGGCTACACGCTCCCCATTCCGCAAGAGGCGACTACCAGCAACACCAATCTGGAGCAAAACCCGCTTCATGCTGTGAGAGAAGGAAAATAAAGTTTTCAACGATAAAATAAGTAAACAATGAAGAAGTTATTATATATAATAATGTTGGCATTGCCCTTTGCCTTTGCGGCTTGTGACAACGACGATGTGGACGGCCCGTCAGAGGATGGCTTGTCTGTCGATTTTCCACAGGGCGACCACGACTATGACCAGGAATTCGTCAACTTCAAGAAAGAGTATGGCTCCATGGTGCTCTATAAGTTTACGAATGCCCAATTCCGCTGGGCCTTCACTGAATACATACCTTTCTATGCCAATCAGGCTGATGAGGCTTATGTGCAGAAGGCGTGGAATCTGGTGAAAGAAGGCATCAACCTTTGGCCTAAGGATTTTGCCAAGAAGTGCATGCCCTACCAGATTATGCTCTGCGACAGTATCTGGTGTATGAAAGATGGCGATTGGGTAGACGGAAAACTGCAGAAAGTGAAATCAACCAGAAACTCCTGTGCCGGTTACAGCCATATCGCTTTCGGTTTCGCCAATAAGAGTGTCGACCAGATGACGGTGGAACAGAAGAAAGAAGTGATGGGCGATGTGGCGTATGCCATGGTGGCTTATGCTACAGCCAAAGCGAACATCGCCATTCCGGAGAGCTTCGACACCTTGTTCACCAAGTGGAAAGACAACTATAACGAAAGCTATTCTGGCGAATGGGGCTATAATGGAGCAGGAGCCTTGGACGGCTCGATGCCCCACGACAAATACACCGAGTCGCACGACTTTGCCACCTATGTGAAATATATGACAATGTATTCTCCGGAGACATTCGAGAGACTGTTTCTCAACGACAGCTTCGACTGTGGCGGCTCTTACGACCAGACTACTTGGGAAATTGTTCCTGAGCACCGCATCCGACAGAAGTACATCGCTGTGCGCGACTATTTCAAGAATGTGCTGGGCATAGACCTTGGGGCTATCGGCACCCAGGTGGAGAAGATGCAGTAAATTAACATATCATCTTATATAAAACAAGAAATGAAAAAGCTTTTGCTTTCGCTTCTGTGCCTGTTCATGGTAATGGGCATAGAAGCTCAAACTCCCTCTCGACTCTCGGGCATCAACCAGCCTAAAGCTGGCCAGAGAATCAGTTTCAACTACACCAACAACGATGGTCCCATCGCCAATCGTGACACCTTGTCGGCAGTCATCTACATGTATCAGGACTATGTGTGGACTGTGGACGATGTGACAATGCAGAAGACGGGCAAGAACCAGTGGCATGGTGAATACCAACTGCCCTCAGACTGCGCCTTCTTCGCCCTGCTGATGCGGGCTGGCGACATCAACAACCGGGTGGTTGACAACAACGACGAGAATGGCGGTTATGTGTATATGACCAGCAAGGCCGATGGTACGGCACTGCCGGGCGGTTATGCAGCCTTCGCCACTTTCCGTTGTCCGAAGTATTTCCCCATCACCAACTACTACACCAACTTCTGCATCTCAGACGAGGCAGAGATGATGTGGCTCAACAAGGAGGTGCAGAACTATCAGGACCGCATGCCCGACTTCATCGACCTCTATCTGAAGAACATTGAGCTGATGGCTGGCGAACACTATGACAAGGCCATCGGTCACTTCTTCGACATGGCGAAGACACAGTTCCCCAACAACGAGTTTGTGCTGTCCACCTTTGAGAACGAATACCGTTTCAAGGCCAAGGATGTAGCAAAAGCCGACTCTATCAAGTTGGCGATGTATCGCCTCTTCCCCAATGGCAACGCTGCCCGTTTCCGCGACTTCCAGGCCTATCAGCAATTGGTGGGCACACAGGCAGCCGACTCCATCGAGAAGTTCTTTGTCAAGTATCCCCAGAAGGACTGTCTGGCAAGCAAGCATTTCAGCAGTTCCAACTACATGTACTATAATCTCTCCCGAGTGTATTGCCAGGCTCTGTTCGACGGCAAGCGGTATGACCGCCTTGTCAAGCATCTGTCAATGTTCGACTTCAAGGCACTGAGCGAGTGCTACCGCTGGAACATCTTCCGCAATTTCCGCATGCACTTTGTCAGCAACGACACTATCTACAGCGTCGCCAAGCCCTTGATGGATCTCATGATTGAGAAGCGCCAGGACCGCTCCACCATGGACGGCATCTACAACACACCGGCAGAGGCACAGCTGATGGCAGACTATCAGTTCTATGAGCATCTGGGCACTCACATCAAACTGCTGAACGAGATGAAGCGCTATGATGAGGCCTACAGCTACATGAAGTATTTTGACAACGAGGAAATGGCCTATTCCGACGCTTCCGTCAATGAGGCCCGCTATCAGGTGCTGATGGCACTCGGCAAGAAGGACGAGGCGCTCAATGCTCTGAAGACAGCAGTGAAATACAATGCCGTGACCAACGACATGCTCAGCGCACTGCGTCAGCAAAGCGGTTGCAAGACCGATGCCGACTTCCAGAAATTCATGGACGGACTGAAGAGCGACAAGACCAAGATGGCGCTCGAGGAAGAAGTGAAGGCAAACCTAATGAACACAGCCATCCCCAACTTCACGCTGACCGACGCTCAGGGCAAGCAAGTGAGCATGGCTTCCTATAAGAACAAGATTGTGGTCATCGATTTCTGGGCCAACTGGTGTGCCCCTTGTAAGGCTGCCATGGAAGGCATGAAGCTCGCTGTGGACAAATATGCCAACGACAAGGATGTGGTCATCCTCTTTGTCAACACCCAGGACCGTGGCTATGAGGGCAGGGCTGTCACAGAGAAGTTTATGAAGGCCAAAGGCTACACCAACTTCAACGTGATGTATGACAACAAGAAGCCCGGCAGCAAGGAATACAGTGCCGGATTCAGCATCTTTGCCAAACTGTTCAATTCCTCAGGCATTCCCCGCAAGGTCATTGTCCGCAACGGAAAGTTGCTCTACACTGCCGAGGGCTATTCCGGCAGTCCATCCCAACTCTGCGACGAGATCAGTTGCGCCGTGGAGATGATCAAGAAGATGAAATAAGCGTTCTGTAAATGAAACGATTGATAATCTCTCTAACTATTATGACCGCTTTGAGTGGAGCTACGGCCTCCGCTCAAAAGCGGTCTTTGTCTATAGACGACTGTCGTAAATGGCAGTCGATGGACAACATCAGCATGTCGGCCAATGGCCGTTGGCTGACCTACAAATACCGTAGACTCTATACCGATGGACCCGACTCGGTTTTCCTTTATGATGCCGCCAAACGCAGTACCCGGGTGCTGCCCCATATCTCCGACCAACAGTTTCTGGCAGGAGGAAAGGTGCTGAAATACAGCAAGACCACTGCACAAGGCGAAAACGAAATCTATACGCTCAACTTGCAGACCGGCAAGACCACACAATGGCCCAAAGGCGAGTATATGATTGCCATCGGGCAGAGCGACTATGCCTATACGGGCAAGATGGGCGGTGGCAAGGGCATCGTCATGGTCAATCTGCTGACGGGCAACAAGACACCGCTGCCCAATGCCACCAACTGCATGCTGGTAGGCAATGGTCTGCTCTATGTGGAAACCGACGGCACCTCGTCGAGTCTGTGCTATTATGAGAACGGACAGTCAAAGACGATAGGCCGTGTGCCTTGCCAGATTTGCAGCATCACCCCGACTGACGGAACCGGAAAGGGGACCTTTGGGGCAACGACCCATGCAGACGATCCCTATACACCGACCATGCTATGGCAGTATGACATGAACAAGAACACCTGTCAGAAGTTGCTCGACTTCGCCGATATCAAGGGACTTCCCGAAGGTACGAAGATTGGTTATGCCTCCCGACTGGTCAACAACAACAGCCAGTATCTCATATCCTTGGAACCCACCACCTATACCTACAATGAGACCGCAGGAAATCCCAAGGTGACACTGGAACTGTGGAAATGGGACGAGAATATATCGCCCCGTCGGCAGTTTCGCAATCAGGGCGGCTTTGACGCTTCGCAGTATGACACCTATATTTATGACATAGCCACCAAGACCCTGAAGGCCCTCCCCACCAAAGGACTGCACAATGTGACATTCTTTGGCGGAGACAACATCCTTGGGGCGGTTGCTGTGGATCCGACAGCCTGGTATAAGGAGTCGGATTGGAAGATGACTCCCAATACTGACCTATATTATATAGGTGTAAACGGCATTCGCAAGCAGTTGGCTTCCCATGGTCTCTTTGATCTGTCGTGGAGTCCCGATGGCAAGTGGCTCGCCGTATATCTGCCCCAGACGAAAGCCTGGAACATCGTGGATTTGGCGACAGGAGAGATGCACGATGTGTCGACCGGAAAAATCCCTTATCCGCTCTATGACGAAGACAGCGACTATCCCTTCTCGCCGGGAGCCTATGGCGTGGCTTCTTGGGACACCAACGGGAAGACGCTGACCGTCTATGACCGCTACGACTTGTGGCAGCTCGACCTCGCAGGACAACAGAAAGCCGTCTGTCTGACCGCAGGGTGGGGCAGGGCCAACCAAGTGCGGCTCAAGATGGCGGAGTGCGCTCCCTCGATAGCTGGAGGACAATATCTCTCCGGCACGGATATGGCCACCCGGAGCACCGGTCTTTATTCTTTGGTCAACGGCAAGGTGAGAAAGGTGGCGTTGGTGCCCGGCTCCAATCTGAGTGTCAAGGGCTTTTCCGCCGATGGCAAGACTTTGCTGTGGCTGAAAGAAAACTATGAAGAGCGCGACTATTGGTTGAGCAATGTCAATTTCAGCAATCCGCGCCGTGTCACAGACATGAATCCCCAACAGCGGCAACTGACTTGGGGCACCTCCCGACTTTACACTTGGACCAATTATGAGGGCAAGCGCAACGACGGAAACCTGTTCTTGCCGGAAGACTATAAGAAAGGGAAATCCTACCCCATGGTGGTCACCTTCTATGAGCGGGAAACACAGAATCTGAACAACTACCGCATTCCCGAATACAGCAGTGCCATCATCGACATTCCCTGGTTTGTGAGCAATGGCTATATCGTGTTCCAGCCCGATATCCACGCTACAGTGGGCAAGCCAGGCGAGAGTTGCTACAATGCCGTGGTGAGCGGTGTGAAGAGTCTGATTGCCGATGGCATCGCCGACAGCACCCGCATTGGTGTGAATGGTCACAGTTGGGGCGGTTTCGAGACCGCCTATCTCGTCACCCGGACCAACCTCTTCAAGTGCGCTTCTCCCTGTTCCGCCGTCACCGACATGGTGGCAGACTATCTGATGCTGCGCGGCACAGGCCAGCCCAACATGTATTTTGAGGAAGACGCCCAAGGGCGGCTCGGCAAGACACTATGGGAAGACCCGCAAATGTATACCGACAACTCTGCCGTCTATCATGCCGACAAAATACATACTCCGCTTCTTATCTTCCATGGTTCGGAAGACAGCAGTGTGCAGCCCTATCAAGGCATGGCTCTCTTCCTGGCCATGCGCCGGCTGCAGCGTCCTGCTTGGTTGCTCTACTACAAGAACGAGGGGCACCAAATGGGTGGCGAGGACAACTGTCGTGACTTCACTGAGAAGTTGACAGGCTTCTTTGGCTACTATTTGAAGAATGAACCCAAACCCGATTGGATGAAATGAAAACAAGACTATTTGCATCCCTGCTTGCGCTGACCACACTGTCGGCACAGGCACAGAACTCCCCTGAGGAGAAATTCAACATGGCGATGTATGCCGTCACCAATATGTATGTGGACAGCGTCAACAAGGCGAAGTTTGTGGACACGGAGATTGCCAAGATGTTACAGTCCTTAGACCCCTTCTCGGAATATCTTCCTCCCATGACTGCCAAAGCCAATGAGGAGGCCATCACAGGGCAGCCCGCCTCTTCCTCCGCTCCGGCAACGTCTACCCCAATGAAAGGTACAGCTCCAGCGGTCAGCATGATGCCGTCCACCATCAAGTCACATTATATGGCGACCAAGACCACCGGCTACATCTGTCTGTCAATGTTCTCTGAGACTACTCTCGCCGACTTCAAGAAGACCTTGGCGGAACTCAAGAAACAAGGCATGAAGAACCTGGTTCTCGATCTTCGCAACAATGGGGGAGGCCTCTTTGATGCGGCAGTGGCGATGGCTGACGAATTCCTCGATGGCGACAAGGTCATCGTCTCGACCAAGGGAGCACATGTCCCAAGCGAATCGTTCAAGGCCAAGACCAAGGGTGACATGGAGAAGGGACGGCTCGTGTTGTTGGTGAGCGACCAGACGAAATCGGCAGCCGAAATCTTTTCCGCTGCCATCCGCGATTGGGATCGTGGCGTGCTGGTGGGCAAGACCACTTTCGGCAAGGGACTCATCCAGGAGACCCTTCCCTTCAGCGACGGTTCGGCGTTGCGCATCACCGTGGCCCGCTATCTCACTCCTGCCGGCATGTCTATCCAGAAACCCTACAACGGCATGACGTTTACCGACTCCACCCGAGTGTGGAAGTCAATGCTGACCCATCGCCCCTTGAAGTGCAAGGGCGGTGTGGAGGCCGATGTGGATGTGGAACCCAATGCCGACTATATGACCAATTGGTATGCCTTGATTACCTATAGTGGGGTGCAGACCGCAGTGGGCAAGAAATATGTGCAAGACTTGAAAGCACAACTGTTGAAGAAATATCCCACAACTGAAAGTTTCATCAAGGGATATGAAACGCCGGAAGAGGTGATGAAGGCCGTGTGCCAGACCGCTGAGGGAGCTGGTATCCCAACTGACAAGGCTGACTATGCCCGGTCGGAAGCGATGGTCAAGGCACAGATGAAAGCCGTGATTTGCAGTCAGCTCTATCAAGACAACAATCTCTATTACAAACTCTTCAATGCACAAAATAATGTGATGAAGCGTGCGTTGGAGATTATAGAAGGTAAGGAATACAACGAAATATTGAATATCAAATGAAAACAACAATATTGACATCCGCTCTGTTGGTGTTGGGACTGTCAGCCCAGGCACAAACCTTTGAGCTGAAGGGCAATGTGAACACCAAGCAGTATGACGGATTGACGATTTATTTGCTCAAGACCGATGTGGCGGACCGCGACAAGAATGTCCGGGTGGACAGTTGCAAGATTGAGAACGGACAATATCACTTCTCGGTTGCCGCCCCCGACAGCGCTTGTTGGGCATTGGTGACACTGCCACCCAAAGACCGCCATTTCGACTATGGTCTTCCGGAGCTCAATTGCATCTTGGAGAAGGGTAAGGTGGAAGCCGATTGCCACGACTATGTGCAAACCCTCAAGGGCGGAACACTGAACCAACAGTATGATGACATGGTGCTGACCCACGATCGGGATGTGCGCCGTCAAGTGGACCAGATGATGCAGCAGCGTCAGGAGGCGGAGAAGAAACGTCCTTATACAGACGCAGAGAACGATGCCTATTCGCAGAAACTCGCCGCCCTCTATCAAGGCAACCGCAAATATCTCAATGCGTTTATTGCCGCTAATATATATAATAAGGTGGGAGCTCGACTGTTTCTCACTTATGGCAAGGATTTCTTCCCGGCTGATTTCTATGAGGAAATGAGCAAGAAGGTAAATCCTGTCTATCTTCGTCTGGCGGAACGCTTGGCTGAGGCTGAGGTGGAGGCGCAGCGTGATGCCGAACAGGCCAGAAAGGCCACCACGGCGGGCAATCCTTACAAGGATTTCGCATCCAAGACCCCAGACGGCAAGGCGGTAAACTTCTCCGACTATGTGCAGAAAGGCAAGGTGACCTTGCTGGATTTCTGGGCTTCATGGTGTGGCCCCTGCATCCAGGAAGCGAAAGACTTGAAGGCGCTTTATGCCGAATACCACGACAAGGGATTCAATGTGGTCAGTGTGTCGCTTGACACCAGCAAGCAGAAATGGGCTGAGGCTATCAAGAAGCATGACCTCCCCTGGACCCATATTTCCTCGCTGCAAGGGTTCAAGGATCCGGGAGCTTTGGCATACGCTGTGCAAGCCATCCCCTATATCGTGCTGATAGACCGTGACGGAAACATTGTTCTGCAGAATATGCATGGTCCTGTATTGCACAAAACCATCAAAGACTTGTTCAAGTAAGCGATACAAAAAGAGCCCTCTTTGCCGATAACGGTGCAAAGAGGGCTATTGCTTTATGATGGGGAACTAATATTGAGGATTCTGTGTCATTGCGGGATTGGAAGAACGCTCTGAATCGGGGATGGGCAACAGCAACTGATATTGCTGCAGACCAAGTTCCGATTGGGCGAGTCCGTTGCGCTTCAAGAAGGCGAAGTAGTCTTGCAGTTTGAGCGACTTTCTCAACTGGTTCAGTCCAGCGATGCTGGTGGCTGGCGTTGTGAGTCCGTTGGTCTTGCTGACTTTCGAGAGATACTGTGCTGCCTCGCTGGCCTTGTTGAGATATATCAGACACTCGGCGTAGAGCAATTCCGTATCTGTCAGGGTCAAGATTGGTACGATTGCGCTGCCGGCTCTTGTGCTGGTCTTTTCCTCAAAGCCTAAAATCAGGTCTTTGCTGGACGCCGTGTAGCTTGCCGGCACTTTCTCTATCGCATACAGTCCTTTTGAAACCACTTGTTCAAGCAGGTCCTTGGCCTTTTGCCATTGATGGCGGTACATATATACTTTGGCAAGGATGATGCGCGCCACATCTTTGGATATGAACAATGCCTCATCGGCATTTGTCGCAAGCGCCACGTTCCGCTTCTCGTCCAAGTCGGGGAGGGCTTCCGACAGTTCTGTTTCTATCCTTGACAATACTTCCGTTTCGGAACTTCTGGGATGGGAAAACTGGAAGGCGTCGCTGAATCCTTCATTGGGCACAAGGATAACACCGCCCCACCAAGTCACCATATTATAATAGCACAAGTCGCGGTAGACATTCAAGAATGGTGCATACACCGCTCTTTGCTCAGCGTCCACCTTATATATATTTGCCAATCTCCCGATACTTGTACTATAGTAGCTCCAAAGGTTGCGGACATTAGAGTCGCTACTGGATATGGGGGCTACAAAATGTGGGTCGTTGGTGATTTTAGTGTAACGTCTGTCCATGGACTGGTTGAGCGTTGTCGCTAACGCCATGTCGTATAAGAATCCGTCAACAACATTCTTTCCATCCTTGCCCAACAGCGGAACAGCCACCTTGAGGTTCGGGTCGCCTTCCTGTGTGATTTGCAATCGTGCCACTTCATTGCCGAGGGCATTATAAATAGGTATGGAAGTGGATAGCGTCTTCTTGGAAACGGCTTTCCCGATGGTGACTTTCAAGACATTGTTGCTCAACTCCTTTTGGCAGTCGATGCTTGGTGCGGTATAGGTGCCGTCAGCGTAGAGCGTGAGCCGATACGACTCCGATGGGATGGATATACTGGGATAGTTGTCACCAGGGATGTCGGGGCATTCGGCAAAGACGGGCACGGTGGTGTTGACCTTGACTTCGTATGTGCCGCCTTCTTTTGGAACCCTGATTTCCGTCTGGTCCAAACTGATGAAGCTGCCTTCCGCAGGAATCTCGTTTCCGGCGACGCCATCACCATCCCAGTCGAAGAAATAGACGAGGTTTTTCACCGTCACGTCCTTGCCTAATTCCGCATAGCGGTTCTTGATGTTGTCGGCAATGGCAGTCAATTGATCCTTGACATTGAACATGTCCTTGCGCAACTGCAGCTTGGTGTCGTCAGAGAAGGTGCCGTTCTTGGCAAAATCCTCGGACAAAACGGAGAGATATTCCGTCACTTCCGCTTCGGAACGGTCGCTAAGAATCATGGACGACACGGCAATAAGAGCTGCTGCCCCGTCGGTCCCTGCGGTTATGGAGAGACGGTTTACGTCGGTTTGTGCATATTTCTGAAGGCCGAAAGCCGTAAGTACTTCCTGCTGTGCTTGCTTGTTGGCGTCCTTGAATGACAAGCCATGGTCTTTTACCAAGCGCAACACTCGCTGGTATTTCAAATGGGAAAGAATGTTCACATTCACGGTCTGCGCATCTTGCAGATCTGCCACGGCATTGAGCGCCAAAGTGCCGGCAGACAAATCGCCAGTCACCTCGTTGAAATAATAGCCGGATGCCGCAAGCTTGACATAAGGAGACTGCAGCAGTTTGGAGCCGAAGGTGAAAGTGCCCTCGTTGTCTGTAATAGAAGAGGTGTATGACTGGCCCGTCTCGTCCAAGTCGGCGTCAAGCGGTTGCATCTGGATGCTTGTACCTCTGACGAAAGGTCCTTTTTCCACTTTTCCCACCACATTAAAGTTCGTTGGCGTGTAATTGTCCAGGTCGTCATGGTTGGAGCAAGATTGCAGGATGCCCATAGCCAAGAGAAGGGTTGCCGCTAAGGTCTTCATGTTAAACTGTTTCATAATTTATATAATTGTTTATGGTTTGACGAACAAATAAAAAGCGTGGCGCCACTTATACCACACCAAAACTTGAAGGTCCTGAGAAAACCTGAGATACAGATATAGTAATAGCAGCCCACGCCATAGCGTGAGAACCACTATGCTATCCTTGTATCTCTTCTTTAGAATTTCTCAGGTTCTCAAGTTCACAAGATAAGCATAACGCTTCTTTTGTTTCTAAAAGTCAGATGGAAAGGCTTTTGCCAATTCCGCTACAAAAGTACATAAAAGTTGCTGTAATGCAAAATAGTCCTTGCCAAAATATTATTTTTATTAAAAAATAGGGGCGATTGTTGTTGCGACCGTTTTTTAGTACTAACTTTGCGCCAATTATAATTATAATAATCGTTACAGAGAATGAAACTTAGAAAAATTCTGATGCTTGTCGCCGTGTTTGCGACAGCATTGGCTCAGGCACAGCAGATGCCTAAGATCCCTGTGGACAAAGCCGTTCGGATTGGCAAATTGCCCAATGGGTTGACCTACTACATTCGCCACAACAACTGGCCGGAGCATGTTGCCAACTTCTACATTGCGCAGCGTGTGGGCTCTATCAACGAGAACGACGACCAGCGTGGTTTGGCCCACTTCCTTGAACACATGGCGTTCAACGGTTCTGAACACTTCAAGGACAACAACCTCATCGAATACACACGTTCTCTCGGTGTTGAGTTTGGTAGTGACCTCAACGCATACACCAGCATTGACCAGACGGTCTATCGTGTATGCAATGTTCCCACCAAGCGTCAGTCAAGTCTCGACTCTTGTATGCTTATCCTGAAAGACTGGTCAAACGGTCTGACACTCGATCCTGAAGAGATTGACAAGGAGCGTGGTGTGATTCACCAGGAATGGCAGATGCGTTCCACTCCAGGAATGCGTATGATGGAGCGCGACCTGCCCAAGTACTATCCAGGCTCCAAGTATGCCTACCGTATGCCTATCGGTCTGATGAGCATCATCGACAACTTCAAGCCGAAGTTCCTTCGTGACTATTATCAGAAATGGTACCGTCCGGACAATCAGGCCATCATCGTGGTGGGTGATATCGACGTGGACCACACCGAGGCGCTCATCAAGAAACTGTGGAGCGGCGTGAAGGTTCCCGCCAATGCCGCCAAGGTGATTGACGAGCCTGTGCCAGACAACAACGAGGCCATCTATATCTTCGACAAGGACAAGGAACAGCCTTACAGTCAGGTGAGCATCTATATGAAGCATGATGTCACTCCAGACTCCTTGAAAGACAGCTATATGTATATGCTCGACAGCTATGCCAAGACCCTCATCTGCATGATGCTGAATGAGCGTCTCGGCGAGATGACCCAGAAGGCGGACTGTCCGTTCATGGGTGCGAGCGTCGGCTATGGCAACTATGTCATATCCAAGACCAAGGACGCCTTCTCTTTCAATGCCGTGGCTAAGGACGGCAAGGAACTGGATGTGCTCGCCACTGGTATCCGCGAGTTGAACCGTGCCCGCCAGTATGGTTTCAATGCCAGCGAGTATGACCGCGCCAAGGCCAACTATATGTCAAGCCTTGACAAGATGTATAACGAGCGCAACAAGATTTCCAACTCTTCTTATGGCGACGACTATCGCGACAACTATCTCTCCAACGAACCTATCCCATCCGTTGAAGACCAGTATGCCATCATGAAGCGCATCGCTCCGATGGTCAACGTGAATGTGCTCAACCGCTATATGCAGAGCCTCGTGTCTGAGTCGGACACCAACTTCGTGGCCAGCATCAATGCCCAGGAGAAGGAAGGCAAGACCTATCCTACAGAGCAGCAGATGGCCGAGACCGTGAAGAAGGCCCGTGCCGAGAAGGTAGAGCCTTATGTGGACAATGTGAAGAACGAACCGCTGATTCCTGTACTTCCCAAGAAGGGCAAGATTGTCAGCGAGAAGGAAAACAAGAAGTTTGGCTACAAGGAGCTGACCCTCTCCAATGGCGCTCGTGTGCTGCTGAAGCATACCGACTTCAAGGCAGACGCTGTCGTGATGAATGGTCGTGCCAAGGGCGGCAAGAGCCTCTATGGCGAGAAGGACTTCAAGAACTTGAAATACATGACAAACGCCATCGAGGTGAGCGGTTTGGGCAACTTCGACAACAACGAACTTTCCAAGGCTCTTGCCGGCAAGCAGTGTGGCGTTTCGTTCGGCGCAGGCCTCTACTCACAGTCCGTGAGCGGAAGTTCCACACCGAAGGATTTGGAGACCATGATGCAGCTGCTCTATCTCTATTTCACCAACATCAAGAAGGACACCACCTCTTATAATACGATGCTCGCATCGCTCAAGATGAAGCTCAAGAACAAGGATCTTGCTCCAGAGAGCGTGTTCGGCGACAGCGTGAGCGTCACCATTTGCGGTCATCAGAAGCGCTTTGCTCCAGCAGACATCAAGGACCTCGACGGCATCAACTACGACCGTATGCTCGAGATTGGCCGCGAGATGCTTTCCAATGCTGGTGCGTTCACCTTCACCTTCCTCGGCAATTTCGACGAGGCCAAGCTCCGTCCGCTCATCGAGCAGTATATTGCCTCTCTGCCTGGCGATCCCAAGAAAGCCAAGACCTACAAGCAGATGGATATGTATGTGAAGGGCGAGGTGGAGAATAACTTCACCCGCAAGATGGAGACTCCTAAGTGCATCGCTTTGGAGATGTGGACAGCCAAGATGCCATACTCTCTTGAGAATGCCGTGCTCGCCGGTGTGGCAGGAGACGTGCTCTCAATGGAGTATCTCAAGCAGATTCGTGAGGATGCAAGTGCAGCCTATTCTGTCAGCGCCAACGGAAGTCTCTCCCGCAACGGCAAGGAGTTTATCGCTACCTTGCAGAGCTACTGCCCAATGGATCCCAACAAGCGCGAACAGGCTGTAGGTCTGCTCAAGAGCATCGTGAAGGACAACACCGTGAAGGTGGATCCGGACAAGGTGGCAAAGATCAAGGCCAACATGCTCAAGTCTATTGACATGGCAGTGAAGACCAATGGCTACTGGATGAACATCATCAACAACTACGATGAGTATGGTGTGGATTCCTATACCAATTACAAGAAGGTGGTTGAGGGCATCACACCAGCCAAGATTGCTGCATACTTGAAGAAACTTCTGGCTGCCGGCAACCACGTGGAAGTGGTGCTTGCTCCTGAGAAGTAAGTATATAGACAATTTATCATAAAGGTTCGGGGTGCCAGTTTTTGTTCTGGCACCCCGAACTCGTTTTTCTTTCAGTCAACAATAAAAATAAAAGTCAAACAAGTTGCCTTTTATTTTGTATTGTCTTCGATTTGGATAAATTCTTCACGCTCAAGAATAAAAATATATTCTTATTCTATTCGCTTATCAGAATTTTGCACTACCTTTGCACGTCACAATATATAAATAATAAAATATGTCTTACTTATTTTCTTCCGAATCCGTATCTGAGGGACATCCAGACAAGGTATCCGATCAGATATCAGACGCGCTTCTCGACCAGTTTTTGGCTTACGACGAGAATGCACGCTGCGCTATCGAAACTTTTTGCACCACGGGACAGGTGGTAATTATGGGAGAAGTACGTTCCAACGCGTATATCGACTTGCAGACCATTGCCCGCAAAACCATTAAGAAGATAGGCTACACGAAATCAGAGTATCAATTTGATGGCGATTCCTGCGGCATCATGACTGCCATCCACGAGCAGAGTGCCGACATCAACCGTGGCGTCGACAATGGCCGTGACGACAATCAGGGCGCTGGCGACCAGGGCATGATGTTCGGTTATGCCACCAACGAAACCGAGAACTATATGCCCGTCTCGCTCGACTTGGCACAGCTCATTGTGCGCACACTCGCCGATATACGCCGTGAAGGCAAGCAGATGACCTATCTGCGTCCTGACTCCAAGAGCCAGGTGACCATCCAGTATAGCGATGCCGGCATCCCCGAGCGCATCGACACCATCGTGGTGTCCACACAGCACGATGATTTCGGTCCCGACGACGAGAGCATGCTTGCCCGCATCGAGGACGATGTGGTGAACATCCTCATGCCCCGGGTGAAGGCACAAATTCACAACCAGAAGGTGCTCGACCTCTTCAACGACGGCATCAAATATTTCGTCAATCCTACAGGCAAGTTCGTGATTGGCGGTCCTCATGGCGACACCGGACTGACCGGTCGCAAGATTATCGTCGACACCTATGGCGGCAAGGGCGCCCATGGTGGTGGCGCTTTCTCCGGCAAGGACTCCAGCAAGGTAGACCGTTCCGCAGCCTATGCTGCCCGCTATATCGCCAAGAACATGGTGGCAGCAGGAGTGGCAGACGAGATGCTCGTCCAGATCAGCTATGCCATCGGTGTGGCAAAGCCTGTCAGCATCTATGTGAACACCTATGGCCGTAGCCACGTGAAGATGAGCGACGGCGAGATTGCCAAGAAAATCAATGAGATGTTCGACCTCCGTCCGAAAGCCATCGAGCGCAAACTGAAACTGCGCCAGCCGATGTATCTCGAGACGGCAGCCTATGGACACATGGGCCGCAAGAACGAAGTCGTCACCAAGACCTTCACCAGCCACTATCATCCCACCAAGACGATGGAAGTGGAGCTCTTCACATGGGAGAAACTCGACCGTGTGGACGACATCAAGAAAGAATTTTTCAAATAACCATGTCGTGCCTGTATAGGCTCGACTCATACAGCGTCAATAGGGATTGCCGTCTACAGGAGGACGACAATTCCTACTGACGTCTTCAAGCAATCATCAGAATTAAAGGGAATAACGACATGTTGCAGACAGATTCCATATCGTCGGCAGAGATTTTAGAAGAACAGGAAGTTGCCAAGGAAGTGCACCATGGCAAGCCAAAGCATCCCTATGAGGTGCTGAAATGGCTGCCGAAGGATGCCACTCCCGAACAGCAGGATTCCATCATTCAGGCTAATTTCCAACCCGAACATGTGAACTACAACACCCGAGTCGATACGCTCACCACCTTTGGACTGAAGTGTGTCGACAAGGTGAGCTTGTCCAACATGCGCTACAGCCAGGAAAGCCCCTTTGTGGAGAGTCCCTATTACCATCCCGAGCAGGGCGCGTCGCGTCCCGGTGTGGCTGGCGACCCTGTGCCCTACACGCTGAGTGGTGACAACTCCATCACCAGTCTGCTGATGATTTGTTTCCTGTTGGCATTGGTCTCCTTTGCCAAATCCAAGTCTTTCCTGCTCCGGCAGACCAAGCATTTCTTCTATGTGCCACGCAGCAGCGACATGATGACAGAGACCTCGAGTGAGATTCGTTTCCAGTTTATCCTCACCTTGCAGACCTGCCTGCTCTTTGCCATTATCGCCTATTTCTATGCCAATAGTTTCATCTCCACCACCTATCTGTTGCCATCTCCCTACTATCTGATAGGTATATTTTTCGGTGTGGTGGTGGCCTATTCGCTGTGCAAGACCCTGCTCTACAGTTTGGTCAACTGGACGTTCTTTGATAGGAAAAAAAGCGGACAATGGGTGCGGTCATATCTCTTCATCAACTCGCTTGAAGGAGTGACCCTCTTCCCGGTTGTGTTGTTGCTTGCCTACTTCAATTTGTCCATCGGAAATGCCATCAGTTGCGTGTTTATCCTTGTTGTTTTGTTTAAATTGTTGACCTTTTACAAGCTGTATATCATCTTTTTCAGAGGTTTAGGCAATATTCTGCAAATAATTTTGTACTTTTGTGCGCTTGAAATAGTGCCTTTACTCTCATTGGTGGGCGTATTGACGCTAATTGGAAACAATTTGAAAATAAATTTTTAGGACATCGATGATTAAGAAGATTTTGGTATCACAGCCTAAACCGGCCAGTGATAAATCTCCCTATTATGACATTCAGAAGGAGTTCGGGGTGGAAATTGTATTCAGACCATTCGTCAAGGTGGAAGGTTTGACCTCCATGGAATTCAGACAGCAGAAAGTGAGTATCCTCAGTCACACCGCCGTGGTCTTCACTTCACGACATGCTATCGACAACTTCTTCAAACTTGCGAAAGAACTTAGACTGAACATCTCGGAAGAAATGAAATACTTCTGTGTGACAGAGACCATTGCGCTCTACATCCAGAAATATGTGCAATATCGCAAGCGCAAGGTGTTCTTCGGCGCTACCGGAAAGATTGCCGACCTGGTGCCTGTCATGGCCAAACACAAGTCGGAGAAATATCTCGTTCCGCTGAGCGACGTTCACGACGACAGCGTGAAGAACCTGCTCGACGCCAGCAAGCTCAACCATACGGAGTGCGTGATGTATCGCACGGTGACCAACGACTTCACCGAGGAAGAACGCAAGAATTTCGACTACGACATGATGATCTTCTTCAGCCCTACGGGTGTGCGTGCCTTGTCGAAAAACTTCCCCGACTTGAAGCAGGGCGACCTGCGTATCGCCGCCTTCGGCCCAGCCACAGCCAAGACCGTGGAGGAGGAAGGCTTCCGTCTCGACCTGAAGGCGCCCACCAAGGAATATCCTTCGATGACAGGAGCCTTGAAGGCCTATCTCCAAAACGAGGAATAATCCCAATATAGATATTCTATTATAGTAATTATATGACCGAACGACACACTCTGTGCAAACAAGAGCGCCTTCACAACTTCCGGTTGATTGAGACGCTCTTTGGCGGGGGCGGCAGCAAGTCAATGTCTGCATTTCCCGTCAGGGCGGTCTATATGCTGACCGACCGTATGCCCGGTGAGCCACAGGCACAAGTGATGGTGAGCGTGTCGAAACGTCATTTCAAACGCGCCGTGAAGCGCAACCGCGTCAAGCGGCAGCTCCGCGAAGCCTACCGCCGCAACAAGCAGATGCTTCCATTGGACAATATGGATGCCGGCAAGGCCGTTGTCGTGGCGTTTATCTGGCTCGACAACAATCTGCACGACTCGGCCATGGTGGAGCAGCGTGTGAAAAACCTCTTGGAAAGGATAGGAGAGAAGATATGCGGTGTGAAGGAATAGTAGGCTTGCTGCGACAGGTAGGCAAGGGCATCTCAAAGGCCATCACTTGGCTGCTGCTTTTGCCCATCTTGTTCTACCAGCGCTTTATCACCCCCTACACACCCCCTTCCTGCCGTTTCACTCCCACCTGTTCCGAATACGCCCGCCAGGCGTTGGTCAAGCACGGCCCTGTCAAGGGACTGCTGTTGGCCATCTGGCGAATATTGAGATGCAATCCATGGGGTGGTTCGGGCTATGACCCCGTGCCGTAAGTTTCCGATAATGTTTCGGGTCCCATCAATTTGAGTATAAATAAAACAATCACATTCTATGGCAAAAAATTTTGTTGAAGAATTGAAATGGCGTGGTATGCTGGCACAGATGATGCCAGGTACAGAGGAATACCTCAACACCCACATGGTGTCTGCCTATCTCGGCACTGACCCGACGGCAGACTCTCTTCATATCGGTCACCTCTGCGGCATCATGATGCTGCGTCATCTGCAGCGCTGTGGCCACAAACCCTATTTGCTCGTGGGCGGTGCGACTGGTATGATTGGCGACCCTTCTGGCAAGAGCCAGGAGCGCAACCTGCTTGATTCCGAAACCCTTTACCACAACCAGGAGGCCATCAAGAAGCAGGTGTCCAAATTCCTCGACTTCGACGGCACTGAGCCTAACAAGGCTGAACTGGTCAACAACTATGACTGGATGAAGGACTTCACCTTCCTCGACTTCGCTCGCGAGGTGGGCAAGCACATCACCGTCAACTACATGATGGCCAAGGACAGCGTGCAGAAACGTCTGAACGGCGAGGCCCGCGACGGCCTTTCATTCACCGAGTTCACCTATCAGTTGCTCCAGGGCTACGATTTCCTCTATCAATATCAGCACTATGGCGTTCGCCTTCAGTTGGGCGGCAACGACCAGTGGGGCAACATGACCACCGGTACCGAGCTTATCCGCCGTACACTGGGCAACGAGGCTGAGGCCTTTTGCCTCACCTGTCCGCTCATCACCAAGGCCGACGGCAAGAAGTTTGGCAAGACTGAGAGTGGCAACATTTGGCTCGACCGCAACCGCACCACACCTTACGCCTTCTACCAGTTCTGGCTCAATGTGAGCGATGAGGACGCTGAGAAATACATCAAGATCTTCACCGACCTTGACAAGGAGACCATTGCTGCCCTTGTGGAAGAGCACAAGCAGGATCCGGGTCGTCGTGTGCTGCAGAAGCGTCTCGCCGAGGAGGTGACCACAATGGTACACTCCAAGGAAGACCTCGAGATGGCCATCGCTGCCAGCAACATCCTCTTCGGCAAGGCTACCAAGGAGAATCTCGCCCAGCTCGACGAGGCTACCCTTCGCGATGTCTTCGCCAACGTGCCCCACTACGACCTCGACAAGAGTCTGCTCGGTGGCGCAGCAGTGGATTTGTTCAATCAGGAAGGCATGGAAATCTTCCCCAGCAAGAGTGAGATGCGCAAGCTCGTCAAAGGTGGCGGTGTGTCGCTCAACAAGGAGAAGTTGCAGGCTTTCGACCAGGCTGTTACAGCAGACGATCTGATTGACGGCAAATATCTCTTGGTGCAAAAGGGAAAGAAAAACTATTTCCTGATTACAGTGAAATAAAAAAGATACAAAATAATTTGGTAGTGGCGTAAAAAACCACTACCTTTGCACCGCAATTGTCCTATGGTGTAATGGTAGCACTACAGTTTTTGGTTCTGTCAGTGGTGGTTCGAATCCGCCTGGGACAACGTGAAAATCCGCAATTTCTTGCTCGGCAAGGGTTGCGGATTTTCTCGTTTATGGCATTCTGTGCCCACCATGAGCATTTCGTCAACCTTGAATTCAAGGTCCCCCATGAAAAAGTTTGCAAAAGATTTGCCACTTTTGCCACCTTCGGTTTATTCTGTTGATTTATAGACGTTTACGGGTGGCAGATGTCTGCAACTATCTGCAACCATCTGCCACCAATCCGGCTTACCCGATGAACTTGTAGGAAGATAGCATACCCCAGACTGATATTGCCAAAGCATAATGCGGGCTGAAAGTCCGCAAAAGACTTGACATAGGGCAAGGCTTTCAGCCTTGACATTCCCATGAATAATTCGTTTGACATGGCGCCGAGGCAGCCGTAGATATGCTTTCTCCGCTTTGAACTTTTAGTTCAAGGGTCTTGAACAAATAGTTCAGACTCAGTTTCCGATTTTGAACACTTTGTTCAGACATGAACTGCCTCTGTTCTTGGGGTGACAGATATCTCATCTGTTATCCACCATCTGCCACCCATAACCATTTGATATATAATGTATTGCAAGAAAAGGTGGCAAAATGACAGATTTTTACCGAAAACATGTTTCTAAGTGGAACATCTCAACGACTTTAGCACATAGATTGAAAAAATCCGCATATTCTTTTCGTATCCTCAGAACTTTGCACTATCTTTGCATAAGATAGGCTGCACTCGGCAAATTGAAAGTAAACTTTCTTTGCGCTCGTTTGCACTATTTTTGCATAAGATAGGC